>JAGLCY010000022.1 GCA_023270185.1 Candidatus Krumholzibacteriia bacterium | reverse complement strand
GTCTTGGCGCCCCTGGCCACGGCCATTTGCTTGTTGCTGTTCCTGGGAGCAACCGGGAAATCAGCTCAGATTCCATTGTATATATGGCTGCCCGACGCCATGGCCGGTCCAACGCCGGTCAGTGCCCTGATCCATGCCGCCACCATGGTCACCGCCGGTGTCTACATGGTCGCCCGCATGAACTTCCTGTTTATCCTGTCGCCCACGGCCATGGGGGTGGTCGCGGCCATCGGGGTGGTGACGGCTGTTTTCGCGGCAACCATTGCCCTGACCCAGAATGACATCAAGAAGGTCCTGGCCTATTCCACCGTCAGTCAGCTCGGGTACATGATGTTGGCATGCGGAGTGGGGGCCTTCGGGATCGCGATCTTCCATGTCATGACCCATGCCTTTTTCAAGGCCCTGCTGTTTCTCGGCTCCGGTTCGGTGATCCATGCCATGAGCAACGAGCAGGACATGCGGGTCATGGGAGGGTTGAAGAAAAAACTGCCGATCACCTACTGGACCTTCCTGGCCGGTACCTTGGCCCTGGCGGGAATTTTCCCTTTTGCCGGTTTCTTCAGCAAGGACGAGATCCTCTGGAAAACCTTCAGCGGTGAATTGGGTGGGGTGCTGCCCTGGGCCCTCGGGTTCCTCGCGGCAGGCCTGACCGCCTTCTACATGATGCGACTGGTGGTGCTGACCTTCTACGGTGAAAACCGCGCCAGTGCCGAGGTCAAAAGTCATATCCACGAATCGCCGGCGACCATGACGATGCCCTTGGTTATCCTGGCGGTGCTGTCGCTCGTCGGCGGCTGGATCGGTTGGCCCCACTTCATGGGTGGCGGCGCCTGGTTCGAGCAGTGGCTCGCTCCGGTCTTCAGCGCCGGTCATGATGTGGCATCCCACGGAGCCGTCTCCGGTGCCATGGAAACCGCGGCACATGTGGCGGGCACCGGCCACGCAGCTGGCGAGGCCATGCATGACACCATGATGGAATGGATCCTGGCAGGGGCTTCCCTGACCTGGGGTCTGCTCGGCCTTGGGTTGGGTTATTTCGTCTACATGAAAAAGATCTCCATCGCCACGTCTTTCCGGAACATGGCCGGCGGGTTCCCGCACAAGGTCCTGCTCAACAAATATTACGTGGACGAGGCTTATGAAGGCACTTTCATTCGCCCTGGTTACCGGCTGTCAAAGAATGTCTTATGGAAGATCGTGGACGCAGGTCTGATCGACGGTCTTCTGGTCAATGGTTCCGCCCTCGTGGTGGCGATCACCGGGTCGATGCTGCGTCTGTTCCAGAACGGAATGGTCCGCTTCTACGCCTGGTCTTTCACCATCGGGGTCACGGTTTTTGTCCTTTATCTCAGTTTCTCGGGCTAGGAGGACGACGGTTTGTCGCTGATAACTGATCACATCCTGACCTGGGTCACGTTTTTTCCGCTGCTCGGCTCGGTGCTGCTGTGGACGATTATCAGACGTGATTCCCATGCGCGCATCTTCGCTCTTGTGGTGGCCCTGGTGGACTTTGTCCTGGTGCTTTACCTGTGGTTCCATTTCGACAGTAGCCGTGGTGACGACCAGTTCGTCGAGAAGGTCGCCTGGCTGTTCAACGGGCAGATCAGCTACCACATGGGGATGGACGGCATCAGCCTGGTGCTGGTGATGCTGACCGCCTTCCTGGGGCCTTTGGTCATTCTGTCCACTTGGAAGGCGATCACCGACCGGGTTCCGGAGTTCATGGCCTTCATCCTGTTTTTGCAGACGGCCATGCTTGGCACCTTCTTCGCGCGGGACATGCTCCTGTTCTACGTCTTCTGGGAAGCCATGCTCATCCCGATGTACTTCCTCATCGGAATCTGGGGCGGGCAGCGACGTATTTACGCGGCGGTGAAGTTCTTCATCTTCACCATGGTCGGTTCGGTATTCATGCTGGTGGGCATTCTGTACCTGTACTTCCAGGCAGGCAGCATGAACCTCTTCGATTTCCTGCAGGTCAGCCTGGGGCACGAGGCCCAACTCTGGTTGTTCGCCGCCTTTTTCCTGGCTTTCGCCATCAAGGTGCCGGTGTTTCCGCTTCACACCTGGCTTCCCGACGCGCACGTCGAGGCGCCGACGGCGGGCTCGGTCGTCCTGGCCGGTGTGTTACTGAAGATGGGTACCTACGGCATGCTGCGCTTCGCCATGCCCTTGTTTCCTGAGGGAGTGGCCTATTTCGCTCCGGCGATCAGTATTCTGGCGGTGATCGGCATCATCTATGGCGCCCTGGTGGCCATGGTGCAGCCGGATGTCAAGAAACTGGTGGCCTATTCGTCCGTCAGTCACCTTGGTTTCGTGGTGCTGGGCCTGTTCAGTTTGACGCCCCTGGGTGTGGCCGGCGGCATCTTCACGATGCTCGCCCACGGCCTGTCCACCGGCGCCCTGTTCCTTCTGGTCGGTGTTATCTACGAACGCCGCCATACCCGTCAGATCTCTGAATTCGGCGGACTTGCCCACGGGATGCCCGTGTACGCGACCTTCTTCATGATCGCCACCCTGGCCAGCGTGGGACTTCCGGGTATGGCGGGTTTCATCGGCGAGTTCATGATCCTGTTCGGGACCTTCGGGAGCGAAACCCTGGCCCACGCGAAGCTGATGGCCATCCTGGCCACCACCGGCGTTGTGCTGGGCGCCATCTACATGCTGTGGATGTATCAGCGGGTCTTCTTCGGCAAACTCGCCAATGAGAAAAACAAGGGGCTGCCCGATCTGAGTCTGCGGGAAATCGCAGTCCTGCTGCCCATCGTGATCTTCATGTTCTGGCTGGGCGTGCGTCCCGGTCTGATCCTGGACAAAGTAGAGGCCAGCGTGGCCACCGTGCTGGCTCCGCTCAACGGCGGCGTCGACACAACCGAGGAACCCGCGTCGCACCATGTCCGCCATGCCGAACCTGAATCCGGACAGGACCACCCGGTCTTCATCGTCCGGGACACGGAGAACCAGTGATGAACGAATTTTTCGTACCGAATATCAGCAGTCAGTGGGGGGCACTGTTGCCCTACCTGATCGTGGCGGTCGGCGGGCTGCTGGTCATGGTGGTGGATTCCTTCGTTCGGACCCTGAAGAAGGATCACCTGTCGTACTTGACCATGTTCATCCTGATCGGCGCGGTCATTGTTCAGATCGTCGGTCGGCGCACCGACGGGGAATTGCTGGGCGGCATGATGATCACCGGTGATTTCACCAGGTTCTTCAACTACCTGTTCGCCGGCATCGGGGTGATGACGACCATTTTCGCCACCGGACTTTTCGACCGGGAGGGAAAGTACCGGCCTGAATTCTACCCCCTGCTTCTGTTCGCCACTCTGGGCATGATGATCCTGGTGGCAGCCAACGACCTGCTGACGATTTTCCTCGGTCTGGAAACAATGAGTCTGGCCACCTACATCCTGGTCGGAGGGGTCAGGGGGAACATCCGCAGTAGTGAAGCCGGGTTCAAGTACCTGATCCTGGGTGGTTTCTCATCGGCTTTTCTGCTGATGGGGATGGCCCTGATCTACGGTTTCGCCGGCGGAACCGGGTTTGCCGACATCACCCTCGCCATGAAGACCCAGAATCCCGATGTCCTGATCGTGGGGCTCGGTTCGGCCCTGATGCTGGTGGGTTTCGGTTTCAAGGTGGCGATGGTGCCCTTCCATATGTGGACGCCCGATGTCTACGACGGTGCTCCGTCATACGTGACGGGTTTCATGGCCACGGCCATCAAGGCGGCCGGTTTCGCCATCCTGGTCCGCTTCGCCATGCTGATGCAGCCCCAATTGGCCTTTGCCTGGTATTCCGTGCTGACCGGCTTTGCCATTTTGACCATGAGTTTCGGCAATCTGGTCGCGCTGGCCCAGAGCAACATCAAACGAATGCTGGCCTGGTCCAGTGTGGCCCACGCCGGTTATCTGCTGTTGGGTGTGGTGACCCTGATCTCCCCGTCGGCCGGTGGTTCCGACATGATGATGCGAAGCCAGGAGATAGGGGAGTCCGCCGGGGCGGCCATCCTTTTCTACCTGGTCGGGTACAGTCTGATGAATCTGGCGGCCTTCGGCATCATCAACGTCATGAACCACAAATCCGGTGAAGACGCCATCGACATCAACGGCTACGCGGGATTAAGCCGTCGTCAGCCCCTGGCCGCGGCCACCCTGGGAATTGCCCTGCTTTCCCTGGCCGGTATTCCGCCCTTCGTTGGTTTCATGGCCAAGTTCTACCTGTTCTCCGCGGTTGTTCGCGCCGGGCTGATTCCCCTGGCCGTCATCGGCGTCATCAACTCCCTGATCTCCGTGTATTATTACCTGCGCGTGATCGTGGTCATGTACATGAAGGAACCGGAGGAGTCCGGTTACCAGGGCACGGAACTGGTTTCGGTGGTCACTTCCGGTGTCCTGGCCCTGCTGGTGATCTGGCTCGGAGTGATGCCCGATGCTTTCCACCGGGCGGCGCTGGTCATCTTCAGGCAGTTCCACTTCTAGCATCATTCAAATTGTTCGTTTATCATCAGCCCTGCCATCCGGCGGGGCTGACTTGTTTGAACATCCCCTGGAGATGAGATGCTCATCCTTTTGAACAGCACCAAAACCATGGATCTGAAGGCGGATGTGCCGGCGAGGCTCTCACCGACCGAGCCGGTCCATCTGGCCGAAGCCAGGGAACTGGCCGGTCCTTTGGCGAAAATGAGTCTGACTCGGCTGGGCGATCTCATGGCGGTCAAGGGCAAACTGGCCGACAAGACACGGGCTGACCTCGCCCTGTGGGGGGAAACGGACCGACTCCGCAAGCCGGCCCTGCTGGCCTTCACCGGTCTGGTCTACAAGTACCTCGGCGCGTCCTCGCTGACGGTGGCGCAGTGGAACCGGGCCCAGAAAACCGTGCGGATTCTGTCCGGTCTTTACGGGTTGCTGCGGCCTCTGGACGAGGTGGAAGCCTACCGCCTGGAAATGGGCAGCAAGGTCAAACCCAAAGGCGCGAAGAATCTGACCCTGTTCTGGCGGGACCGGTTGACCGACTCTTTGAACGCCGGGTTGAAGGATGGTGAACCCGTGATCAGCGTTGCTTCACAGGAGTATGTGAAAGCCCTGGATCCGAAACGCCTGCGGGGGCCGATGATCAGTCCGGTCTTCAAGGAACGCCTGTCGGACGGCACTTTTCGCACCGCTCCGGTCCACTCCAAGATGGCTCGGGGCGCCTTGGCGCGCTTTGCCTTGATGACCATCGCCAAAACACCGGTTGATCTGCTCGGCTTCGGGGAAATGGGTTGGGAACCGTTCGAGGAGCCTCCGGCCAGTGGGCCATGGCTTTTTGTCAGGGATCACCGTGGTTGAGTAAATCCGATTTCCTTCCTTTTGACTGGAGGATTCCATGGGCCGACGCCCTTCAACAATGCTCAAGGAACTGACGCGGCTTCGCAACCGGTTCGGTGAGGGGGCAGCCGGTCGTAAGCAGGACCTGCTGGATGGTCTCGCCGTGGCCGGGCTTGATAATCCCAGGCAGGTTGAACGTCTCCATGAACTGCTTTGCTTCATGCGGGCGCATCCCGATGACGCCGCCCTGCTGGATCAGGTGGTGAAAATGTTGGAGGGTTTCGACAGTCGCGCGGACCTGCGGCGGCACCGATCCCGGTTGGCTGATACAGGCATCGCCGGAACACGAATCCACTACGAGTTCTACCACGGAATGGCAACTTGGCTGACGGAATGCTGGCCGGATCGGCTGGGCATCGACTGGCAGGTCAGAGGGTCCGGCGCGGGGATCGAAAAAATCCTTCCGCTTCTGGGAATTTTCAGCGAAACCCCCGCGCTGGATGAGCAGGGGTTCTCGGTCCGCGAATGGATCGACCGGATGAAAGGCCCCGGTGAAACGGACGCGGCGTTCGTGGTCCGCAGGATCGCCCGCCTGAAAATGGATGGATTCGCGCGCGAAATGTTCTATGAGGATCTGGCCGTGCCGATGATCGTCGAACCAGGGCCCGGAGGACCCTCACGAACACGCGCCTGGTTGCGGGTCGGTCCGCCGCATTTTCAGTCGCATCCGCTTCGTCGCGGCCGGCCCGACCTGGAGGAGGAGTTGCGTCGGGCCAGCCCCGAGATGAAGTTTCCCGGGCCGAAAACCGCGGAGAAAATCCTGCATTTGTGCCGGGAGGCCCTGGTTACCAGGAGTCGCGATCTGGACGCCTTCGCCTTCGCCGAGGTGCGGGATGTCCGGTTGGCCCACTGCGGGGACGGCTTGACCATCGCCCTTGTGGGGATGGCCCCCGATCGACGCCTGATGTTCGAGACCGTCTACGGCTACCTGCTGCTCAGAAATGGTGTGCCCATAGGGTACGGGGTGATCAGCGCCCTGTTCCGGTCGGTCGAAGTGGCCTTCAACGTCTTCGACACATTCCGCGGGGTGGAGGCGGGTTATCTGTTTGGCAGGCTCCTGACGGTTCTGCGGCGTCAGTTCAAGGCGCGAACTTTCACCCTCTTTCCCTACCAGCTCGGTGGAGAGGGCAACGACGAGGGACTGGCGTCGGGTGCCTGGTGGTTTTACCAGAAACTCGGGTTCCGGCCTCGGGACGAGGATCTGCTTGAGCTGATGAATGTCGAATTGACAAGAATGCGGAAGTCGCCAGGGCACCGTTCCAGCCGCGCGACCTTGAAACGCCTGGCCACGGAAAACGTGTACTATGACATGGGTGCACCTCGACAGGATGTGATCGGGCAACTTCCCTTTGGTGGAATCGGGACCCACATCACCGCCTATCTCTCCCACCGCTTCGGATCCCGGCGGGACCGCGCCCCGGTCATTTGCGGGCGTGAAGCGGCCAGGATGCTGGGTGTCCGTGACATGACGCGATTCACCGAAGGAGAAAAGTTGGCTTGGGGCCGCTGGGCTCCGCTGGTTCTGATCCTTCCCGGATTGGAAACCTGGTCACGGAAGGAAAAAAGCGACCTGGCCGGCGTCATTCGGGCCAAGGGTGGCCGGCGGGAATCCGATTTCACTTTGAAGTTCGATGCCCATACCAAACTGCGCCGGGCCCTGCTGCGGCTTGGCGCCAAGGAGATATGATGGATTTCACGGACAAAGCGCGGAGCAACGCCCTGTTGATGCTGGCCCTCGTAGTCCTGGCTGTGTCCGGTTGCGGCGGAGGGTCCGGTGAACCCGGTTCAGAACCGGGTTCGGTCCAGGAAGGCGAAGCGTCCTATTACGCCCACAAGTTTCACGGGCGCACCACCGCCAACGGCGAGATCTACGACGAAAACAAGATGACCGCCGCCCACAAGACGCTTTCCTTCGGCACAACGGTTCGGGTCACGAACCTGGTCAACGGGAAAAAGGTCGTCGTCAGGATCAATGATCGGGGCCCGTTCGTTAAGGGTCGCATTATTGATTTGTCCTACAAGGCGGCCGGCGAACTGGATTACATCACCCGGGGGGTGGTGAAGGTTCGGGTGGAGGTCCTGAAGTAAAACGGGGATTTCCAGAAGAAATGAAAACGCGGCGAACGCCGAGCCGGACAGGGCTCGTGTTCGCCGCGATTGCGTACGAGCACAGGCTGTCAGATCTGTTCGACGGATAGGACTTCCGGGATGACCGCCTTCATGCGGGCCTCGATGCCCTGCTTGAGCGTTATCATGCTCATGGGACAGTTGCCACAGGCGCCCTTCATGCGTACTGTCACGATGCCTTCGTGAAAATCGATGAATTCCACGTCTCCGCCGTCGGCCTGCAGGGCGGGCCGTATCTCGCTCAGCACTTCTTCGATTCTATCCCTCATGACAATCCTTTCGGCCCGCCGGAGGGCCTGAAATGTTCTTGGCGGACACCGCCGTGATATTCAAAAAGCTAAGTTTCCCGCCGCGGATGTCAACCTCCGGGTTTGGCGTTGTGCCAGGGCGGCTGCTCGCCTATGATCCCCGCTTTGAACGTGGGATCAATCCAGGGCCCGTTGGGCCCGAACCGTTTGACGTGATTCGCAAGGAGGCCGCGCCCATGAAACATGAATTGTCTGCGGAACTGGCCACCGTGCGCGACCTTGCCCTGCAGGCGGGGGAGATCCTGCTGGACAGCATGGGCAAGGAGATGCGGATCGAGCAGAAGACAGCCACCGAATTCGTGACCGATGTGGACCGGCGTGTCGAAGACATGCTGATCGGAAAAATACAAAAGCGGTTTCCCGGCGAAGCCATCCTGGCGGAGGAATCGGGCGCCAGTCGGGGCTCGGGGGAGCGCACCTGGTATATCGACCCCCTGGACGGCACCACCAACTACGCCCACGGCTATCCTTTCTTTTCGGTTTCCATTGCCTGCGGTGATCCAGCCGGGCTCAGGTTCGGTGCGGTGTTTGCCCCATATCTTGACGAACTCTACCTGGCCGAAGCCGGCCGGGGGGCGATGCTGGAGAGGCCGGTGCATGGCGAAACGCGTGACTTGCCCAAACGTGAGCCAGTGTCCCTGGACCATGCGCTGCTGGCTACGGGCTTTCCCTACGTCAGGGACGAGACTGTCGATCGGAACACCGGCCTGGTCGGGGATTTTCTGAAGGCCCGCTGCCATGGGGTCCGGCGGGGTGGGAGCGCGGCGATCGACCTGGCCCACGTGGCTGTCGGCAAGCTGGACGGCTACTGGGAATGGCGGCTGCGCCCCTGGGATACCGCTGCCGGTACCCTCGTCGCTCGGGAGGCAGGAGCCCTGGTCACTGATTTCGCGGGTCGGGACATCTTGATTCCCGTCGAACACATCGTTGCGGCCGCACCGGGTCTGCATGATCGGATGAGAACGATCCTGGCGCCCGTGCTGGCCGCCGCGGGAGGTGACTGATGAGTAGTGAACTGCGTGTCGTGGTGACGACTTTTCCAGACAGGGAATCCGCTGAAAAAACCGCCGGACTGATGGTGGATGCCGGGCTTGCCGTCTGCGCCCAGGTCGGTGCCGACCTGGTATCGTTCTACCGTTGGGACGGTACGGTCAAACGCGATGATGAAGTGGCGGTGACCTTCAAGGTCCTGCATGCCCGCTTCGAACTGTTCACTGGTGAACTCAATCTGCAACACCCGTACGATATTCCGCAGATAATCTCCTGGCCACCCGATTACGTGAACAAGGCCTATCTGGATTGGGCGAAAGGGAAAATGACTTGATGCGGCGGAACCGGATGATCCTGTTGGCCATCCTGGTTGTCCTGGCAATTCCCGTGATGATGGGGGTCGCTTTCGGTTCCGGTGAAGCAGGCGATGCTGCCGCCGAGGCAGTCAAAAAGGATTTCGGGTGGCTGTCCATCATTCCGCCGGTGTTGGCCATCGGCATGGCCCTGGTGACTCGTCAGGTGGTTGTCGCCCTGTTGCTGGGCGTTTATTGTGGATCGTTGATCATCACCGGCAACCCGGGCTCCGCGTTTCTCAGGGTGGGGGACACCTACCTGGTGGGAGCCCTGGCCGACGAGTCCCATGCCGCCATCCTGCTGTTCTCTTCCATATTGGGAGGCATGGTCGGCGTGCTGTCCCGCAGTGGCGCCACCGAAGGAGTGGTGCGCTGGCTCACCACCAGGGTGGCGGGCCGTCGCGGTGGACAGGCTTCCACAGTGGTCATGGGCACGATCATCTTCTTCGACGACTACGCGAACACTCTTCTGGTCGGTTCGACAATGCGTCCCTGGACCGATCGGTTGAAAATTTCGCGGGAGAAGCTGGCTTACCTGGTGGACAGCACGGCGGCTCCGGTGGCCACCGTGGCGGTGATTTCCACCTGGGTGGGATTCGAGGTCGGCCTCATCCAGGAGGCGATGTCCCGACTGGGGCCCGATACCAACGCCTACACTTTTTTCCTGCAAACGATCCCCTACAGTTACTACCCGTTGTTGACCCTTCTGTTTGTGTACCTGATTGCGTTCACCGGGCGTGATTTCGGACCCATGCGCAGCGCCGAACGGAGGGCCTACCACGAGGGCCATGTTCTGCGGCCCGGTGCCCGGCCGGCCAGTGACGCGCCCCAGCCTGATGATGAACTGGCCGCGGGTTACGGTGGTGAGGCCGCCAGCCCGCTTTTGGCGGGCATACCCATCCTGTCGGTGATCCTGACCACGGCCCTGGGCATCTATTTCAATGGCCGGCAGGCGGCTTTGGCCGCCGGCACCGGCAATCCAACCCTGCGGGACGCCCTGAACCACGCCGACAGTTTCGCGGTCCTGACCTGGGCCGCCCTGATTGGGGCGACCCTGGCCGTTGTTCTGGTGGTGGGCTCCCGGCGCCTGACCCTGATGGACGCCATGGACGGTTTCATGGACGGTGTCAAGGCGATGGTCATCGCGGTGACCATCCTCTTGCTTGCCTGGTCCCTGAGCGCCATCTGCGACGGCCTGGGCACCGCCAATTACCTGGTTGATGTCAGTCGTCAGGTACTGTCGGCCCGGCTGTTGCCCATGGTGGTATTCATTCTTGCCGCGGCGGTGAGTTTCGCAACCGGCACAAGCTGGGGAACCATGGCCATCCTGATGCCCCTGGTCTATCCCCTGGGGCACCAGTTGCCCCTGGATGCGGGCCTCCCGGCTGCCACCGCTCTCCATATCCATTTGGCTGCGGTGAGCGCTGTCCTGGCGGGGGCGGTTTTCGGGGACCATTGCTCCCCGATTTCGGATACGACCATTCTTTCGTCCCTGGCTTCGGGTTCGGACCACGTGGATCACGTGAAGACCCAGATGCCCTACGCCCTGACCGTGGCCGGAATATCCGCGCTGTGCGGATACCTGCCTGTGGGTTTCGGGGTGTCTCCCTGGGTCTCCCTTGGATTGGGTGTCGCCGGTGTGGTGCTGGTCATCTGGCGTGTCGGGAAAACGGTCCACGATTAGGTGCTCATACCGGACTGGCTCTCGGAGGTCCGGGGTCGTAGATTAATGCCACGTTTAATGATGGATTAGGCCACGCCTAGGAGTTGTGCATGTTTCGCCTTTTGAAGATGAAGAATAAACCCGGCCACATCGTGGCCGTCCTGTTGGTGGTTCTGGGTGTTTCTTCATGCGGCAGCGACAAGATCACCTTCGTCTACCCCGGCGAGGAGATCGATTTCCAGCTGCGCAATCTGAAGATGCCCGCCCTGTACATCGACACGGTGACAGACATGCGGCCCATCGAACAACGCCAGGGGCAGGGCCATTTCTTCGGCATCACTTATCCCGACGACGAGTCATGGGAGGTGCCCGCCACCCAGATCTACGCCGAAGCCCTGGCCCAGGATCTCGAACAGACCCATCTGGTCGAGCTCGTGCCCCTGCATTCGCAGGCCGACTACATCCTTTCCGTGGACCTGCTGTCCATGGGGTGCCGGCTGCAGCGTTCGCCCGCCGCTTTTCTTTTGCCGGGGCTCATCGGTGTCGGTGCGGGTATGGCTTTGGGAAGCGACTCCTCCCACCGCGCCAAACTTTCGGTGGCTCTGGCCGCCGTCGCCATCCTGGCGATTCCGGTGCCCACGAAAAACCATGCTGAAGCCGAAGTTCGCATGACCCTCAAGGATCGCAGCGGCAATGTGCTGTGGCAGAAATCCTGTTTGGGGGAAATCGACGTCAAGAAGTACATCACATCGACGGCGAGGCAGGATCAGCAGCTGGTCAATGAACATCTGACCAAGGCGGTCAAGAGGGCCAATGCCTGTCTGCTCGGACAGCTGCGTCAGGAATTCATCGGACGGAATTCGACGGAATCCCCCGAATAGGTACCCTGGACTTTTCCCGCTACAACAGGTCGGCCGCCAGGCTTGCCAGATGGCTGCGCTCACTCTTGGCCAAGGTGATGTGGCCGTGGATCGGCTCGTCCTTGAAACGTTCCACCACATAGGTCAGCCCGTTGGAAGAGGCGTCCAGATAGGGGTTGTCGATCTGGTACGCGTCTCCTGTAAGGATCACCTTGGCGTCTTCGCCGGCGCGGCTGACCACGGTTTTTATCTCGTGTGGGGTCAGGTTCTGCGCTTCATCGATGATGATGTAGAGCTTGGGCAGGCTGCGGCCACGGATGTATGTCACCGCTTCCGCTTCGACGACTCCCGTGTCGTAGAGATACTGGACCTTGTCCCCGGAGTGTTCGAGTTTGGGGTCCACCAGGTACTGGAGGTTGTCCGAAACGGGCTGCATCCAGCTGGCGAGTTTCTCGTCCTTGCTTCCGGGCAGGTAGCCGATGTCCTTGCCCAGGGGCATGATGGGCCGTGAGACCATGATCCGCCGGTAGCGTTT
>JAGLCY010000219.1 GCA_023270185.1 Candidatus Krumholzibacteriia bacterium | reverse complement strand
CGGGTAATTCTGCTTGATGTCCTTCAGCAGGCTGAGGCCGTTGCTGTCTTTGAGGGATATGTCGACCAATACGAGGTCGGGACCGAGTTTTGCGATGGCTTTCATGGCCTCATCGTGGTCTTCGGCTTCGCCGCAGACCGTCAGGTCCGATTCCATTTGAATGATTGATTGGATTCCGGAACGGACCAGGGGATGGTCGTCAACGATCAGAAGTTTGGTGGGTTCCGTGCCGGCGTGGGCGTTCATTATGAAAGTCTCCCTTAGCTGTACGAGGTTGTGACCCTGTACTGCCGGGAAATCTAACATTCTGCTCATGAAAAATAAATAAATCCCTTATAAATATATCTTTACCGGCGGTTACGTGGAAAATTTGCTCAGGTCCTAAAGCGAATCGACGAGCTCTTCCAACCGCAGATTGAGCATGATATTGAGGCGGTAGGCCAGATCGGCATTACCCGGCGGCAGCCCCATGGTCTTCAACGACCCCATGAATTTGCGGTGGGAGCGGCCATCCCGGTAATCCGGTTCCCGAGGAGGATAAAGCAGATAGCGGTCGACCAGGTTCAGATCGGGGTCGAGCAACAGGGTGGTCGAGTAGTAGAGAAGCCCCCGTGTACGGTACATGCAGGAGCCGCCGATCTTGCGCTTACCGATGACCAGGTCCGAAATGCCACGCTGCTGGACCCCGGGCACGTCGCACACCGTCAGGGCGGTGATCAGCCATTCGCTGATGGCGGCGAAAGCGGTCTTTATGCCTCCGATGCCCTCCAGGGGCGCCACCACCGAAATGACCAGGTTGCCGGGGTCCAAAACCACACTGCAGCCTCCGCCGGGCCGCTTGTAGAGGATGATCCCGTCGGTTGAAATATTGGTCGTATCCAGTTCGAGGTCCTGATGGCCGCCCCGACCGATCACGACCGCTATTTCCGCCGGTTCATAAACGCGCACCCGGGGCCAGCCGTCCTGGCGCGTGCGTGTCAGCATTTCATCATCAATGTCATAGGGGACCGTTGTCAGGTCCGCCATGGCCGTCATCTCACTTTGCGCGGGGGATTGACGTGCACCGCTTCGCCGGCCGCCACTTCCGCCGCTTCAAGGATGGCTTCGCTCAACGTGGGATGGGGATGGATGGTCACCATGATGTCCTCGAGGGTGGCGCCCATCTCGATGGCCAGGGTGCCTTCGGCGATCAGTTCGCTGGCCATGGGACCGACGATGCCGAGTCCCAGGACCAGTCCGCCGGCTGGATCGGCGAGGATCTTGACCATCCCGTCTGTGCGGCCGAGAGTGCGCGCGCGGCCGAGGGCGGACAGTGGGAAACGGCCGATTGTGACTTCGATACCCTGTTCCTCGGCCTCGCGTTCGGTCAGGCCGGTCCAGGCGATTTCAGGGTCGGTGAAGACCACCGCGGGAATGGCCCGGTTGTCGAAGGCCACTTCGCCGCCGTGGATGGCTTCGGCGGCCACCTTGCCCTCGCGGCTGGCCTTGTGGGCGAGCATGGGGCCTTCGGCCGCGTCGCCGATGGCGAAGATGTTGGACTCGGCCGTGCGGCATTCCTCGTTTGTGACGATGAAGCCCTGCTCGTTGACGGCCACCTTCGTTTTTTCCAGGCCGATGTCGTCGGTATTGGGCCGCCGGCCGATGGCCACCAGCACCTGGTCGTAGTGTTTGCTGACGATCTTGCCGCCGACCTCGATATCCACGTCGAAACCGCCCGTCGCGTCACCGTCCGTTTCGGCGATGGATTTCACTTTCGAATCGAGCATGATTTCGTGCAGGCGTTGCTTGACCTGACCCACCATGATATCCACCAGGTCAAAATCGGCGCCCATCAAAAGACGGGGAAAAAACTCGACGACCGACACTTCGGACCCCAGGCCCTGGTAGACCAGACCCATTTCCAGACCGATGTAACCGCCGCCCACGACCAGCAGGGAGTCGGGCACGCGGGGCAGTTTGAGAGCGTCGGCGCTGGACCATACAGAAGGGATGATGCCGTCCGGCAGCTGGTTCAGGCTCGAACCGGTGGCGATGATGGCCTGTTCGAAATCGATGCCGCTGACCTCGCCGCCCTCGATCGACAGGCTGGTGGGCGAGTCGAAACGGGCGTGGCCATGAATGACGGTGACATCGCGTCTCTTCAACAGGCCCTTGATGCCGTCGGAAAGGCCGCTGACAACCTCATCGGTCCAGGCCCGCAACTTGGCCGGGTCGAATTCCACACCCTTGAAGGTCAGGCCGAACTGTTCGGCTTGCCGGGTGGTTTCCTTGACCTCCACGGCGTGGATCAGGGTCTTCGAGGGGATGCAGCCTTCCAGCAGGCAGGTGCCGCCGGGGCGTTCCCGTTTTTCGATGAGCAGAACGTCCTTGCCCAGATCGGCCAGCCGCAGGGCGGCGACGTATCCGCCGGGACCACTGCCGATGACCACGACCTGGGTTTCTTCACGCAGACTTCCCATTACCATGAGCGGGCACTCCTGTCAGGTTTCCAGCAGCAGCAGGTTCGGGTCCGAAAGCTGCCTTACCAATTCGGCGACAAAACGGGCGGCGTCCGCGCCGTCGGCGATGCGATGGTCGAAAGCCAGGGTCAGCGGCAGGATCTTGCGGATGACGATCTCACCGTTCCGGACCACCGGCTTCTCCTGGACCTTGCCCATGCCCAGGATGGCCACCTCGGGGTAGTTGATCGTCGGCAGCAGGGCCGTGCCGCCCAGCGGTCCCACGTTGGTGATGGTAAACGTGCCGCCGCGCATATCCTCGGGAGGGAGTTTACCATCGCGCGCGAGATTGGCCTTCTCGAAAATTTCGTCTGCAATCTGGATGATGCTCTTGTTGTTGGTGTCCTTGACCACCGGCACCACCAGGCCGCGGCCGGTGTCGGCCGCGAACCCGATGTTGTAGTACTTCTTGTAGATGATCTCTTCGCGGAAGGGATCCAGGCTCGCGTTGAACGCGGGGGCGGCCTTCAAACCCGCGGTGATGGCCTTGATCACGAAGGCCAGCAGGGTCAACTTGCCACCGGCGCCACCGGCGCGGCGTTCCTTCTCGCGGACGCGGAACTTGTCCAGTTCGGTCACGTCGGCGTCGTCCATGTGGGCCACATGGGGGATCAGCGACATGCTGGTGACCATCTTGCGCGCCACCTTGCGCCGGATGGAACGCAATGCTTCCACCTCGACCGGGCCGTCGGCGCTGAAATCGGGCATGGGCTCGAGCTCAAGGAAGGGGATGGTCGCCGAGGCGTGGGCGGCGAATTCTGCGAAGGCCGTGTCGGTGCTCACCTGTTTGGCCGCCAGATGTTCGGCCGGTTCGGGAGTGGCGGCCGGCACGGTCATGCCGTGGTCGGCGAAGCGGTGCACGTCTTCGGGCGTGACGCGTCCGCCGGGACCCGAGGGCGAAACAAGGTTGATATCGACCTTCAGTTCGCGGGCCAGACGGCGCGTGGCCGGGGCTGCGGGAACGGGGCGCCTGACGCCGGGCATGGCGGCGGGGGCCACGGCTTCGGGAACGGCTTCGGGCTCGGGTGTGTCAGGTGCGGCAAAGGTCTTTTCAGCAGCCGCTTCTTCGACCGCCGCGGCCTCGCCGGTGCCGTCGTCGATGACCACCACGACGTCGCCCACATTGACGATATCGCCGACCTTGCCCTTGTGCGCGGCAATTTTTCCGCCACGGGGCGAGGGGATGGTCACTGCGGCCTTGTCGGTTTCGACGTCCATCAGGGGCTCGTCTTCACCGATTTCGCCGCCTTCTTCGACGTACCACTTGAGGATCTCGCCCTCGGCGATTCCCTCTCCCAGATCAGGCAGTTTGAATTCGAACAAGCTGGCCGCCTCCCGGTCAGAATTTAAGGGTTTCTTCGATGGCGTGAACCACCCTGGGCACGTTGGGCAGATAACTCTTCTCGCGCCCGAAGTAGGGTGTCACCACGTCGAAACCAGTCAGGCGCCGGACGGGCGCTTCCAGATAGAGGAAGGCCTTGTCGTTGATCCGGGCGGTGATTTCGGAGGACACACCGAAGCTGCGCGGGGCTTCCTGCACCACGACGCAACGCCCGGTCTTTGTCACCGATTCCACCACGGTGTCGCTGTCCATCGGCGAGATGGTCAACAGGTCGATGATCTCGATACTCGTCCCGTGTTCTTTCTCCACCTGGGCCGCGGCCTTCAGCGTCGGTCGCATCATCGCTCCCCAGCTGACCAGCGTCAATTCCGTACCCTCCTGGACGACCTGCGACTTGCCCAGGGGCATGACTTCCTCTTGGTCGGGCACTTCCTCACGGAAGGCGCGGTAGGAGTGTTTGGGCTCCATGAAAACCACGGGGTCCGGGTCGCGGATGGCCGCCAGCAACAGGGCGCGCGCGTTTCGCGGACCGCTGGGAATGACCACCTTGGCGCCGGGCAGATGTGCGTAGGTCGCCTCGCGGCTTTCGCTGTGATGTTCCAGGGCGCGCACGCCGCCGCCGAAGGGCATCCGGATCACCATCGGCACGGTGAACTGGCCGTGGGTGCGGGCGCGCATGCGGGTGGCGTGGGCTTCGAACTGTCCCATCATCAGGTAACTGAAGCCGGAGAACTGCATCTCGCAAACGGGTTTCAATCCCGCCATGGCCATGCCGATGCTGGTGCCGATGATGGCGCTTTCGGCCAGGGGCGTGTCCAGCACGCGATCCTTGCCGAACTCATCCAGCAGGCCTTCGGTCAGGCGGAACACGCCGCCGTCGACGGCCACGTCTTCGCCCAGCACGATCACGTCCTTGTCCTTGGCCATTTCCTGATGCAACGCCAGATTGATGGCCTGGACCATGTTCAGCTTAGCCATGGTCGGCCTCCCTCTTGACGTTGGCCAGGAAGTCCTCGTGCTGCTGGGTGATGACCGGATGCTCGGTCCCGAAGACGTGCTTGAAGGGTTCGTCCTGCTGCCATTCCAGGGGTGATTCGAATTCCTTGACGGCCTCCTCGATCTTGGCCTTCACTTCGCTGAGCAGGGCTTCTTCCTTGGCGTCGTCCCAGAATCCCTTGTCTTTCAGGTACTTGTTGAAGCGCAACAGCGGTTCTTTCTCCCAGGCGCGCTTTTCCTCTTCTTCGGTGCGATACTTCGTGGGGTCGTCGGCGGTGGTGTGCATCATCAACCGGTAGGTCACCGCTTCGATCAAAGTGGGGCCCTCGCCTTTGCGGGCCCGGTCCAACGCTTCTGTGATGGCCACGTGCATGGCCAACGGATCGTTGCCATCGACCTGCAGGCAGGGAATGTCGTAGGCGATGCCTTTTTGGGCGATGGTCTGGCTGTTGGTCTGACTCTCACGGGGAATCGAGATGGCCCACTGGTTATTCTGCACGATGAATACCACCGGGGCCTTCCACACCCCCGCGAAGTTCAGGCCCTCGTGGAAATCACCCTCACTGGTGCCGCCGTCGCCGATGAAGCAGACAGCCGCCGCGTCTTCGCCCTTGTAGCGGCTGGCCCAGGCCAGGCCCACCGCGTGTTCAATCTGGCAACCGATGACAACACTGGTCGGTAAGATTCTCAATTCCTTGTCGGGCAGGATGTTGCCCTCTTCCCAGCCGTTGTAGTAATAAAGAGAGGAGGTCATGGGTTCGCCGCGGATCAGGCGGCCGCCCAGTTCACGAAAGGCGCCCACGAACCAGTCCTTCTCCTTCATGGCCAGCGCCACGGGAATGGAGATGGCTTCCTGGCCGGTGTTGGGTGGGAAAGTACCAAGACGGCCCTGGCGCTGGAGCTTGAGCATGCGCTCGTCGAATCCGCGGGCCAACCGCATCCAGCGGTACATTTCCAGCAACTCATTTTCGCTGAGATTGGGTTCCAGCTTGGCGTCGAGTTTGCCGTTCTCATCGAGAACCTGGAGGTGCTGGACGGAAAATTTCGCGATCTGTTTTCTCGGCATCAATAATCCTTCGTTAATCTGAGGTCGACAGAGTACCTGGAAGCCATGAAAACGGGCCGGATGGCGGCCCCGAAGCGATATTCGGGGAGGCTCCCGGCCCGGGAAATTCTCGCATATGATAGCAGGCATGGTCAATTATCGCCACTCACCTGTTTTTCCGGGCAAAACCGAATTGGATCTGGCCATTCGGCTCGAATTTGTCTTACATTGGCTTTCATAATCACAAACTCTCTTCCACGTAATTAGGGGATGATCCCTCTCGGAGGCGGAACCATGCTCAGCAATAAACTCCAGGACGCACTGAACCAGCAGATCAACGACGAATACTATTCCAGCTATCTCTATCAGGCCATGGTGGCCTATCTGGAGGATTTGAATCTCGACGGCTGCGCCCACTGGATGAAGATGCAGGCGGAAGAGGAGCATCTGCACGCATTGAAGCTCTTCGATTACGTGGTTGAACGGGGTGGCCGGGTCGAACTGTTTGCCATTGCCCAGCCGGCCAAGGAATGGGACAGCCCCCGGGCGGCGTTCGAAGCCGCGCTGGACCACGAAAAGGTCATGACCGAGAACATCTCCAAGCTGGCCGATCTGGCGATCACCGAGCGCGACCACGCCACCAACAACCTGTTGCAATGGTATGTGTCCGAGCAGGTCGAGGAAGAGGCCACGGTGGACGACATCCTCAAGAAGCTGGACATGATGGGCGACACCGGCACGGGCCTGTTCCTGATGGACCGGGAATTGAAGAATCGTCCCACGCCGACGCCGATCGACCAGGCCGGCGCCTGATTTTTCAGACAAACGGTTGAGTTGGAGGGCCCCCCGGGGGGCCTTCCTTTGTTTATCCGAAACCCCCGGTCCGTTGACACCGTGAATGAGATTTTGATATACTCATCCTGCATAAAGATGCAGGGCATGACACAAAATGGGGCAAGGGGAGAGGTAGGAATGAAACCCCGACACATTCTGACCTTGGCTGCTGTTGTGTGCAGCCTTTTGGCCGTATCCGTTCCGGGTGCGGCCGTTGATTCATCCACACCATCAAATTTGGACAAGATTCTCGTGACCGACGGCCACGTCAGCCACACGGTGGGCAATCTGTGGAACCATGTCACGAACTGGGGCCTGATCGGGTCGCGGCCCACGGTGCCCACGCCTTTCAGCCATGCGCCTTCGGCCCGCTGGCCGGGCGAAGGCGGGATAGACTACCTGTGGGCCGCCGGGTTGTGGGTCGGCGGGACCGTCCTCGGCGAACGGCTTGTTACCACCGGGCAGTACGAAATGGAATTCCGCTCGACCGAAGCGCCGGGCGATTCCATCTTCGCCACGGTCCAGGGGGCGCCGCAAGGTACACGCTTTCCCTGGCCGGGCGCCGATGACGACGGCGACGGAATGGAAGACGAAGACCCGCTCGACGGCCTGGACAACGACCTGGACGGACTGATCGACGAGGACTTCGCGGCCATCAGTGACCAGAATTTCCGCTGCGTCATGGCGGACAACCTGGCCGAGATCATGGAGGACTACCCGGATCACGTACCTCTGAACCTGCAGATCGTGCAAGAGTCCTTCCAGTGGGTCGATATGCTGGCCCGCGATTTCATCGGCTACGATTACCGGATGACCAACGTGGGTGTGACCGACATCAACGGATTGCACTGCGGCATCTTCGCCGATTTCGATATCGGGCAACCGGACGACGACATGGCCGGCAGCTGGGAAGGCTTGGTTCGGGTAAACGAGGTCTTTTACCCGGTCGCGGTGGGCTGGATGCATGATGCAGCTTCGGTGGACCCGGCTCCCGGCTGGGTCGGGTTTGTCATGTGCGGCCTGGTGACCGATGCGGCGGCCGGACCTCCGGTCGAGCCCTGGACTCTTCACTCCTTCAACAGGTTTTCAGGAAACGCGTCATTCGAGAATGGGGGCGATCCCACCAACGATGAAGAGCGCTACGAACTGCTCAGTACCGAAGGCCGTGATCCCGACACCCCGCCTGGCCAGGAGGCAGATTATCGGATTCTGATGTCAGCACCGGAAATCACGACCCTCGCACCGGGTGAAACCGTCACTTTCCGCACTGCCCTGGTTATAGGGGAAAGTTTCGAGGCCATGTTCACCAACGCGGCACAAGCTGTGGCCACCGCCTACGGCAAGGCCTACGACCGTGACGGCGACCCGGCCAACGGCGAGGAATTCCACGTGCCCTGGATACGGCCCGACGAAGGCCCGGTGCCGGCGGTGACCGGACACCTTCAGGCTTCCTTGACCCGGAACATCGTGTCCCTGGCCTTCGATGTCCGGCACACGGAAGGCGGCTGGACCGAAGTCGAGCGCCGCGAAACCGAAGGTGTGCCCCAGCGCAGCTGGCTGGTGGATCGGGAATCCGGCAGCATCCTGGACGAGGATGCCGTGGGCTGGCCCAGGACCTACGACCTCAAACTCAAATCCGCGGGCGGGCCCGATCTGGTGCTCGACACCGTCGAAGTGGTCGGCCCGGCCATGGAGCCTTTGGTGATGAAGGCCTCCCCGAACCCCTTCAACCCCCGCCTGACGATCCAGTACTCCCTGCCGACCGGTGGATCCGCGCGGCTCGAGGTCATCGATCTGATGGGACGTGTGGTTCAGGTGCTGTTTGACGAGTTCCGCCCCGCCGGTGCGGACCAGGCGGTCTGGAACGGTCTGGACCGACGGGGACAGGCCGCCGCCAGTGGCGTCTACCTGGTGCGTCTGGTCACGAATGAAGGGTTTACCCAACAACGGGTTACTCTTCTGCGCTGACCTGATAAATCTGGGTTCAAATCTATTGATCACGTGAGTTTGGAAGGCCCCCCGCGGGCCTTCCTTTTCGTGGTGTACGCGGTATGGGCATCGTCTTGGAAGTGGATGAGGAATCAATCTCGAGGCGACAATTGAAAACCCCGGATTAGGTTTAACTAGTTGTATTTTATTTAAAGCCCTGGACAGCACCGAGTTCATTGGCCCAAGCTTTCAGAGAATCATTACGTTCAATGACTTTGTTGATCAACTCTCGGATTGGGGGATGGTATAATAAATCCGGGTGCTGAGAAAACAATTGCTCCCATCGGCCGGCAATGCGCTCATCCTCCATATATGTCAGGTAAACTCCCATCTCGAAGGCAAATCTATGTAGAGAATCTGAATCCCGCATCAAGGCCTGGTAGTCGACCAGCGATTGTTCCGGCGAAAAAAACTGAATCTCATATTTATCAATCAACGGTTGATGTCGTGGTATTCGCTTGACGACCAGAGTGGAAACATAATCGCTGTAGACCCACGCCCACTGCGAGGATGGAAACAGCTTCGTTAATTCGCCAGCACTCCCGGCAAGGGCATACTCAATATGCCACTGATCCAACTCACGCGGGTTCCGGACAAATCGAGTCGTGTCACCAAATATCGGTGGCAGATTGTACTGGAAAATTCGTCGCCCGGGTGCAAGGTAATAGGAGAGATATCCCCCAAGGTTGGCATTATTGTACATGTTACCCTGCAGTCCCAAATCCTCGATGAAACGAACCGAACCGGCAGGGGTGAAAAATTCGTTGACCGAAAATCCAAAGGCCGTTTCAGAAGGCAGGATGTACATTCCTTGTGGGGAAGTCGCCGCTGCTCTCTTAATAACTTTCTCGTTGAACCCACCGAGAATGATCGCCACTCCGGCAACCGCCATGGCCGTGACCGAGAGTCTCCAGGGGGCCCTATTTCTTTTATCATTCAGGGCCCTGGAAACATGTCTCGCGATTACCGGGACTAAAACAATTGCTGCCACACCAGCGAAGCGGTTGTAGTATAAGGCTCCACCACCAAAAACCAATACGAGAACTATCTCAGTGATGTCCATATTGCGGATCCCAACGGCAATCAAGGTTATAACCCATACGAACATAAGAACGAAGGGTATATGATCACCAATGGCCTGCCACATTGGCTGAAGTTCAATGATCTTATCAGCCCCCTGGGTTCCCCTCGCAAGAACCATGAAATGCCCATAAGAACGCAGACCGTAGGGGTTAATAACCATTGCAACCATCGTAAGAGCGAAACAGATATTGAGCTTCTTTAAACCGAAGTTGGTAAAGGTGCCTCTTCGGCCCAACATCGGGATAACCGATTTAAAATTTTCCGTAGCCGTAAAGATGGTGAAGAACGTAAGGCCGAGTATGGCTCCGTGAAGCCAATCCCACACCACAAAGATGAAAGGAATAAACCACAAGCGATGAATCTGGTTTGGACGACACCGAAAGGTGTGAAGAATAAATCCTAAAATTGCCATATTAAGTAAGGTGAACAGTTCTGGTCGTAAGTGATACCTCTGAATGCCGACCAGCATGGCAAGAACACACAGTAGGCCAGCTAACCAAGAGCTCCCACCAACCGCCAGGACAGTGCGATAGATGAAAAAAATCACCAGCGAAGACAACAACAGCTTGAAAGCCCAAAGCCAGTTGGGCCCAAGCTTATCCCAAAGGAGATAGAACAAGGTCTGGCTCAGCCATTCATGATTGACGAAACCTTTTCCAAAATGTGTAAAGGAAACGACATCTTCATTGATGATGCGCCGTGCCGCTACCATGGCGCGTCCATTTGCAAGGTGCCAATAGAGATCGCAGTCAAAAATTGGGTAGGAAACGATGAACAAAGACAGTAGCCCCGCAACCCCGGGAGCCGCCTTTTCAAGCGTAATCGTACTGATTTTTTGAAGAGCTTGGTTCATCGCCTTGCCTCAACTCGGAAATCTGGATATGATGGGTCCAATTCACTTGACACCATGGCGATCTTGGTTATAATCGAAAATCGCTTTTTATAATAGATTAATAGCATTTTCAACATCGGAAACTTGGAGGAATTATCATGACAGGTGTTTCTTTTCTATGATGACGCCGAAAATCCCGTTTATAATGCAAATATAAGATTGTACTATTACAACGTAGGAGATTATCCTTCGGTGGTGTTCTGTGACGATCCGGATGGCGACAGATCAGAATATTTCTATCCTACCAATGATTACTCGAACCATTACACTGTTACCTTCAGTCTAGGTGCGGGCGCTGATACTGGCGAGGATGAGGACTGGTTGGGAATGAAGGTAGAATGGGGGTCGACCTTTCAGTATAATGACCAGTTCCAACATTTGCTTGAGGCCAGCCCTGATTTAAATGGTGATCTGGTGGTAGGCCTCACAGATGTCCAATTACTTTCCGCCATTTTTTATGGAACGTATGACGTTCGTGGTGACTTTAACCATGATGACGTAGTCAACCTCACGGATATAAGTCTTTGGAGTCCGCACAATGGGCATACCTGTCCCTAAATTTGCAGAAAATGCGATGTGTATTTAGGTGAATGAAAAACCGCCCCGGTAGCCCAAGGTTTCTGGGGCGGTTGCTTGAATTTGATTGTGCCCCCCTCATCGTCCTTCTCCGAACCCCCTTGAGGCGCGGTCCCCGAACTGTTACATTTCCTCCACCTTATTCTTCGACATCATTCAGCCAAGGGGACACCAATGCACGGTATTGTTGGATTTGGTTCCTATGTTCCGCGATTCCGCATCAAGGCGGAGGATATCGCGAACCAGTGGGGAGCCGACGCTGAGGCCTACAAACGCGGCCTTCTCCTGGAGGAAAAAACCGTTCCCGGCCCGGACGAGGACACCATCACCATCTCGGTGACGGCGGCTCGTCACGCGGTCACCCGGGCGGGCATCGATCCGGCCAAGATCGGCGCCTGTTACATCGGATCCGAGAGCCATCCCTACGCGGTCAAGCCCTCGGGCACGACGTTGATCGACGCCATCGGGGCGGGCCCGGAATGCCATGTGGCGGATTTCGAGTTCGCCTGCAAGGCCGGGAGCGAGGCCATGTACGTGGCCTACTCCCACGTCAAGTCCGGCGAGATGGAATATGCCCTGGGCATCGGCGCCGATACCAGCCAGGGAGCCCCCGGCGACGCTCTGGAATA
>JAGLCY010000218.1 GCA_023270185.1 Candidatus Krumholzibacteriia bacterium | reverse complement strand
CGGCATGAAATGGAGCACAACCTTCTTTTGGCCCGTCGTCTCACCGGGGGTTGGCGGCCCTGGCCCGGGAATCGGAACCCCGATTTTCCGGACCCACACCTTCATCTGACCAGCGGTCAGCTTGAAATCGGGCGAACCTTCCGCCGGGATGAAGCGCCCGATGCCGAAACCATTGTTTTTGTGCATCCCGGTTCGGGTGGCTCGGCGCTGGATTGGGAACCCTCCCGGTTCGCGGGGGTTGCCAATGCCCTGGCGCGTCAGCCGGGATGGCGCGTGTTCATTACCGGGTCCGCCGCGGACAGTGCGACGGTTGCCGCGGTCGCCGGCCATCTCGACAAGGGAATCAATCTTCTATTGGACAGGTTCTCACTGCGGGAGTTCATGGGTGTTCTGAGCGCCGGGGATCTTTTCATCGGCCCTTCGACCGGCCCTCTGCACATGGCAGCCGCAGTGGGATGCGCCACCGTCGGCCTGTTTCCGCCGGTCGTCACCATGAGTCCGGATCGCTGGGGGCCACGAGGTTCCCTGAGCAGGGCTCTGGTTCCCCGGGTGGCCTGCCCTGCCCGCCGGGTCTGCCTGGAGGAGAAATGTATTCTTTACAATTGCATGACCGGGATCTTTGATGATGAAGTAATTGAGGCGGCCCTGGAGGTCGCCCGGAGGAAAAGAAAGCTGGAGGATTGATTTTGAAGCTGCAGAAAAATGTCCTGTTCCTGGCCTTATCGTGTTTGCTGGCCTTGGCTGTTTTGACTTCAGCCGATGGCCTGGTCGGGTATGGTTGCGGAGTTGCCCTGGCCCAGGAGAGCGATGTCGGACCCGCGCCGGCCATCCACGAATTGATGGGACAGGCTAAAAAGCTGGGCGCCAAGGGCCAGCTTCCCCACACCTGGTGGAACCTGGATTCGCGCCTTGAAGAGGCCGAAAAGAGCGGGGCCACGGATGAGCAGTGGGCAGCCCTCGAGACCGAAGCCCGGCGCCTGGTCAACGCCGCGGCGTTCATCAAGGAAATGCGCAGCCAGAAAAGCGGCATGGAGGCCCTTTTGGGTCGCTTCGACCAGGCCCTGGGAGAAATCGGAACCTTGTCCGGGGTTGAACTGGATCCCGTGTTGAGTGGGACGGAACTTTCCCGGGATCTGATAGACAAGATGAATGAAGAAAATCTGCAGCGGCAGTTCCTGGTCGATTCCCTGACGGTGACCAATCGCCGGTTCACCGAATCGATGGGCGGTTCCGCCGCTGCCCAGGATTCCCTGGTCACCGCCTTGCAGGTGGAGGTCAGTTCCCTGCGCCGCCAGCTGTGGGAGACCGAACTGCGCGTCGGAGTCGCCGAGGCCGACCGTTCCGCCGCTGAATCGGTGCTTACGAAAAAGCAGGAACGCGACGCGGCAATCGCCTCGGCCCGCTCGTCATTCACGGCCGAGGAGGGGGAAATCATTCTCTCGTCCACCGGTGATGTGGTCATGCAGGTCTACGGTATCTCCTTCGGCGTGGGCAGCGCTTCCCTGAGCGCCGGACAGGGCGATCTGGTGGACAAGATCGTTGCCGCGATCCAGTTGTTCCCCACCGCCGAGGTGAGTGTGGAAGGTCATACCGACGACACGGGAGGCTACGACGCCAACCTGAGATTGTCCAGGCGTCGCGCTGAAACGGTGGCCCGTTTGTTGGAGCAGAAACTCGGTCGTGGCGAGGAAAGCATTGCCACCGAAGGGTTCGGACCGGACAAGCCCATCGCCCTGAACAGCACGGCTGAGGGGCGGGCAATGAACCGGCGAATCGATGTGGTCATCACCACGATTCCGTAAGTAATGAAATCTTCATTGGTTGCCGGAATTGTCTATGGTGAAACAAGATATAAATTGACTGGATAATGGATTTTGCTAGTATTTCCCCCTCTATAGTCTTGTCGGGGCAGATGGTTTCGTGTGATCGATTGCCCGAAACCAAGGCTCCTTTTTCGCCCGCTTTAAGTAAGGGGAAATCCAATGTTGACATTTCTGGGCCAGGCCGAAGCCGGCCAGCAAACCGCCGCCGCCGCCGACGCCGTGACCGATCCCACCATGTGGATGAACGCGCTTCAGTTTCTGAAGGACAGCGGACCGGCAATCGGAATCCAGATTCTGAGCGCCATCGTCATCCTGCTTGTGGGTCGTTTTATCGCGGGGGCCACGCGTAAGGGCGTCGAGAAGGTAATGATCGCCAGGGGTGTGGATGTAAGCCTGACGGGTTTCATCGGCAGCCTGATCTACTTCGCCGTCATGGCCTTCACCCTCATTGCGGTGGTTGACCGGTTCGGTGTGCAGACCGCCAGTTTCATCGCGATCTTCGGTGCCGCCGGTTTCGCGGTCGGCATGGCCATGCAGGGAACGCTGGGCAATTTCTCCTCCGGTGTTATGCTCCTGCTGTTCCGGCCGTTCAAGGCCGGTGACGTTATCGAGGCCGCGGGGGTCAAGGGCAAGGTGGTCGAGATCGCAATCTTCTCAACGACCATGTGCACGCCCGACAACGTAAAGATCACCGTTCCCAACGGAGCCCTCTTCGGTGACATCATCAAGAATTTCAATGGCTATGACACGCGTCGGGTGGATATGGTCATGGGCATTGGCTACGGGTCAGACCACAACAAGGCCATGCAGATCCTGGCCGATCTGGCCAAGAACGACAGCCGGGTCATGGATGATCCCGAAACGACCATCGCGGTGAGTGAACTGGCCGATTCGAGCGTGAACATCATTTTCCGGCCGTGGGTCGCCTCCGCTGATTACTGGGGAGTCTACCTGGACATGCACAAGGCCGTGAAGGAAGCCTTCGACGCCAACGGCATCGATATTCCCTTCCCGCAGACGGTCGTGCATCTGGAAAAAACGGAAGCTTAAGTTGCCCCGAACTCAGGAGGAAATGCTCCATGTTTGATGTGAAGCGATGGGTGGCCGTGTTGATGGTCCTGGTTCTGTCGACAGGTTTGGCTGGGCTCGGGGTGGCCCAGGACGATGCCGAAGAAGGACCTCAGCTCGGGGTCTGGCAGAAGGAAATCGACGCCAGTCTGAACATTCTGCAAAGCGCCTATTCCAACAACTGGAATGGTGGGGACAAGGGTTCCGCCGTATGGAACGGCCAGTTCAGCGCGAGACTGGAGAAGCAGTACACCGAGACCACGAACTGGCGGAACATTCTGAAACTTGCATATGGGCAGACCCACAGCCAGGAACGTGGCGAAAACGGCGAATTGCACTGGCAAAAGCCCGACAAGACGGACGATATCATCGACCTCGAATCGATGTTCCGCTGGACCCTTGGCAAACGCTGGGATCCCTATGTCTCTTTC
This sequence comes from Candidatus Krumholzibacteriia bacterium, assembly GCA_023270185.1. GTDB lineage: Bacteria > Krumholzibacteriota > Krumholzibacteriia > LZORAL124-64-63 > LZORAL124-64-63 > JAGLCY01. The sequence continues at coordinate 2,190 of JAGLCY010000218.1, read as the reverse complement.
AGGTTCCAGTCGATGTTCGAGGATCTGAGTGATATGCAGGAGAGAGCGCTGACCTTCAACCCCCTTAAGTTCAAGGAAGCGGTTGGTATTTCCCGCACCTTCGTCAAAGAGGAGAATCGCTGGTTCATGACCAGGGTTGGTGTGGCCTTGATCCAGAACAGCCGCAAGTACTACCTCGATGAAACATTCGAAGCGGAGATCGGAAGGGAAGCCACCTATGAAGCCGCCGCGGAATGGATCACCGAATATCGTGTAGGAGCCCTGGACGACCGGGTGGATTGGGAGTCGAAACTTTCCTTCATCATGCCCTTTGTCTATTCGGGTAAGAGCACATTCGAGGACGGGTTCATAGTCAAGGACCCGGATGGGAATATCATCGACAATCCATTTCCCGAGGACATTGCCGGTTATTCCACCACTATCGATGTCGACTTTGAAAACACCTTCACCGCGAACATCACCAAGGTGATCTCGGTGAAACTGTATGTGCGCTGGGTCTACGACAAGTACGACAACACCGTCGGCCCGGTCGTGGGTGCGGACAACGTGCTGATCAACACGGATGCCGTGCATCAGGCGATCAGGAAGGCCGGCCAATTCAAGCAGACTCTGGCTCTCGGCTTCGGATATAAATGGAACTAAGGGGTTGGTAAGTGGGATAGAGCCGACCACCCATCGAATCAGGGGACGAAAGGCTGCCACATCCTGTGGCAGCCTTTCTCGGTTTCCGGGCCCCTCCGCCATCCATGGCTCCGGGGTCCTCCAAACGTCCCTGTTTCGACGGGTGGCCGGTTCTATCCCACTCCCCAGCTTTTTATGGAGCAATCTGCAACGGTAATTGAGACCTATTCCTTCAGAATTGCAGCGACCTTTTTGAACTGCTCGGTGCCCGCCTTTTTCAGGATCTCGAACATCAACATTTGCACGCCCATACTCTGAACCCCGATCTCCGACATCCGTTTGAGTCCGATCTCCCGGGCGGCGGCAGAGCTGGAACTCACCGCGTCCACGGCCACGGCCACCTGCTTTCCCTGATGCAGCAGATCGAAAGCGGTCTGGTAGACGCACACATGGGTTTCGATGCCGCAGAGAATGATCTGGTCGCGGCCCAGCTTTTTCAGCGCCTCGTTGAACTCGTTGTTTCCGCAGCAGCTGAAATGGGTCTTTTCGATGACGGGGAAGGATTTGAAAAGACGGCGGATCTCTGAAACTGTAACCCCAAGGCCGCGCGGATATTGCTCGGTCACCAGGATGGGAATATCCAGGGTCTGGCAGAACCGGATCAGTTGTGAGGAACCGGCGGTGACCTGGTCCATGCCGTGAATCAGGTCCCGGAATTTTTCCTGGATGTCGACCACCACCAGGGCGGTCCGGTGAAGTTGGAGGCGGTCGGGCAAATTCTGGCCTTGCATCGGTGTTCCTTTCAGGTCAATTGCGTTTGGGCGGTGAGTATTCGGCGGCCGGATCGACGGTTTCGGCGTAGGGCCCGTGCCAACTCAGGTTGAAAAAACGATCAGGGTCGCGAGTGGCGCCGGGGCCGCGAAAAAACAGGCTGATGTTGCGCGATTGGTGGAAATAACCGCGCGACCAGTTGGAAGTCCCGATCCACAGGTTGTGGCCGTCCACCGTCAGGTATTTGGCGTGCTCGACCCTGGCGAAAGGGATGAACCCTCCGGAATACTTCGGTATGTTGGTGAAGCGGATCTCAATGTTGGGCAGCACGGCCAGGCTCTTGATCCAGGGCAGTTTGTAGCTGCTCTTGGACCAGTTGGAGAGAATGATTCGGATCCGGGCCCCGCGGACCGAGGCGCGGCGAAGGGCACTGTCCAGGTCGTCGAAAAGGATTTTTTCCCGGTCCGTCACCCCGTAGGACAACAACTGAAGATGGATTGAGTCCCGCGCGGTGTCGATCATCTCCACCAACAGGGGCAGATCCCAGGGAATTCCCTCCGGCAGGGCGACCACGGGACTGGCTGCCAGCACGGCGGTCACGGTGTCGCCGTGACTGGTGATGACCGAAGCGCCCGGCAATTCGGCAAGGCTGTTCTGGTCATGATGGGCAAGCTGGGGTCTGGGGCCGCGGGTTGGAGCATCGGTTTCTGCCAGTTCCCAATCCATGTCGAAGATTCGGCCGAGGTCCGCCGCCAGACGGGGGTGCCGCACCAGGACACCCAGCTCGTGGATCTGGCT
>JAGLCY010000217.1 GCA_023270185.1 Candidatus Krumholzibacteriia bacterium | reverse complement strand
CTGCCCACATAAAGCAGGTCGTCGTCGCTGAGGAAATACTTGGCGTGCAGGACACCGCCCCAGTGGGCTTCGGCATCCAGGGTACGCGACTCCGCTCCGTCCACGGTTCCTATCCAGTCAGGGACATCGGGATAGGTCTTGTGGAATTTACCATCGGCAAGCAGCTGGACCTGAACGCCCCTTTCCGCGGCGGCCGCCAGCTTGTCCAGTATCGGCGCCATGAGATCCGGAGTGTCGGCCGGGGCATCCGCGTCCTGTCCGTCTCCGATGCGGCTGTAATAGAAACTGGCCACCCGGAACCTATGGCTCGTTGACTCGATGACCCGTGGCCAGACGATGGCCGCCTCTTCCAGGTCCGCCAGGTCGAGGGGAGTTCCCGCGGGATAACTTTCGACGAACTGAACGGTGCCGATTACCTCGGCGTCGGAACAGCCGGCCAGGCTGGTCAGCATCCCGGCCGCGACCAGCAAGGCGGGGATTTTTCCCGGTATTCCAAAGGGATTCATGGCGAAGCGTTTTCCTTCGAACGGTGGATCAGGTGACTCGAAATGATGGTCGAACCCGGGGAGCATACTCCGGGGGCGGGCCGAGGACAATTCCCGTCTTGCCTGCTCTCATCTTGCCGGCTATTGAAATAGCATTATCTTGATGACTCAATCCTTAATGAGGCCGTCAAAGCCGGGAGCAGACAATCTTGATCGGGAAGGACGACGAACGTTGCGTTCCCCCGTGGCGTTGTTCTTGCCATCCGCCGGAATCCCGGCTGAAGACGGAAACCGGCCCCCGCCATTCAGCGGGGGCCGGTCGTTTTTACGGTCAGGTCCTTGAAGATCAGCCGCGGGCCGCGCCCAGCATGAACTCCAGCTCCTTCATCCGCTGCTGCCAATCCTCGGCGAAGGCGATCACGCCGGTTGTAATCGACTCGGTGTCGATGCCGGCGCTTTCACAGACCTCGTCCAGCGAACCGCCGGGACGCCACATATCGTCCCAGTCGCTGCTCATGGCGTAACGGTCGGCCAGGGGATTGAAGTTCCAGTCGACCATGGAGCGCCGCGCCCGGTTGGTGATGTAGGTGCTGTTGAGCATATCACCGGTGGTCAGCACGCTGTTCTGGTATTCCTCCGACTGGAGATTGAACAGCTGCGGACTGGGAACAGCCACGATCTTGACGTTCACTCCGGCTGCGTCGATGGACGGCAGAGCATTGATCAGGTTATACGTGCTCATCGTGCCCTGCACCATGATCACACCCTGTTGCGGCATGCCGTCCTTGTAGTCCCGCAGGATGTAGGCGCCCTTCGCGGCATCCTTGTACGAACCGAGGCCGAGGGCTTCGCGGTCGGGAATCTCCACGCCGGGTCGTGTCAGGTGCAGCGCGATGATGGGCTTGTCGGTCTTCATGGCCGCGGCCAGCATGACCGGCACCTCGTTGAATTCCCAGGGATGAATGTCGATGACATGGCCGTCCGGGAACATCTGCGTGGACGAGGGGCTGAAGATGCCGAAGTGGGTCCGGCTGTCCTCCGCGGTCTCGGGACCGCTGTGTCCCGCCACCCAGATGGTTTTGCCCAGCTTCAATTCACAATCCTGGGCCATCTGGCTGTACAGACGCATGGCGCCGTACTTGAGGTAGCTGAAGGATCCGTAGGTGCTGCTGGCGGTGTAGAAGCCGTTGAAGTCGTTTTCCGGGTCGGTCGACATATTCACCGAAGACGCGCCCACCATGATACCGGCGTTGGTGAATTCGGTAATGCCCTGGGGCAGGATCACTCCGTCAGGATTGCTTTCCCGGTTATACCAGCCGGTGTTTTTCATGTCGCCGAAATCAGCGCCGAAACCGGCGATGTTGGTCGAACCCGCCAGATCAGCCGAGCAGACCAGGAACAGCGGCCGGCCGAATTTCTTCAGGCAGTAGCTGTTGATGTAGCTGCCCCACTTGGCGAATCCCGCCCGGTTGGGCTGCTTCTCGCCAGGCTTGGCCCACATCTCGGCAGGGTAGCTTTCGATGTCGAAAAGGCTGTCGTCATTCAGGGGGTTCTTGGCCACGGGCAGGCTGAAGGTTGAAATTTCCTCCGGCACGCTGTCGCCGATCTCGACCAGGCGGTCGGCCAGGTAGGCCACCAACTCGTCGTTGCCGCGCAGGACATCCAGGGCCACGTTCAGGTTGTCGGCGAACTGCTGGCGCATTTCATCCTTGTCGGCCGGAGCAGGCGCATCGGTGCCGTGCCATGTGACGCCGTATTTCTCGGTGAAATCGGCCCGGCACTTCCAGAACAGGTCGCTGTTCAGGGCGTGGGGGGCGCCGTGGCTGGGAGCGTCGTACTTGTAGTATCCCCGGCCCTTGCGGGTCTTGCCGAACATCATTTTCGGGCGCATCGGGGTGCCGTCACCGTGGGCCATTTCCAGGATGGCCTTGGTGACGTCGTCCCAGTCGCTGCCGTCGGGCGCTTCGTGGACGTCCCAGCCATAGGGCGCGAACCAGTCGCGCGGCGTGCCGTGCACGATGGAACTGGTGTTGTGGTTGTCGATCCCGAAATCATTCCAGTCGATGATCATGTGCAGGTTGTCCAGACCCAGGCCGTAGCTCGAGTTCTTGGTCTCGTGCCAGCAGCCGGCGGTGTGGCCGCCTTCGCCCTCTATACCGAAGACTTTCACGCCCTCTGCGCCGGCGTGTTTGAGAGCCACCGCTTCACCGGAGCAAATGGGAGCGCCGTGCCCGCTGGGGCCGGTGTTGAACTTCACGAAGAGGTTTTTCTCGGCCATCTCCACGTGGCCGGGCAGGCCGCCGACGTTGCGGAAGCCCAGCAGGTCTTCCCAGGTCATCATGCGATCGGCGCCGCCGCCGACGAGGTATTTGTCATCGCCGGTTTTTTCATGCATGACGCGCAGGGCTTCGTTGAACACCGACAGGGTGGAATAAACCAGAGGAGCAGTGTGGCCGGCCACCAGAATGAACCGATCACCGAATCGTTTTTCGGGATGCCTGATGTCCCACCGCATGGCGCCGCTCAGCAGCAGGCTCACGAAGTAGTGGACCTTGGAGCGGCTTCCCCCGGGGTGTCCGCTCTGACGGTAGTTGAGCATCAAGTCGATCTGCTGATCGATGATATCCTTGATGATTTCCCAGTTGGCGAAATTTTCCTTCTGGGCCTCATAAAGCTTTGTGGCGTCGGACACAGGTTTCTCCTCTCGGAATTATCTCGTAACATCTCGTAATGAGGGGGCAACGGGTGTCCGGGGACACGGTATGCACTTCCGAAAAATGGTAGACGGGGCCCCATGATTCAAGCGGAATCGGTATGGGAAAGGGTAGTCGGTGAGTCTGGCGGATGGTAGGATCAAGGCATTCCGGATCGAATAAGGAGACTATAATTCAGGGAGGCATCGTCTTGGAGGATATGACCAATACCGCACCGGGAACGCCTGGTGTCCATGCCATGGGGCTGGGATTCGAAGGTACACTCAAGGACATGCGCTTTATCGGGTGGGTCAGCATGATCTACGGCATTCTGACCTGCCTGTCCATCATCGGGGCGGTTATCGGGGTGCCGCTGATCATCGCCTCGCACCGTTTCATAGAAGGCATCAACCGCTTCGACCTGTTCCGGCAAACCGGCACGCAGGACGAATTGCAGGCCGGGTTCTACGAACTGGGCCGCAGTTTTCGCATTCTGAAGATCCTGACGATCATCTATCTGGTCCTGATCCTCCTGTGGTTTGCGTTCATGTTCATGATGGGTGGATTGGGTCTGATGGCTAGCCTGATGGATTCCTGACAAAAACAAAAGTGATGTCTCAGTCCAACGCCCGCCCCAAATGGTGCAACTGCAGCACAGCGGCGGCGGCCTTGGCGTCTTCGACGGCCCGGTGGGCGGTGAAGCGGTCGGCGAGATCCATCTTTTCCAGTATCGAATTCAGGGTCAGCCCACTTGTGCGGTGATTGTTGGTCGCCAGCCAGGCCGTCGCGACCGCTCTCAGGTCGAAGGCGCCCCCGGCGATGTGGGTACGGTAGTCGAGGCCGTAACGGGCGCATTCCTTCCGCAAAAGCGGAATATCGTAATAGGCGCCGAAAGCCGCGATGATGGCCTTGTTCCGCGGACCGTACCATTCCAGGAATTTCCGACCGACCACATCAAAAGTGTCCTTGTCCTTCACCATGTCCGGTGAGATGCCTGTGATGTCCGTAATGAACGGCACGATGGGATAATCCTCGGGCCGGACCAGTTCGCTGAAGGTTTCGGTGATCTCCAGGCTGCGTCGGTCGAGCCGCACGGCCCCGATCTCGATGATGCTGCTGCGGTCGATGGTGTTGTTGCCCTGGTCCTCGGACGGGCAGGTGGCTTCCAGGTCGATCACTACGATGTCGGTCGTGTAGCGCATGCGGTGAACTTTCCGGTAGTGGCGGTCAGGACGAGGGCAAAGCGTCTCCTGTCACCGCCAAGGCTACCATAGGCAAGGGGGTACTTCCAAGGATTTGGCGTTGACCGACAACGGTTCCCCTTTCAGGCGTGATTCAGTATCACCCCACGGTTCGGTCATTTTGTTCCGAGACTTGTTTACTTGATTCGCCTCAAGTGCCAGAGTGGGAAGGCGATCCAATGGATGCCGGGTGCGGGATGGCCGCGGCAGAAAACCACTTGAAACGGGATTCCCCGGGACGGTCTTGTCATGAAAAAACTACCCAGAAAACTGGTTTGGACGTTGGGGATCATCCTCGGTGTGATTCTCGTGGTCACCATCGGCCTCAGGCTGTTTTTCCCGGCCGAGAAGGTCAAGGAAATGGCCGTGAACATGGCCAGCGAAAAGCTGGGCCGTGATATTTCCGTAGGAGATGTCGGTCTGTCCCTGGCTGGGGGGCTGGGGGTTAAAATCGAGGACGTCGAGGTATCGAACCCCTCCGGAGTCAGCGGTGAGCCGCTGTTGTTCGCGGAGAAAATCGATTTGAAACTCAAGCTGTCCCCGCTGATCAAAGGGGAATTCCAGGTCCACCGACTGGTCATCGACCGGCCTCGCGCGCGGCTTGTCCAAAAGTCCGACGGCACCAATAATTTCACCTTCGAAATGCAGGATAAATCCGGGGGTCCAGGTGAGGGCTCAGAGTCTGGAGATCAAAGCGCCCCGGCCGAAGTCGCGATCAGTTTCGACCGTTTGGAAATCAATGACGGCAGCCTGGTCTACCTTGATGAAATCACCGGCCAAAA
>JAGLCY010000216.1 GCA_023270185.1 Candidatus Krumholzibacteriia bacterium | reverse complement strand
GCGCAGGACTTCCTGGGGCACGACGCCTTCGAAGCGCACGAAGATTTCCCTGGCCTGTTCGATTCTGTTCTGGTGGTGCATCATGGTTACGAACCTCCGGTAAAGGGTTCGCCACTCCAGGCGGAGAGGCTTTTTAGCGGATGGTGACGCGGCCGCAATATGCTCAAATCCCGCGGGTCCCTATTCGATCTGTAGTGACAGGACCGGGACCGGGTTCCTGCCTCAGGTTGTATTTTACTACATCGTTTAATGTTTGTTCCGCATTATCTTTCCGCTGATGAATATTTTCCAATATGGAACCATCCGCATAGAGTGTCGTATGATATTCCTGTTGGGCGCCCGGTCTCCGCGCCCATCACCCCAAGAGAGACCCGCGGGATTTGTGCGTATTGCAGCCGCGTCAACAACTGCTAAAAAGCCCTTCCGCGTGAGGGGCGAAACCCTTTACGAGGAGGAGGACCATGTTTGTTCCCGTACTGCCCGCCATCGATCTACCCGATGAACTCCGCCCCTACCTTTTGAAATCCCTGGGAGATGACAAGTACCAGGTTTTTGTCCTCAACGACGACGGCCCCATCGAGGTGTATGAAAACGACCGGCTGCGCACCTACGATGACGCGTTCGATTATGCTCGGGACATGGCTCGCAGGGAACAATGCGACACCTGGCTCATATGTGAACAAGGATTTCATATCCACTATGAGCCCATTACCGGAATAGCAAACCAACAGATTCCACCGGACCGCGGATTGGTCACTTCGTTAGACTCTGACGCCCGGGTTGATCAGAATAGGGATAACCTGATGGATGAATTGGGTTGCCCGTTGTGCTGCGGGGAAATCATGAAGGGCCAATACTACGTTGAAATTTTGGAGCCACGATCCGGTATTGAAATCCGAGAATACGCGGCCGTCATCCGGGGATCGGCCCTGGACCGGGGATTGGCCGGCGGCTGGCATGGCATTGAGAATTTCGGCCGGGAAACGAACAGACGAATCGAAACCGACGGGTCCCTTGTGGCGATCGAAGCGGAAAGCGAAGAGGATCTGGTCATTGTCGCAAAGTGGCTCGACGCCCGCGGCATGCAATGCGAAAAATCTCCCTCGGATTATTTCCTGACCTTCTCCGGGGACATGTTGAGGATCCGCAAGGCCGGCCTGTTGGGGGCGGGCGTAAAGGTCGATTCACCAATGGAAAAGGTGATCAGGTCCCACATCGACAATGACATTCAGGTTATGGTGAAATCCAGGGGTGAGATCCGAATGTACCTGTATATTCGCCCCGAAGGTGAAGGGGTCTATCTGTCGGATATCACATAACCGGACTGGGCAAAAACACACAATTTCTGTACGGGCATTGGGGGCTGTTGGTTGTTTTTCAATAGCTATAATTAATTTTGCATCCGCAACAATTTGACATGGCCCATCAATTCCGTGAAGCCTCATAGGTCGAGGTCATCGCCATCAATTCCTGTTCAACGATTTCCCGAATGTTATCCGGGCCGATGATTCTCCCCTTGCTACCAAAACTCAAAACCAATGCCACCACTTCCGGCTCACTGGTTGTCCAAAACTCCAGCCTGATTCCGCCACTCTTCAATTCCGTGATCTCCTGATCAGGACTCCAGATCCGCTCCCGCGCGAAATTTGCCGCCCACCCATTCAATTCCACAACAACTCTGAATTTTTTCTGATTCCAAACCCCAAACCCCTGGTTCATCACCTTCTCGAAATCATAGTGGGCCGGCCGTCTGAACGGCACATCAGTCAGCCTGGCGCTCTTGAACCGATGCACCGCCAGCAACGGATCATACTTGGGCACCTTGTAAGGCTTACCCGGCGACTTGGCACGTCGCGCGTGAACATACACGCTCTCCCGATGCGCGAACACCTTCAGTGGTTTGATGTGGAAGGTTTTGGGTTCGTCGGCCGTCAGGTTCTGGTAGCTGACTTCGCAAACCAGGTGCTGGTCCATGCTGTCGATCAGGGTGCGGAGCACGTCTTCGTGGGCCGTGTAATCGATGACACCAGAGCGGACCACCCCGAACGGCGTCTGCCCCGGCTCCACGCCCGGCGGCAGATGACGGCCGCTTTTCTCGACCGCGTATTCCGCCTCCTGGAAGGTCTTCCGGCCCAGCAGGTGCTCGGTGAACGAGCGGCACATCTGCAGGGTGCGGTGTTCGGTCTCGGTGAGAAGGGCCGCCGGTTCGGCCTCGCCGGTCCGCTCGATCCAGACATACTTGCGCCCCCCTTGGATCTCGTCGCGCAGGGGAACGTCGTACGCCAGGGTGATATCGTCGATCAGGCGCAGCACGGTCTGCTTGGAGCAGCCGAGAGAATCGGCCAGTTCGGTCAGCGAATACCGGTTCCCCGAGAATAGAAGCTTCGCGAACAGCGCGATCAGCTTCTCTCCGTAGCTGCGGTCGGGTGCGATCCTGGTTTGCATCATGCCTCGAATATACTTGGATACCGTTCCGTGAGACGGAATGATAGCATGTCATTATTTGCTTGTTCAATACATATATTTTTGTAACATATTGGAGAATATACAGGTTGAAATTTATCGGGATTGGTTCCGGGTCTTCCGTTGGGGGATCTGGATGGACGCGGGCCTCACGGAGGGCGAGGTGGGGTCCGCGTTCTGATTTCTTGTTATTCTGGGCGTTTCCAGGCTTGGCCACACCCTCACCAACCTGACCCAATACCTCCGCGACACGCTGGGGATCGAAACAGCGCCCACTCCCTGGCGCTGCGCTGAAAACCTCCCATTCCACCTCCGCAACACCTACACCTTCCATGAGGTCCAAATCCTGGACATACCTTGCCTGCTGATGCACGACCGTGGCGACACCTCCCAATCCTCTGCCTCCATTCGCAAACACCTGGACCCTGTGGGCGCATCCTGGCCGGGAGGACTCGTGTACGTGCGGGATACCTTCACGGCCTACAATCGCAAGCGATTGATCGAACACAAGGTGCCCTTCATTATTCCGGGCAACCAGATGTACCTGCCTCTGTTGGGAATCGACCTGCGCGAACATTTCCGCAAGGCCCGTTCGATTCCCGACAATTTCAGCCCGTCGACCCAGGCCCTGTTCATCCACCTTTTGCTGGGCGGAACGCGCTCCGCCGTCTATTCCCCCGCGGAGATGGCCGAACAATTGGGTTACTCCGCCATGACCATGACCAGGGCTTTCAACGAACTGGAATCCGCAGTTCTCGGTGAGGTATCCAGGAAAGGCCGGGAACGATTCCTCAGCTTTCCCGATCCCAAAAACCAAATCTGGCAGAAAGCCCAACCGTTCCTGCGCAGTCCCGTCAGGAAAAGGATCTTCATTGATCCGCCCAATACCCGTCCCCCTGGAATACGCTCCGGCTTAACGGCCCTGGCTGGCCATTCCATGTTGTCGGCCCCGGCTGGCCCGGTGGTTGCACTTGGCGCCCGAAACTGGGCCGCGGTCAAACAGGACCTCCAAAGCAGGGAAATACCCTTTGCGGAGCCGGGGGCCTGGGAAATCCAGGTCTGGAGCTATGATCCGAACCTGTGCGCGGCCGACAACACGGTGGATCCTTTGTCCCTGTACCTGTCACTGAAAGATGACCGTGACGAACGGGTCGAAGGAGCCCTCGAAGAAATGATGAAGAGTTTGGCTTGGTAATTGGTCTGGATGTTTTCGGCGCTCATTTTTCCGGGTATCAGGATCGGTATGTGTTGATCGGCGGGGCGGCCTGATACCTGGCCATGGCCCGAGCGGGCCTCGATTTTCGCGCTACCAGGGATCTTGATATTGTCCTGTGTGTGGAAACTCTGGATAGCGGTTTTGTGGCTGCCTTTTGGGACTTCATCCACAAAGGTGGATATCGGTGCCGGGAAGGACTTGTCAAGTCTGTCGGCAATCCTGCTGGATGATGATTACTATCATTTTCTGTTGGGTGGACGAAAGGAAGCGCGGGGTCTTTCCTATGTCGGACCGGAACATCTGCTGCCCCTGAAGGCCAAAGCCTGGCTGGATCTTTCGAAAAGAAAACACTTGGGTGAAGACATCGACAATAAGGCACTCAGAAAACACAAAAATGACGTGTTCCGGCTCTACCCGATTCTGAATCCTGCCTTCAGCGGAAAAATTCCCGACACGATAAAGTGCGACCTGAGAGAATTCCTTGCCCGCATGGAGATGGAAATCGTCGATCTCAAATCCCTGAGTCTCAACTCAACAACAAGAGAATCGTATTGGCTGATATTGGGAGGATTTTCAGCCTTAACCATTGTGGTTGAAGCCATCAAAAATGTAGTCCACGGGGATACCAAACGTGCGAAGTCCCGCCGATCCACCAGCAGCAGCTGGGCAATCATCGGGACTTTCTCACCAGACGTTCGGAATCGAGTCAGGCAGCCCTTCCCATGGGGAGAAACCGAAAACTAACAATCTTCTTCCATTGGGCATTCCTCCCTCAACCAATTAAATACGTCTCGACAATAATTCAGATCCGGACAAGGAGGCGCCTCATTGCTGGGACAATTGTCATAATTGATAGGACAATTATCTCTCTCGCCGCAGGTCACCGAGGGGCAATAATTCTCGTCAGGGCTGCATGGATCATCCGAAAAGGGCATGGTAAAGGGAAATAGACCCGTTCGATCATAGAGTATGTACATAATTAAAACCTCCCGCGATAAAGCATAATCGCTGTCTGATGGTTTTGCGATTGCATTGTCACTCTACGGGTTTGATCGGGACTCGTCAATCGAAATAGCAATTGCCCCAACAACATCGGGCCCCTAATGTGATAATATTGGGTTTTCTTTTGTTAATTTTTTCATCCGTGGCATAGCGCTTCAGAAAGGTGGAAGAGATGGCGAAGTCGCCCCAATCGCACCTCAAATTGTCCCGGTATAACTACTATTTGAAGGCCCCGAAGAACCATGTCCTGGTCTACAACTCCCTGAGTACCGCCAGCGTCGTGATGACCCGGGGCGAATGGAACCGGGTCAAAGCTATCCACCGGGGCATGATCCCCCGCAAGATCCAGCCGTACATCGAAACACTGCTTCGATTCCAAATCCTCGTCGATGCGGAACTGGACGAGCTCGCCCGCTTCGACACGATGCACCGCATGGCCCGCTTCGGCGACGGGGTCCTCACCTTGACCATCGCACCGACCATGGCCTGCAATTTCATGTGCGACTATTGCTACCAGAGCCATGACCGGGACTCCCGCAGGATGGACAAGAAGACGCGAGACGCACTCTTGGCCTGGATCGAACCGCAATTGGCCAACCTGAAGTATTTGTCTGTCGCGTGGTACGGCGGCGAGCCGACCCTGGCATGGGAAGTGATCCGCGACCTCACGAACCGCATCCGCGAACGCTGCGACGAACATGGTGTGAAAACAAGTTTCTCCATGGTGACCAATGGTTACGCCTTGACGGCCTCGAAGTGCAAGGAACTCGACGCCCTCGGCATCAGGAGTCTCCAGATCACCCTCGACGGGCCCGGGCCGGTGCACGACACCCGACGTTTCACCCGCGGCGGCCGCCCTTCCTACGAAAAGATTCTCAAGAACATCGCCGGTGTGATCCAGCACTCTTCGGCCCGGATCAACATCCGGGTCAATGTCGACCAGCGAAACCAGAATGTCATCGATGCGCTGGTGACCGACCTGTCCGAACGCGACCTGACCCTTGACAACCGTTGCGGGCTCTATTTCGCGCCGGTGGACGACTGCAGCCCGGAAACCAAAGGGGTTCAACACCTCATCATGCAGAAAAAGGAATTCTACCACCTGGAAAATGAACTGCATCGAATGTCCAGGTCGAAGCGTTTGTCGGGCGAACGGTATCCTGGACGGAGCAGCCATGGCGGCTGCGCCGCGGTCTCCAAGAACGGCTGGGTTGTGTTGCCCGACGGCGACATCCACCGGTGCTGGAATGATGTTTCCAACCCCGAGTGCAGGGTAGGCAGTCTCTTCTCCCACGACCGCAGGTCCCGGGACGAAGTGAACAACATTCAATGGCTGTCGTGGGAGTACGAGGAGATGTGCCGCAATTGCAAGGCCTTGCCGCTGTGCGTCGGAGGATGCCCCTACAAGGACATCCGGCCCGATATTTTCGGCAAACCCGGCAAACTCAAGTGTCGCCGCTATCTGTACAACATCCGGGATAACCTGCGGGATTATGCCGAACTGCGGCAGTACGCCATGAACACGGTCCCCGTCGGTGCATCCGAACCCGTCGGTGACACTGAATCCGGTTGAGATCAGGGGCGCACCCCCGGAAAGACCCATGTCCATACCCGAACTCGACACCAGGGATGAACTGCTTTTCAGGATCACGCACCGCGTGGTTGCGACCGTGGTGGCGGTTTTTTTCACGGCACTGGTGGCCGGCGTTGTCTGGATGTTCACGGCACAGGTCGACAAGGTGATCGCCGGGCCGGGGGTATTGCGTCCCGGCCCGGAATCCGCCGCCGGAATATCTTCCGGCGATTTCGGAACCTGGCACGTCCGGTGCCGAATGCCGGATTGGGCCGAACAAGCGATCACGACAGGAGATTCGGCCACCGTCCTGCAGCCGAATGGAATCGACAACGGGCTGCGCGGACGGATCATTTCTATCACCCCGGTTCCTGCATCACCGGATGCCCCTTCCGGTCTGCTGATCGACCTCGTCGTCGAGGATCCGCGAATCTTCGAGATTTTCGGCATCGACAATCATCCGGGGCCTGTCCCCTGCTCGGTCGAGATCACGGTCGGCCGGCAGTCTCCCGCCGCGGCCGCATGGACATCTTTTCGAAGCCGCACAGGTGATACCGACGCGCGTTGGCAGAGGGAAACCTCATGAAACAACTCCTGCGACTCGTCCGTTTCATCGGGGAATACTGGCGCTACTTCAGCCTGGCGAGCGCGGTCTCCCTGGTCCTGATCCTGGTGCAGATCCCGACCCCCTACTTCACCCGCCTGCTCCTTGATCGCGTTTATCCCGACGGGGATATCGGCCTGCTGGGATTCATCGTGGTTACCCAGTTCGCGCTGAGTCTTTTCGGAGGCCTGCTGGGCGTGGCCCGCGACTATTTTCAGCTCAACGTCGGCATTAAGATGGGCCTCGAAGTCGGCCAACGTTTCCTGACCCACCTGGAGTCCCTGCCCTTCAGTTTCTACGACGAACGGCGCACGGGTGAAATCCTCACCCGGTTCAGCGATGCCCACAATGCCATGAACAGCACCGTCGGCATCGTGACGGGCGTATTCCTGAACATCCTCCAACTCCTCATCTTTCCGGTCATCTGCTTTCTGATAAGCTGGAAACTTACCCTCCTTGCACTGATCACCTACCCCATCGACATCTGGATCTACACCCTCATGAACCGGAGCCTGTACCGCCGCGGCAAGGTGCTGGCCCAGACGAGAGCCGACCTGCAGGCGAGCCTCTACGAGGGCCTTTCTGGCATTCGCACCGTGCAGGCGTTGGGTGTCGAGAAGCACATCGAGGAGGGCATCTACGAGCAGCTGCGCAACGTGGCCCGCAAGCGGCTCGGCGTGGGAAGGGTTTCGATGGGCGGGGGTTTCAGTTCGGGAATCGTACGTGGCGTCGGTGCGTTGATCCTGACTTGGTTCGGCTGGCGTTACGTGGTTTCCGGCGACATTTCCCTTGGCGCGTACTTCGCCTTCACCATGTACCTGGGGTATCTCAATCAGCCCCTGAGGAGCCTTTTCGGTATTTCGCGCAGCATCCAGAGAACCCTGGTGCACGCTGACCGATTCTTCGAGATCTACGACGAGGTACCCGAAATCAGGGATCGTGACGGCGGGGGCCTGCCGCTCCCGGCAACGATCGAGAGTATTACTTTTGAAAACGTCAGTTTCGGTTACGAGCAGGACAGGCCGGTGATCACCGATGTCTCCCTGGACATTCCGATCGGCAAGACAACCGCTATCGTCGGCCGCAGCGGTGTCGGCAAGACGACCCTCGTCAACCTGTTGCCCCGTTTCTACGACCCACAACTCGGACATGTGGCGCTGAACGGTGTCGGACTGCGTGACTACGGCGTGAAGGATCTGCGCAGAGGCATCGGCTACGCCATGCAACGCACCAGCTTTTTCGGGGGAACGATCCGTGAAGAGTTGACCCTGGGCGACCCTTCCGTGACCGACGATCGCCTGCGCGCAGCCGCCAAAGAAGCCTATATCCTGGACTTCATCGAATCCCTGCCCGAGGGATTCGAAACCCCGCTGAAGGAGTTCGCCGTCAACATGTCCGAGGGGCAGCGACAACGTCTGGCCCTGGCGCGGGTCTTTGCCCTCGACCGGCCGATCCTGATTCTCGACGAACCCACCTCATCACTGGATACCGCATCGGAGGCCTACGTGCAGCGCTCGCTGGCGCGCCTACGGATATCGCGTACGGTCATTATCATCGCCCATCGGTTGTCAACTATCGAGACCGCCGACAAGGTCGTCGTGATGCACAAAGGAACGATCGTCCAGGAAGGAACTTTCGAGACACTCGTGAATACCGAGGGTGAACTGCGAACGCTTTATCGCGGCCTGGCGAGAATATAGAATTCCGCATGAAATTATCAATAGGACTCCACCGAAAATTTGGTCCGGTCCCAGGGAAAGAACTTTCCTCCTGTTGGGACTGCGGGGAGCGACCCGATGACGCGGATGCGGTGGGACCCCAAGGCCCCCCGGGGGGCCCTCTCCAGATTTTGAATTGTTGACTTTATATGAATTACAAACTTGAGGTGCCAAATTGGCACCTCAAAGGGACGGGGTGGAAGGCGCTATCGCCCCTGCGCCATCACCGAACAGGGCGTCGCCATGCTGTCGGGGGTTTTGCGCAGCAAGCGGGCAATCCAGGTCAACATCCTCATCATGCGAATTTTGGAATTCCGTCATTGGAAGTGGGCAAGTATTTGAAACACATACTACTAAATTTAGCTAAGACACTTATTGTATTAACACAACTAACGGGGGCTAAACAAACAAACAAATCTTCTCTAGCCCTTTTCCGCCCGGCGCCTTTCTGCTCAAGCTGGAGGATTTGTCATGAGCGCGATCAGCCTCCGCCTCTCCGAGTCGCTTCATCGGCAGGTGCGCGAACTTGCCCGTCGTGAGGGCGTCTCGATCAATCAGCTCATCTCGACCGCGTGTTGAAGAAAATCCGGGATGTGGAACCTGATTCGGGGAATTAGCCCACCCAAAACAGAAAGCAGGACCAACCATGAATTCCTATGACCCTGACCAAACACCCAACCCCGAACAGTGGTTGGAATATGACGAAGCCGACCGTCTGGATCTCGTCATGGATCACCACCAGTCAGCCGGCATCGAGCTGCCCAACACCAGGATTCACGCCGCTTTTCATACCATTATCGAAAACCAGTTGGCCGAAGGCCTGGCCGAAGTCCAGAGCGCCCTGGACCGGTTGATGGGCGAAGGTCTCGACCGCCACGATGCGCTCCACGCCATCGGTTCGGTCCTGGCCGAGCATGTGCAGGGGATCTTGCAGGAATCATCTTCGGGTGGAAAGGATACCCAGGACTATTTCCACGGACTGGAAAAACTGACTGCCAAGAAATGGCTGGCGTCTGGTCAGTAGTTCTGTTTGCCGGGTCTTGGCCTCTGTTACCACTTCACCTTCCGCAGCTCCTTTGCGACTGTCTCCTGATCAAACGCCTCCGGATCAAATTCCCCACCAACCCATTCAAGCAGATCCTCGTATTGTTCATGGCCAGGATCCGACAAGACCTCCAGCAGGTTTTCATACCCCGGAAGGCCTCCGCAATCTTCCGGCGGTCCAGCCCGTTCGCCACCCAGGCAGCGAGGCGTTTTTTCCGGCACCTTCGCGGTTTGGATTTCCAACAACCTGATCTCGTGCCTCCAGTGATCACCGAAATCGTAGGTGTAGAGAATCCAGTCATCGATCTTGGAAAGCAGTTCCCCCAGGGAGGATTTGGCTTCGTCTTCGACCCCGTCGCTGAACAAATCATCAAGCGTATTCATGGGAGCAAGCCTAAGGGGCGGATCACTCATGGGATCCGCGCCGGGCACTTGAAACTCGTGCAGATGGCAGTCTTCCCATCCCATTACGATCTGGATCAGGGTGTGCAGTTGATCAAGCCGGAAATCCGCCGGCACCTGCAATTCTCTCCAGATGGGAGGACTGATATCCATCAATTCGAGGCGAATGCGGTAAGTCGTGTTCATGGGAATTCCTTCCTGGAATTGGCCATCGGGATTTTAATCTGAAGTTATCATAAGGAAGCACCCCCAGGGGTACTTTTGAGTAAACAAATATGTTGCCAAATTACTCCGTAATCCCAACCCGCAATTTCCGCCGCGCCCTCTGCAGCACTCCCCTCGCCCCCGACACTTCATCAATCCCCAGCACCTCGGTAATCTTCTCAACCGGCATCCGTTCAAAACATCTTAACCAAAGCGCCTGCTGCTCCACGGGCTCCAGCAACCGGTGAATGAGATCCACCAGATCCTCCTCGGCCACCCGCTCCTCCAACCTGCGATCCGGCGACGCATCATGGGCAACTCGGTCGTCCGGATCCGCGTCCTCGTCCATCAACAGGCATGGCCGCCGCAGTTCGCTGAGACACCTGTTCCTCGTGATGGAAAAAAGCCACGAACTGAACTGCGATTTGCCGGCGAAGGAATCCAGGTTGCGGTAGGCGTTGAGCATGACTTCCTGCGCCATGTCCAAGGCTTGTTCATGGTCGCGCACGTAACGCAGGCACCAGATGTAGACCCGGTCATGATATCGATCCAACAATACCGAGGCGGCGTGCCGGCCCACCGCGCGGTCCGGATCCGAGCGTGCTTGTTCAAGCAGGTCTCGGTCATCGATTTCAGATGCGATATTTGTATCCATGGCATTTGGCGAGGGGTCGGAATGAAAATCACGGCCGCATCGGATATATATATGGTAATTGCAAAAGGGTTTTCATGACAACAGGCGCCCATTCAGAGACACCTGTTGTCGATCATTTTTGAGTGGTTAAGAAATTTATTTCACCATCACCAACTTCGTGAAGTCCCGGTAGGCGCCAGCGCTGAACCGCGCCAGATAAACGCCGCTGGCCACGCGAGCACCGGCATCGTCCTCGCCGTTCCAGACCGCCGTGTGACGACCAGCCGGCATCGCCTCGCGAACCAACCGGCGCACCCGCGCGCCCTTCACGTCGTAGATCTCCAACTCCACGACAGCCGCGACCGCCAACTCATAGGAAATCGTCGTCTGCGGGTTGAAGGGATTGGGATGGACCCCGCTTAGGGCCGTCGCCGACGGCAGGTCGGGTTCATCCGGAACCTCACTGACGCCCTGCATGATCGTCAGTTCATATGTGCCGTCCTTGTCGTATTCAAAAGGACCGGCCTTGAACACGGCCAGGCCGTACCATCCAGCAGTGGGAATATCGAGGGTGAACCACTCCGCCTGTCCGGGACCATTCAGCCAGGACATACCGCTGGGCATTGCCTCATCCCTCCCGGACATCTCATAGCTGTGGTCATGGAGCGCAAAGCCCCAGTCGACCCCGCCTGTCAGGTTGTCCAGGCGGAAGGCGTAGATATCCTGTTCGAGGTAGACATTGTAGATGTGCAGCATGTGGGTCAGTGGCATCGCGAAGGGACCGTGCGTGCGGGTGACCGGAAAAGGCAGTGTGGTCGAACCCACGGCCTCAACCGTGTAGGGTTCCGAGCCGGTGGCGTTCAACACCCCGAAGTCGAAGACCCCAAGGGGCATCACGTTGTTGTTGATCAGGATGTAGTCGGTTTCCCCCATCAGAAACGTGGAACCGGTCAGGAATGTGTCGAAGCCATCCTTCACCCCGAAGAGGGCGTGGTGGAGCCAAAGATCGTAATCGCTGTTCGGGCCCTGGGTCAGGACCAGACCCTCCCAGTCATCGCTGCCGGTATGGAGCCGGTATCCATCACAGTTCATGAAGAGCGGTTCACCCGAAGTGACTGTCTCCCAACCACCGCCCCACGGCCCTGGATGTTCGTGACTGAACTGATCCCCGGAAGCCAGTTCCAGCGGTGACCAGCAGTACTGCTCGCCCCAGATGTTGTTGTCTTCGTAGATCTCATGGACGAAATCCAGTGGATCTATGTTCAGGGTCAGGGTGTGTCGGCCGCCGGGTATTTCCCTGGGGGTGCCGTCGCTTTCGGCCCAGGAGTAGAACGGCCCCAGGGCCAAGGTCTGGTAAGGAATGTTCCCGGGTATGCCATCCCGGAAGACATCCACGTCGGTGGGTGGCGCATCGACAGGACTATCGTTCAGCAGTGCGTATTTGAAGCGGGTTGAAGGAGTGTAGCCATACAGTGTGTCCGGCAAGGGAGAGGGGTCTACGTTTTCCCATGTCGGGGTCGGCACCAGTGGTGAATGCCAATCCTGCCTGTGGTCCGGCACCAAATCCGGCGGCGTCGGTTCAATGTCGATCTGAATGGGTTTGGACACCCCCACGTCTCTGGGATCACGATAGACCACCAGTCCGTACCATCCGGTCGCCGTGAAATCCCGGTGGAGCGCGGCCCTGCCGAATTCGTCGGTGGTTTCCCAGCCGGTAATGCTCAAAATTGCGATCTCGGTTACGTCTTTTTCGACCCAGGCGACCTTGATGGCCTCGCCGTCGGCCGACGGATCATCCACCTTCACGGTGACCCAGCCGGTGTCTCCGATGTATGTATCCCAGATGCGCAGGTATTCGTCGGTTCCCAGGGTTACGGGGATCGAATCGCCCACGTTGGCCGAAGTGCTGGCCACCTGCTCAATGACGAACTGGCCGGTGCCGGCATAGTGGGTGACACCGACGTCGTAGTTCACGATCCCTACGGTGTTCCGGTTGACGATGACCGCCTCCAGGAATCCCTCGATGGAAGTGGAGCTGCAGATCGGGCTGATGAAGCCGTTCTCCGAGCCGGTCGAAGCAGTGAAGAGTTCCAGGTCGTAGTCGTCGGCATCGTTTTCGGCGTACATGGTGATGGCATTCCAGTAGCCGGTGGAGGCGAAACGGAAGCCGTCGCAGTTGGCGTAGATTGGCGAGCCGTCGATGATGGAGGAAAAGCCGCCGAGTCTGTCGGGCGGGGTTCCGCGTGTTTTTGGTGTGGCCGTGCTCAGCACGTAGGGTGTGAACACGAACTGGTGGCCCCAGGCGTTGTCGGTCTCGTTGCTTTCGGTGATTTGGTCAAGGTCGTCGACTTTATATCCCAGGGTGTGGCGTCCACCTCGCGAAGTGTAGGGACCATACCCCATCGTCACGATCCATGTGTTACCGGACATGGAAGCGTAGTCATACCAGTTAATGATTCCCCCGTCGAGCCGGTGCGTTTCCCTGAAACCGGTGTAAATATCGCCGCCGTTGGAAATTATTCCCACACTCAAATAGATGGTTTCCATGTTGCCCGGCAGTGTGGCCGGCAGAAAAGCCTGACCGGTTGGTATGGTGGCCGTCGGTGTCATGGGGTAGGTGAGGTCGGAATTGTGGAAAAAGGTGAGGTTCGGCAACTGGGCCACCGCCGGCCCCGCCACCGTCAAAAAAACCGCGGCCAGCAAAAGTGGCAGCATTGCGCGATACGACATGGCTGCCTCCTTTATTTCTGGTCTGTGGATCGCGGAATCGGCACACCCTTCGCCGGTGGCGCCGTCATTTTCGCGACGATTTCTTCCAATTTGCCTGCCAGTTCATCATTGCCGTCCAGGCGCGCGTAACGCAGCTGGATGCGCATCATCTCGACCCGGCTCTCTTTTTTGACCCGGGCTACCTCCCGCATGATTTCCATGGCGGCCTGATCGTCGATTGCCGCATCGTAGCGCAGCTTGAGGTCCGCCACCTCCAGGCGGGCGGTCTCCATGGACGCCATGATCTCGGTCATCATGGGTGAAAGTTCGCGAACCGGTGCCGATTCCTCGGCAAACAGAACCCCGCCCGCGCCCAGGATGATCAGACAGAGAATTGTGATTTGTAGTGATTTCATGAGATCCCCCCTCAAGACATGGGAGGCCGGATTGGGATGATGGACCCCGGCCCTGTACCGAATGGGACGCGGGGATCTGCCGGGAATCACAAGGCTGGGAAAAATATTGGAGTTGGATTGAGGTGGGGAATTTTCCCCAAAAACCCGCCGGCGGGCCTATTCCATGTAAGATCTTTTTCAACAACAGCTTAGGGTTATCAATGTTCTCGTATACAGTATACAGGTGCCCCGGGGGGCACTTTTTTACGTTAACCTGTTTGTTTTCAGTATGTTAATATTTTAAAATTCTTGTTTGACAACATTTATATTGTCAGTAAGCATCCCCCGGCATAGCCGGGGGATTTCCCATTTATGTTAATTTTCTCCCAGATGGGTTGACAGTATATATGTTGTCATTAATCTGTAAGGTAAATAAATATGCTGTCACCAAAACCCCAACGCTGGGAAACCACACCATGTCCCGAAAAAATCTCCTCCTGGTCCGCCAGCAACTGGACGAGACCCTCGAACGCTTCGACCCTGTTTTTGAACTTGATCCGCCCTCGAAAGGATGGATTCGCACCATCCGCCACGCCTTGGGCATGAGCGGCCGGCAGCTGGCCGAACGCCTGGGGTTGTCCAAGCAGAGCGTGGCCCGCATGGAAAAGGATGAGCTGACCGGGGCTCTTTCCCTCAAAACCCTGCGCCGCCTGGCCGAGAGTCTGGATTGCGAGCTTGTTTATGGGATCGTACCGCGCACGAGCCTGGATAACGTGGTCTATGACAGGGCGCGGACAATTGTCGCCGGGCGTTTGGACCATACCAACGAAACCATTGAGACTGATGGCGAGGTGGTGGATCCCGCCGGTCATGAGGAGATTATCTGGGGCATGATCGATGATCTTGTGGGTCGCATGCCCGCGGATTTTTGGGACGTGCCCAAAAACTAGTTGGCAACCCAACCAACCAAGTAATTTCACCCACCCGGTAACCCGACCTACCGTTGCCCCCGTCCCGGATATCCGGTATCCTCGCCACCCAAAACTAACCGCCACCATCTGGCCCCAGCCAAAGGCCCGTCCAACCATGTTCCACATGTTTATCTACCTGGCCGTAATAATCTGCGGGGCCTCGGTCCTGGCCCTCGAAATCCTGGGCACCCGTCTGATCGGCCCGGTTTTCGGCGTCAGTCTGTACCTTTGGTCGGCCCTGATCGGCGTGACCCTGGCCGCCCTCAGTGTGGGCTATGCCCTGGGCGGCCGGTTGGCTGACAAACAACCCACACTCACGAAATTCAGTCTGCCCATCGGGCTGGCCGGCGCGTGGACCGTGGCGATTCCCTGGCTGCGGCATCCAGTTCTCGACGCCACCGAGGACATGGGCCTGCGCGCCGCCGTCCTGGTCGCGGCCACGATCCTGTTTTTTCCGCCGCTGATGCTGCTGGGCATGGTCAGTCCTTTCGCCATAAGACTGAAAACCGCCGCCCTGGATGAGGTCGGCCGCACCGCCGGCAACCTGTACGCCCTGTCGACGGTGGCCAGTGTTTTTGCCGCCATCGGAACCGGATTTTTCCTGATTCCCAACATCGGGATCACGCGACTGACCTATCTGATCGGCGTGGTGCTGATGGTCACCGCCGCGGCTGGTTGGGCCATCGACCGCCGCGGCAAAACCGCCGTGGTCGCCACCCTGTTGTTGATCATCGGTGCCGCCGCCGCCTACCAAACCGCGCCCGAAGCCAGGGCCAATCCCGAAGCCGGACTGCTCCATGTCACCCAAAGCGCCTACGCGGAAATTCGCGTTCTGGAAAAAAAGGGTCTGCGGTTCATGCTGATCGACGGCGGTCCGCACACCATCGTCGACCCGATCGACTGGGAATCCGACTACGGCTACATCGACGTGCTGGAAATCTCAAAAAAATTCTACGACACGCCGGGCAGGCTGATGCTCGTCGGTCTGGGCGGCGGCAGTGTCGTCAAGGTTTTCAACCGGGACGGGTGGGACGTCGAAGCGGTGGAGATCGATCCCGTGGTCACACAAACGGCCTACGACTGGTTCGGGCTTTCACAAGAAGAAGCGAAGATCCATCACACCGACGGCCGCCAATTTTTCATCCAGAACGAAGACGTGTACGACCTCGTGATCATGGACGCCTTCGGCTCAAGTTCAGTGCCTTTCCACCTGGTGACCGAAGAGGCTTTCGAGCTGATCCACTCGCGCCTGACCGAAGGCGGTGTCCTGGCGATGAACCTCGAGTCGGTGGGATGGCACGACATCCTGGTGCGCTCCATGGCCGTGACACTGTCCGGGCAGTTCGCGCACGTCAAGGTTCTGCCGATGGAGGAGCCGCCCGATCAGTTCGGTAACATCGTCATCCTGGCTTCGGATCGCCTGCTCGAGTTGGACGACGAAGAGTTTCCGCTACCCACCGAGCGCTGGACCCTGGAGTACAACCAGATGCACGCGTGGGACAATGCGTTCACCGTAATTCCCGGCGAAGCACCCGTCCTGACCGACGACCTTAACCCGGTCGACATCTGGTCCGACCGCATCAATCTCGCTTCACGCAAACAGCTCCACGGTTATTTCGGGGATGAGGATCTCGACTGGTAGGCGTCAATCCATCGGGCGGATTTCGTCACTTATTATATAGACCACGGGATGCTCTTCAATTTCCACACCGATTTTTTCGGCCAGGACATCCGACTTGAACTTCACGTAGACCTGAATACAGGGTGTGCCGTCTTCCAACTCGCCGATCGCCACCATGACCACTTCGTCCAGGGCCATGATCATGTCGACGTTTTCATTCATCACGATGTTGATCCCGCGTTCAGGCACGACCTTCTCCTCTTCGGCCTGCGGGTTGCAGCCGATCACGAAAACCAACAAAAGAAAAACCGGTCCCCGGAAAAATTCCAGGGACCGGTATGTGAATCGAATATTCATCGGTACCTAGTTGCCCACCATGGTGGCGCCGAGGAAACTCAACACCTCGTTGATGGGGTTGGCGATGGCTGTCTGGCTGCTGCCGGCGAACAGCAGGCCCACGGCGCGGGGATTTGTGGTCAGATCTTCAACCATCAGGGAACCTGAGTCACCGCCGGCCAGGAATTTGCTGCCCCGGTTGGCGATGATGATCTGGCCCGTAAAGGTCTTGGAGAAAACAACGGCGCCGGCGCATTCATTCTCGTAGGAAATGCTGACGGTACCATTCAGGCCCGAAACCGAGCTTCTGGTCAGACCTGTTGTCCGGCCACTTTTCTTGACCGCCTGGCCGACGTAGGCCGCCACGGTCTGGGCGGACAGCGTGCCGACCTCGAGGATGGCGCCGCTGGGATCGACCTGGCCGGTAATGATACTGGCCGACGAGCAATCCACGTTGTTGTTCGGCAGGGAGCTGGTGACGACCAGCGTAGCGACGTCAATGCCGCTGGCCGCGTTGCAGTTGATGTCGATCAGACCCGGATGAACGATGGGATCACCGGTGGTCGCGGACCGGCCGTTGCCGCCGTCGACTATGTCGGCTTCGAACACATGGTAATTGCTCAGGATCCTCTTGGTGCCGCCAACCTGGATCAGTGAGCCCAGGGTTCCGCCACAGCAGTAACCGTTGGCCAGGTCGTAACGCCAACTGCCGGAGGTTCCGAGCTGGATGGGCGTTGTCTGCAGAGCCGTGTGGCTGACGTCATCACCGCCGGAAGGCGGGCCTTTCATGGCAACGATGCGATCGGTGATCTGGGTGATCACACGAACGTCATCGATGAATACGGGAACGCCGCCCCGAGCTCTCTCGCTGGTGACCAGCACCAGAATGGCGGGTTGGCCGAATTCGTCGACCGTGGTGGCTGTGGCGACCACGTCGAGATCAGCCATCAGGGCGGGCGTATGCCGGTCCTGGATGGCCATGACCGCGCGGATGTTGGGATTGGCTGCGCTCTTGAGGTAGGCTTCATTTTGGTCAGGAGTGGTCGGGCCGGTGACGTTCGAGTCTGAACAGCCCCAGATGCCGAACGTGGCCATGGCACCGATGACCAGCAGTGCGGTTAGGCGTATGAGTAGGGAACGATGAACCATGATGGTCCTCCTCAAAAAATGGCAAGTCCCCTCAGACCCCTGCCGCGCACAGTACAATTATTGGAGTTTTGTTGTCAAGATTGTTTGTCAGACAGGCTTAACCGGCCCCCGGAGAATCTTCAGGGGCCGGTGTGTGAACCTTGGGTTCATCAAGGCGTTCGCTGGCGACCAGCAGCAGGGTGGAAAAGGCGAGTGCCCCTCGTAACAGGACGGAATGATCCCGCCGCAAACAGAACCCCGCATTAAAGATTGTTTTTGTCTTGTTTGTGCCTGTTTGGTTTTTCCCGTCAAGTTAAGGCTAATTCATTGTTTACAGGTCGGATTTATCTGGTATGACCCGTGCTGGCATCGCCGCACCCACGCGCCTATAATGGATGGTCCGGAGAAAACCTGGACTTATTCGACACGCCCACCCCGAAAGGCTTCCATGGCCTCCGACCAGTCTATTTACATCTCGAAATCCAAATACCTGTCGGGACTGCAGTGCCCCAAGCTGTTGTGGACCAACTTCAACGAGCGCGAATCGATTCCCGCGCCCGACCAAGCCCAGAAACACATTTTCGACACCGGCCACATGGTGGGCGATCTGGCCAAGCGGCTCTATCCCGGCGGCAAGGAAGTGCCGCTTATCTTCAGTGA
>JAGLCY010000215.1 GCA_023270185.1 Candidatus Krumholzibacteriia bacterium | reverse complement strand
TTCATGTCGTTCATGGCTGTCGACGGATGGAATACTAATTCATACGTTGACGTGAGAGCCGGCAAGCAGGTCGAACCCCGTTGGCTTCCCACCGACGCCATGTTGGAGATCAGCCACGCCATCCGTCGTGAGGGCGCCTTGACCTGCAATGACTGCCACGGGGTCGGTGGACTGATGGACTGGCCCGCTCTCGGCTACACGCCGCGGGAAATCGACAACCTTATCATCCCCCGCTGAACTGGGAGAAAAAATGACGCTCAAGGTGATGCCCTCACCCCTGCTCGACACGGGAACCCCCGAAGCAAAGCGGCAGGAGATCCGCAGCTACTTCCAAACGACCTGGGAACTGTACGAAAAGCTGTTCGAGGTGATGGCCTGTGACGAGGCCTACTTCCTGCGGGCCGACCCCCTGCGGCATCCCCTGATCTTCTACCTGGGCCACACCGCCGTCTTCTTCATCAACAAACTGGTCCTGGCCAAATCCATTTCCGAACGGGTCAACCCGAGGTTCGAATCGATATTCGCCATCGGTGTGGACGAGATGAGCTGGGACGATCTGGACGAAAAAAACTACGAATGGCCTACAGTCAGCGAGGTCATGGCCTACCGGAACCAGGTGCGTCTGGTGGTGGAAAACGCGATCAATGATCTGCCGCTGGAAATGCCGGTGAGCTGGGACGATCCCCACTGGGTCATCCTGATGGGCATTGAACATGAACGGATCCACCTGGAAACCAGCTCGGTGCTGATGCGGCAACTGCCCCTGGACATGGTGAAACCCCATCCCGAATGGGCGGTCTGCGAAAAATCAGGCGAGGCTCCGGCCAACGTGTTGCGGGATGTGCCCGGCGGACCTGTGGCTCTGGGCAGGCCCGGCAACCGCGCCCAATACGGGTGGGACAACGAATACGGACAGTTGGAATCCGATGTGGCCTCCTTCCGGGCCTCCAGCTACCTGGTTTCCAACGCCGAGTTCAGGGAATTCGTCGAAGCCGGCGGTTACCGTACGGAACGTTGGTGGACACCCGAAGGATGGGACTGGCGAACTTTCCGCCAAGCGGAACATCCCGCATTCTGGATACCGGTCGGCGACAGGGACTTTCGGTTGCGATGCTTCATCGAGGAGATCGCCATGCCCCGGAACTGGCCCGTCGAGGTGAACCAACTCGAAGCCAAGGCCTTTTGCAACTGGAAGGCCGAAGTCAGCGGACGCCCCGTCCGGCTACCGACTGAAGAGGAATGGTATCGACTGCTCGAGGTGACGGGCCTGGCGGGCCATGCGACCTGGGACCGATCCCACGGAAACATCAACCTGGCCAGCTACGCCTCCTCGTGCCCTGTAACCGAAAACATCACCGCCGGTTTCGGTGACGTGGTCGGCAACGTCTGGCAATGGACCGAGACCCCGATCTCGGGCTTTCCCGGTTTCAGGGTGCATCCCCTTTACGATGACTTCTCCACCCCCACCTTCGACACCCGTCACAACCTGATCAAGGGGGGTTCGTGGATTTCCACCGGCAACGAAGCCACACGCGATTCCCGATACGCTTTCCGCCGTCACTTCTACCAGCACGCGGGTTTCCGTTACATCGAATCGGAAAAGAGTGTTGAGATCGCGGAAGACATATATGAATCGGACGCCCTGATCTCACAGTACTGCGAATTCCATTACGGCCGGGATTATTACGGGGTCCCCAACTTCATGGTCACCGCGGCCGAAATCTGCCGCGAACTCACCGCCGGGAAAAAGATCGCCCGGGCGCTGGACCTGGGCTGCGCGACCGGCCGGGCAACATTCGAACTGGCCCGGTTCTGCGACCACGTCACCGGCATCGATTTTTCCGCCCGTTTCATCAAGGTCGGCCATCTTCTGCAAAAAAAAGGATACACGCGTTACGCGATTCCCGAAGAGGGGGATCTGGTTTCCTACCACGAAAAGTCACTGGCCGATATGGATCTGGAAGGTGTGCGGAACAAGGTGGAATTCTGGCAGGGCGACGCCCACAACCTGAAGGAACAATTCACCAACTATGATCTGGTTCTGGCCTGCAATCTCATCGACCGCTTGTATGACCCGACCCGCTTCCTCGATCACATCACCCCTCGGATCAACGCTGGCGGGCTGCTTGTCCTACTGTCTCCCTACACGTGGCTGGAGGAATTCACACCGAAGGACAAGTGGCTGGGAGGTTTGAAGATAGATGGCGAAAACGTGGCGACCCTGGATGGACTTCGGGCCAGACTCGAACCTGGCTTCAGATTGGTCACTGAACCTCGGAACGTGGAATTCGTGATCAGGGAAACAGCGCGCAAGTTCCAGCACACCACCAGTCAGATGACTGTCTGGGAAAAGATCCGGCAGTAACCTTTTGTCTATTTCCCGCGGTTCATGGCGGCCCGCCATTTTCCGAAGGTGATGTTCAGGAAATGATTCCGCGGCAGCCACCGGATGACGGGAGGTCGGCGCGGATCCAGTTCCTTGACCGCCCCTTCCATCTCCGCATCGCCGCTGGCCAGGTTGTGGGCTTTTTCGAGATTGCGAAAGGCCGAACCGCGCCGGCTGCCGATGAGGTTTACCCGACCCAGGGCATAATAGGCGATGGCATCGAAGGGATTGTTCCTGACCACGTTCTTGGCCAGTTTTTCCGCCGAGACGAACTTCCGTTTCCCCGCCAGACAAACCGCGATATACGCCTGGCATTCCTTGTGGTCAGGCACCCGTTCCAGAGCCTGCCTGAGATAAAGTTCGGCATCCTTGTGGCGATCCTCCTCGATAAGGCGCTTGGCCCGCCGCACCATTTCCGTAGCGAACTCCGCGTCCACTTCCCTGGTTGTGGAATAGGTTATTTCTTCGTGGATTTTCTGACTCGGCGTCAGTAGGGAGTTTTTCGTTTCGGACATGACGTCTCCAAATATCATGAAAGTCACCATCGTCCCGGCGGGGACCATACCCCGGTCAGGAACCCTGGAATATTTCTATCGACCATCAAGGCACGGAGTTGAGACTTTTCTTGATTTGCTGTCGCCCCGAAGGGAAAAACCATGATTTGGTGGTTTTTTTGAAGTGGCCATGTCCGGCTAAGCGCAAGGGACAGGCCGAACACATTCTCAAAGGCACCACTTAAGTATTTGGTTGTGCCTCTGAAATTGTGTTTCCCCTCTCCCCTTGCTCATTGTCCGAACA
>JAGLCY010000214.1 GCA_023270185.1 Candidatus Krumholzibacteriia bacterium | reverse complement strand
AAGGACTTCGACGAAGATGCCATCGAGGAATTCATCACCGCCCATCCGCGACTGGAGTAGGTTGTCGCCGCCGAAGCCGCCTCGGAAGCGGAAGGCGCCTCGCAGGACGATTCCGGTCAGGGTGACGACAACTACCGTGAAGAAGCTGACCCGGTGGTTACCGAAACCAAGTCCGAGTCCGTCGAGGCTTCGGAGCCCGCACCTGAAGCCGAGGAGGAAGCTGTAGCCGCATCCGAAGAGGCTGAAGAAGTGAAGGCTGAAGAAGTGAAGGCCGAAGAGCCCGCGGTTGAGGAACCTGAGGTTGAAGAGTCCGGCGACGAAGAAGAGGACGCGGAAAAGGACAAGTAACGGCACCGGATCCGGATTCCGGTTCCGATCCGCCTGTGAGAGGGGCGGGGGCTAGGCCTCCGTCCCTTCTTGTTTCCCCGACCATGGAGTCGTCATGAGCGAACTGCAGGACCTGCGACCCCTTCCAACGGTGAACCCCGCCGCTTCCGGGACCGGCACACCCCTCAGGGTCGCCTTCTGGACCCTGGGCTGCCGGCTCAATCAATACGACACCGAAGGCATCAAGACATCCATGGCCGGTGTTTATGACATCGAAGTGGTGAACTGGAACGATCCCGCTCATCTCTATGTCCTGAACAGCTGCACCGTGACCGCCAAGGCCGACCAGGAATGCCGCCGCCTTGCCCGCCAGGCAAAAAGACGTCACCCTTCCAGTAAGGTCGTGGTGGTCGGCTGTTACGCCCAAACCCAACCGGATGCCCTGGCCGCCGTCCCGGAAATCGACGGAATCGTAGGCAATACCGACAAGGACGACGTCCCTGCCTGGCTTCCCGCCGTCCTGGACGAAGAGTCCCTGACCATGAAAGTGGAGGAATTCCAGGAAAAGCCTGAATTCGACTCCCCACTTATCGACAGCTTTTCCGGTCGCAGCCGCGCTTTCGTGAAAATCCAGGACGGGTGCAATCTGCGTTGCACATATTGCCTTATCTGGCGCGCGCGAGGTCCTGGCCGCAGCCGTTCCGTGGAAAATGTCCTGGCCCAGCTGCGGTTGCTGGTCGAAACAGGATATCCGGAAACGATCCTGGCCGGTATCCACCTTGGCGGGTATGGACGGGATCTTCTGCCCAGGGTAACTCTTCCGGACCTGCTGGAAATTTGTCTGAAAGAGATTCCCGGATTGCGCATCAGGTTGAGCAGCATGCATCCCAACGAGGTGACACCCCGCCTACTCGAACTGTTTGCCGCCGACAATCGTCTGCGCCCTCATCTTCACATTTCCCTTCAGAGCGGAAGCGACGCGGTCCTCAAACGAATGCAACGTCCTTACCGCGGTGAACGGGCCTGGCAAGCCATGCGGGATGTCGCGAGCACCGTTCCTGATTTCGGCATCGGGGCCGACATCATTGTCGGTTTTCCCGGTGAAACCGAGGCTGAATTCGAAGAAACGCACCGCATGGTTCAAGAACTTCCTTTCAGCTACCTCCATGTCTTTCGTTTCTCCCGAAGACCCGGAACCCCCGCTGCCGACATGCCCGATCAGGTGCACCCGGAAACCATTTCACGCCGCAGTCAAATCCTGCGGAACCTCGCCCAACAAAAAAACGCGGAGTTTTGCCGTTCACTCGTTGGCACCACCAGGGAGGCGGTCATTGAAGCCGAAAGCGGTACTCATGGCTGGCGCCAGGCGACCACCGACAACTATGTGTCCATTTTGGTGCCTGAAAATTCGGCGGGGACCATCGCGGCCGGGTCGCTCGTGAAAGTGGAAATCAACGACTTCTCCGAGGGAGAACTGTTCGCTTCGGTCCGGGAAATCATTCCCGCATTCTCGATCCCCGGGAAGGAGGTCTGAGATGGCAACCTTCCAGGACGGATTACCGGACCTGACCCGCACCAACCCGGAAACCGGAACGGGACCTGAAGTCTACGTGGAAACCTATGGATGCCAGATGAATGTCTATGACAGCCAGGTCATCGAGGACCTCCTGGAAAGAAATGGATACCGGCTCGGCGAAAATGACATGGCCGCCGACGTCATTTTGCTGAACACCTGCAGCGTGCGGGATTTGGCCGAGCACAAGGTGATCAGCCGCGTGGGGGAGATACGACACCGGCGATCGAAAGCCGGCCTGCCCCAACCGTTGATCGGGATCTGCGGCTGCATGGCCGAACGGCTGGGCAAGGATCTGCGAAAGGGTCCTCGCCGGGTCGACTTGGTGGTCGGGGTAGACAGTTACGACACCCTGCCCGACATCCTGCGTGAATTGACCGATGACCAAATCAGGTCCGTGCCTGAGGCTATGCGGACACAGATCGGACATCGCAAGGATTCGCACTACGTAGCTCCGCCCGCGCTTTATCCCACCAACAACAGCCATCTTGTGACCATCCACAAGGGCTGCGACTATAAGTGTACCTATTGCATCGTCCCCTATACGCGGGGACCACAAAGTGAAAAGGCGCCTGACACCATCCTGGATGAGATTCGAGGCATCGTGGATGCCGGTGGGCGTGAGGTTACTCTCCTCGGACAGAATGTTACGGCCTACAGGTGGGGCGAGGACCTGGATTTCGCCGGATTGATAGAGATGGTCGCCGGGGTGAATGGCCTGGAACGCATTCGATTCCTCACCGGCCATCCGAAGGACATGCATCCCCACCTTATGGACACAATCGGCAGACTCGACAAGGTATGTCCATGGCTGCACCTCCCTGTCCAAAGCGGGAGTGATCGAGTCCT
This sequence comes from Candidatus Krumholzibacteriia bacterium, assembly GCA_023270185.1. GTDB lineage: Bacteria > Krumholzibacteriota > Krumholzibacteriia > LZORAL124-64-63 > LZORAL124-64-63 > JAGLCY01. The sequence continues at coordinate 7,824 of JAGLCY010000214.1, read as the reverse complement.
GCGGCGCATGAAACGCCTCTACACCAGCGGAGACTACCTTGAGATGGTGGACTACGCCCGCAGGGTCATCCCGGACGTCACTTTTTCCGCCGACGTCATCGTGGGTTTCCCGGGCGAGACCGAATCCGATTTCCAGGATACCCTTGAGGTCGTGCGCCGGGTGAAGTACGATCAGCTTTTCTCCTTCAAATATTCTGAGCGACCAGGTGTTCCGGCCGCCAGATTGGAGGATGATGTGTCGGTAGACGAAAAGAAACGGCGTCTTGCCGAACTCATCAAGGTCCAGGAAGATGTCTGGATCGGGGAGGCCGCCGGACAGATCGGCAAGGTTTGGACGGTCGTAGCGGAGGGCTTGGCCCGCAGGCCTGCGGGCAGTTGGAAGCTGCGAACACCAAACAACCGCAAGGTGGTGTTGCATGGCGCGTCACTCGAGATCGGTCAGCAGGTCAGGGTGCGGATCACAGAAAGCACCAACACCACCTTCGTGGGCGAGCTTTTGGCCTGATTTTCTCCAAGCAGGGCCGGGAAGAAAGAGGTAATATCGTGTGGGTCTTCAAGGGAATTGTTTTTCTCCTTCTGCTCATCGTGCTGGTCTATTTCTTTGTCACCAACAGCGGGCAGAGCGTCGACATCAACTTCTTCGGCAATGCCTATCTGGGCATTTCCATCTACTGGGTCGTGGTTATCAGCTTTCTGCTGGGATTCGGCACGAGCTTTACCCTGGCAGCCTTCCGGGAATTCAGGTTCCACCGGGAAATCGGAAAACTGAAACGTCTGGGGACTGCCAAGGATCGGGAAATCTCTGATCTTCGCACCCTGCCCCTCAAATCAATGGGTTCCGGTGACCAGGAATCCTTCAAACCGGGAGAACAAAGCGGTGATTAGCGTTCTTCCCGTGGCCGTTGGAAGTCTGGTGCTGGCCGCGGCCGGTGCCGCGGTCTATCTCACTTTTCGTGAGCCGAAGCAACCGGTCGGTGGCGACGACTATCTCCATGCCCTCGAACAGTGGATCGAAGGGAACCTGGACGAAGCAGCAGCTCTCCTGTATCGCGTGGTCCACGACGACCCCGATTCCGTGGAACCCTTTCTCCAGCTGGGTAATCTACTGCGTCTTCAGGGCGATGCCGAGCGGGCCGCGGTCCTGCACCGTGGATTGACTGTCCGCTCCAATCTGACCCTTCCTCAGCAGTTGTCCGTCGGACTGGCCCTGGCCGCTGATCTCAACGCGCTGGGGCACTGGGAGGGCGCCCGCGACATCCTGGATACCCTGCCCCGGGTCGCCATGTCCAGGACACGCTACTGGAAGACCCGTTTCGCCCAGTGGCACGGCCTGGGGGATCACGCGGAAGCTGCCCGTACCCTTAAAAACGCTCCCCGCCAGTGCCCGGAAGAGGACCGGCCATGGTTCCTGGCCGCTTTTGCCAGCTATCAGTTGGACAGGGCTCTGGCTCACGCCCTGGCCGGGGAATCGGGCGATGCCAAAGCCCGCCTGAAGGACGTCAAGAATATTGCCGGCACCAAACCTCGCGTCGAGCTTGTCAGGGCCATCATGGCCGCTGTCGATAACGACGCGGCCGGGGCGGTCTCCATTGCCAGTGACAGCCTCTTGGACAGTCCCGAAGAGTTGGATGTTTTTCTGCCCCTGCTTCAGGAAGTTTTGCTTCAGTCCGGGCAGTTCGAACGCAGCCTCCCCATTCTCGAACGCGCCTGTCAGGCTGAAAATGCCCCCCCGTCTCTTTGGATCGACTTGGCCATGCTTTACGAAAAGCTGGGGCACAGGGACAAGGCCATTCATCTTCTTGAAAGCAAATCCGGACGTGGTTCCTTCACTCCTGACGCTGCCGCTCCCTACCTGAAGATGCTTGTTGACGATTCTCCCGTCAGCGATTTCGTAAAAGTGTGGAACATGTTGAGCATGCCGGCCGGCGCCGAAGGCTGGTCCTGCCGGCAGTGCGGGCACCACGATGAGCGGGTCCGCTGGTTCTGCCCCAACTGTCATGGCTTCCACACCTTCGGCCCCGGCACCTGCACGCTGGAGGTCGACTGAAATGTTCCCGGGACGCGGAAAAATCAATTTTGCAACCTGGCCGGCCAAATTGTCCGTTGTTGCTCTGCTAATGAGTCTTCCTGCTCTGGCTGCTCTCGACACGGTGTCCACGCTGTTTCAGGAGGCTCGATATGAAGAAGCCCTGGAAGCTTTGGAACAGGGGGGAGAAGGTTTCAGGGTCGGGGAAGCCACCCTGTGGAAGGTTCGTCTGACCACAGAGCCGGACGAGGCCCTGCTGTTGCTGCGGGAAGGCCTGGCCGACAAACGCCTTCCCGACGCGGTCCGCACCAGGATGACCCTGGAAAGCGCCGACATTGAATTCGGGCTGGGTCGGTACCAATCCAGCCTGAAGGTTCTCATCCCATTGCTGGATGAGAATCAGGGAACACTTCCGGGAAATGTCTACCTGAGGGCCGGGTTGGCGCTCAGGGCACTGGGCAAATTGCAGGAGGCCAGGGAAATGCTGGCTTCGGTCAAACCTCAGGATCAGGCTTTTTTGCTGGCCAGGTTTTACCTGGGTGACATTGCCCTGGACCAAAAGGACGCGGCCCTGGCGTTGCGATATTTCGAATCGGCGGTGGGCGGCGATGAGAAATCTCTTCATCCCCGGGTCGCTGCGGGAAAGTGGCGGGCACTCCTTTACGAGAGTCGTGACCAGGATGCCATCCAACTGGAACAGGCTCTGGGCCGGAATTATCCGGGAAGCCTGGCCATGCTGGAAATTCAACGCCTGCGCCGAAAACAGCGGGAAGATCTCGAGGCCATGACCCTTCCCGACTCTCTCGACGCGAGCACCGGCGGGAATGATCAATCCCGTGGTCGATACGCGTTGCAGTTGGGGGCCTTCAGTGACAGAAGCCTCGCCCTGGATTTTCTCCGGCGCTACCGGGACCGGTTGCCAGATCTGCGGATTGACGAGGTTCGTGACGAACGCGGTCAGTTCCTGTACAAGGTCCGCAGCGGGTCCTATGTCAACCCGGCCCTGGCGCGCACCGAGGCCAAAAATCTGGCCAGGCAGTTTGATATGGAAGTCATCGTCGCCGATCTGTCCGGGGCCACCGGCCGGAACGATTGAGCCCGCATCATGACCATGCCCCCCAAGATGACACCCATGCTCACCCAGTACCTGGAGATCAAGGCTCAACACCCGGGGTCCCTTCTCCTGTTCCGTATGGGCGATTTCTACGAAACCTTCTTCGAGGACGCCCAGACCCTGGCTGCTGTCGCCGGGGTAACCCTGACCAGCCGCGACGCCAAGAGTGACCACCCCGTGCCCCTGGCCGGCGTTCCCTATCACGCCATCGACACGTATCTGAACCGGCTTCTCAGCCATGGCCTGACGGTGGCGATTTGTGAACAGGTGGAAGATCCGGCTCAGGCCAAGGGACTTGTCAAAAGAGCCGTCGTGGAGATCATCAGTCCAGGAACAGCGACCAGTCCCGAGCTCGTGGACACATCTTCGGGAAGGTACTGTCTCGCCTGGTTTCCCCGGACGGACAGCTTCGACGGATGGGCCTTGCTCGACGCTTCAACCGGCGATTTCCGCTGTGGACAGGAACTGGGGACCCTCGAGAGTCTCTGTCAGCGTCATCCCGTCAAGGAAGTCATCGTCAGTGAGGACACGGATCCCGCTGAAATCTCCAGATGGCGTGTTTCACTGGGAAAAATCGTCGTCAACCCGGTCAACACCGCCTGGTTCCATCACGCTTTCGCGCGCCAGACTCTGCTGGACCATTTCCAGGTTGCCAACCTGACGGTTTTCGGGATGGAAGAGGAAGGCCGCGAACCGGCCTGCACCGCGGCGGGCGCGCTCCTGCGCTACCTCGGAGCTCTCAGCCTGCGCAGGCCGGACCAGGTGACCGGATTGCGTTTCAGCGCCCGGGCCGACCGGTTGGTGCTGGATGAGGAGACCATCCGCAACCTGGAAATTTTCCGGACGTTCAGGGGAGACCAGAAGCAGGGGGCACTGGTCCATCACATCGATCGCACTTTGACACCCATGGGCCGTCGTCTCCTGGAAATGCGCCTGGCTGAAGCCTTGACCGATCTGGATGAGTTGAGTGATTGGCATGCCGGTGTGGCATCGGCCCTGGATGACCGCTCCTGGAGAGAGGGTATGCGATCCATCCTGGCAGGGATCGGGGATCTTGAAAGATTGGCGGCACGAGCGGCGGCCGGCCGGATAGGGCCGTCTGGACTTCGCCAACTCGGCGCCACCCTGGCGGCACTCGGAGAAATGAAAATCGCGGCCTCCGCTGTGAATCACACCGCTCATCCGGTGGCGCGCTGGCTCGATTCGGTGTCGGATTTCCGAGTCCTGGCGACCGGGATCCTGGATACCATCGTCGAAGACGCGCCCGCCACCACGCGCAAACCGGGTTATATCACCGAAGGTTTGGACGCCGAACTTGATCGCTGCCGTTCCATCGCCGCGGACAGCAAGGGGTTTCTGGCCGGACTGCAGACCCGTGAGCGGGAAGCGACCGGAATCTCCACGCTGAAGGTGGGATACAACCGGGTCTTTGGTTATTTCTTCGAGGTCACCAAAAAGCATCTGGCCAAGGTGCCCGAACACTATCAGCAGAAACAGACCCTGGTGAACGCCTGTCGTTACCATACGGAAGAGCTCAAGGAATCCGAGAGCACCATCCTTGAAGCCGAGGAGAAGGCCGAGGGTCTGGAAACCGGGATTTTCCAGGACCTGATAGATCTGATCTCGCGGAACCTGAAGGATATACGAGAGGCGGCCCTCCTGACGGCAAACGTCGACCTTATGCTCGCCTTCGCGGATCTAGCCGAGAGGTACGATTACTGTCGTCCCGTGTGTGACGATTCCCTCGATCTTCAGATCACTGGCGGCCGCCACCCGGTCGTGGAACAGCTTCTCGACAATGACTTCATCCCCAATGACACCATCCTTGACGGAACCGCCCATCAGGTGCTGCTTCTAACGGGGCCGAACATGGGCGGTAAATCCACCTATCTTCGACAGGTTGCCCTGATCACCCTGATGGCCCAGGCAGGAAGCTTCGTCCCCGCCCGGTCCGCTCGCATCGGCGTCACGGACCGGATCTTCACCAGGGTGGGAGCCAGCGATAATCTCGCCAGGGGTGAATCCACTTTCTATATGGAGATGAGTGAGACCGCCCACATCCTGCACCAGATGAGCCGGCGCAGCCTTGTGATCCTCGACGAGATCGGGCGCGGCACTTCGACCTACGACGGTCTTTCCCTGGCCTGGGCCATCACCGAATTTCTCAACTCCGAAGAAGGCCCCCGACCCCGTTCGGTCTTTGCCACCCACTACCACGAATTGACTGAACTGGAGGCCGAACTTGCCGGTTTGGTGAACCTGAGGCTGGAGGTCAAGGAGTGGGAGGGAAAGATCATCTTTTTGCATTCCGTCGGACCGGGACGAAGTGACAAGAGTTACGGCATCCATGTGGCTCGTCTGGCGGGTTTACCTGAAAAAGTCCTGCTGCGCGCCCAGGAGATTCTTCACTCCCTGACCGTTGCCGACAAACGCGATTTTCCCGCTCGGCAGCACTCACAAACCGGGGGAGCATCCTTGGTTGCCGACCAAACAGGCCCGTCTGCTGGTCAGTTGACCCTGTTTCGCGAAAATGAAAGGGACGCCCTGGAAGCCCTGCGCACTCTCGATCTGGAAAAACTCAGCCCCATGGACGCTTTCATGTGGTTGATGAAAATCAAGAAACAGCTTTAAGGAACGTCCACAAACTGTTCCTTGTAAATATCTTCCATAATCCCTTACGGGATCTCATAACAACCACTTCAGTAATTGGTTAACCCGCACCGATCAACGCCGATACCAAATGCAGTATATTAGGTCCCGGGGGGCAATTTGGTCTTCCGGAAACGGCGTGATTTGCGGGAGAGTCGTGGCGGAAATCATAAAATGGCCGGTGGTTCTTGTGTGCCCGGGGGAGGATGAGCTTACCCTCCTGGCGGATCTTTCCGCTCGCCGTGAAGTGAGCATCGTGGCCGTCATTGATCCCGCCGGGTACTCCATTGGCGCAGGCCTGGCCGAAATCATGGGTTTGCGGGTCATCAGGGAGCTGAAGGAACTGGTGGCCGGCTCGGCAACCTACCTTGTGCACCCGCCCCTGGATGATGTTGTCGCCCCAATCGTTGATCAGGCGGAAGAATTCGGGCTCAAAGCAGTCAGCGCTCGGGAATTTCCCCGGCTGATGGCAGGTCCGAATCTCACCGATCCCCGGTTTCCCACCGATCCTGACGCAAAACCCCGATTCACCCCCGGTATCTTCTCCGGAAAAAATTCAGCCGACCGCGCCGACTTCGACCTGCTTGAACTGGAAACGGCGGCCATCCACCGCACCCTCAGTCGCATCGAGGAAGCTCTTGATCGCGAAGGCCTGTTGCGCTGGCTGCTGAGCCTGGCCACCCGGTCAACCGGGGCCGGCAGTGGATCCATCATGCTGTTTGACCAACATTCCGAGGAACTCTACGTGGCGTTTGCCTACGGGTTGAGCCAGCACACCATCCATCGCACACGAGTGCGACTGGGTCAGGGCATTGCCGGGGGAGTGGCGAAATCGCGTAAGGCCGTCTTCATCACCGACAACAAACACCCGGGGGCCAAGCGTGACCGCTCGGAGATTTCCGAAGCAATCTGCGCGCCCATCGTCTGGGAGGGCAAACTGCTGGGTGTCCTGAATATTTCCGCCAATGAAGGTGAAGGCCGACTCCTGGGCAACGCTTTGGGCACCATCGAAAGCCTGACGCACCGTTTCGCCATGATCCTGAACCGTTTCCTGCGGTTGCAGACCGTTCGTGACGGCGAATTGTACCGTTATATGGAAGATGATTTCACGCGAGACACCGGATCCCCCGAAGCGGTGGCCGCCACCTTGTGCACCTGGGCCGAGGATCTGCGGAATGCGGCGGGGGCCGACCACGCCTCCATAGGTGTTCTGACCAGCGACGGCGATCTGTTTGTCGCCCACCCGGGTGAAACCGAATATGAATCACCGCCTTCCCAGGAAAAGGCGGATGTCCTGAGTTCCGGCAATCCCCTGGTTCTGCGACCCGGGGACCGTGCGGACGTGGACCCCACCGATGTCTTGAGCGAAGGATCGGTTTTCGTGCTCCCGGTCGGACGCGAACCCCTGAAGGCTCTGCTTACGGTCGAGTTTTCCTCGGCCGCCAAGGCCCATCATTTCCATACGATCAGCGGGGAAATCCTGTATCTGATCAACAGGCATTTGAACGACTATCTCGAACGGGCCGACACGGCCGACCAGGTGGACCGATTGACCACTTTGGCTTCGGCTCTTTCGGAACTCGCCGCTGGCCCCACCAGGCCCGGCAGCCGGGATCGCGTCCTCTCGGCCGCCTGTCGCTTGACAGGAGCCACCAAAGCCCTGCTTCTGACCACATCCGACGCTGAGAGTCAGGATGATGAGAAGAAGGGTGAAAGATCCCTGCAGAAAGAGGCGGTCCGGCTCCTGGCCGACACGGGACAAGGCGGCTGGCAATCGACCGTCCTGGAAACCCGCGATGAGACCGGCGAAACCGGTCCCGGCCGATCTTTATTGGTCGTTCCCCTGGAAGCGGATAAACCATTCCCCGGTTTGGTTCTGCTCGATAAACGTCGTTTGCATCCTTTGGACGGAGCGTGTTTCACCGAATTCGACGCCCTGTTCGCCCGTCGCCTGCTGCCCCTGCTGGCCATGACCACGGAACAGGATCCTGCTTCGATTGATGGTTCTTCCAGCGGCGCCACTCGAGATGGAGAA
>JAGLCY010000213.1 GCA_023270185.1 Candidatus Krumholzibacteriia bacterium | reverse complement strand
TCGGCGGCCAGGATGTCCACGAATCCGTCGGTGAACACGTCGAAGGCGTAGGTCTGCATGATATGCCGGTGCAGACTGGCGGAAAGGAACTGGGTCAGGATGAACACCTTCTTGACCCCGGAGTTGATGCAGTTGCTGATGGGGATGTCGATCAGGCGATACTTGCCGGCGAAACCGACCGCGGGTTTGCTTCGCTCCAGTGTCAGGGGGTAAAGACGGGACCCGCGCCCTCCGCCCAGAATGATCGCTGTCACATCTTTCACGGGAACTCCTCGGTTATCGCCTACGGCAAACAGCCTTTTTAACAGCCTGCCCAGCATTATAGACAGTCGAGGGGTTCCTGTGAAGTCAGTTCAGTCGTCCTTCACGAAATCGAGAGAAGCTGAGTTGATGCAGAAGCGCCGCCCCGTGGGCTGAGGCCCATCGGGAAAGACATGACCGAGATGCGCCTCGCAGTTGCTGCAGACGATCTCCGTTCGCACCCTCCCGTAGCTGATATCCTTGATCTCACTGACCGCAGCATTATCGACTGGTTTGTAGTAACTGGGCCAGCCGCTTTTGGAATCATATTTGGTATCCGAAGAAAACAGCTCCTGGCCGCAACCCACGCAGGTGTAGGTGCCGTCCTCGTGATGATCCCAGTATTTCCCCATAAACGGACGCTCGGTGGCGCTGCATCTGGTTACCTGGTACTGCTCTTCGGTGAGTACTTTTTTCCATTCCTCTTCGGTCTTGCGGACTTTTTCGTCCCCTCCATCGTCAATTGTCGCCACCATTGCTATGGGGTTTTTTATAATACCGAGCACCCTGCGTGATCTCAGATTCTGACGCCCCGTGGGCATGATGTTCATCAGCAAAGCCAGGGACCCCAACAACAGGGTGCCCATTACGAGAAATTTTATCATCAGGGGACCTACGGGCATCCGGTTTTCCTCCTGGGCGGTTATCACTTCGGTGTTGTGTGTCATGGGATGGAATGCATGTGGGGGGAATTGGTTCCGGGGTGGGTCGCTGGGCGGCGCGCGCAGGGCCCCACGGGGGGCCTTTGGGTTGGTTTCGGTCTGTTTTGTAACTTTAAAAATAAATGTCCTTTATGGATGTTTTTCGCTTGCTGTTCGCCTGCGGTTTGACTATATTTATTTCTCCTCCCAATGACCCATTTCATAACCCCATGTTTGGGAGGCTGTGTCGTGCAATCCATTCCCTTTGAACCCCACAAATCCGCCCGGTTCGCCGACTCCGCTTTGAAGAAATCCGTCGGCGCGATGGAGCAGGCCCAGCAGTGCGCCGTCCTGTGGTTCGGCGAGATCATGCGGCGCAAGTTGTATCGAAAGTTGGGCCATTCCTCGATCAACCAGTACGCCCATGTGGAGCTGAAGTTTTCCAAGACCCGGACCGGGGACTTTGTTCAGTTGGCCCGGAAGCTTGAACAACTGCCCGCGGTGCGGGAGTTGGTGGAAAATGGCGAATTGGGTTACACCAAAGCACGCGAGATCGTGAAGGTCGCCACCCCCGAAACCGAAGAGGGCTGGGTCGCCGCGGCTAAAGACAGCTCGCGGCGGGAACTGGAACGGAAGGTGGCAGTCGCGCGCCAAAGGGCCAAATCCAACCCGGACCAGACGGAGTTATTGCCGGCTTCCAATAAATTGAATGTTCCACCCGCCGCGCCAC
>JAGLCY010000212.1 GCA_023270185.1 Candidatus Krumholzibacteriia bacterium | reverse complement strand
ATGACCTCGGAACAATTCGCCCTATATGAGGTGCTGTTGGAACGGCTGCACAAGCAGGGTCCATTGGGAAGCCGGGCTGAAATGTTGCTCGAAGCCATGGCTGGAATGGTCGCCGCCCGCGACCAAAAGGCCCCCCGGGGGGCCCTTCAAACCAGCCCACCATTCCAGATCCACATCCACCAATGCCCGGATTGCTGCAAAGCCACGGTTTCGACAAGCAAGGGAGAACTCCCAATCAGCAATGAAGTTATGGAAAGAGCACAATGCGACAGCCAGGTGGACGAACCAGGAAAACGCAACACATCCACCATTCCCCCTGCCACGCGCAGAAAGGTCCTGGCCCGCGATCGTCACTGTTGTCAGAAACCGGGATGCGAGCATACGAAATTCCTGGAAGTGCATCACATAAAACCAAGGGCCGATGGAGGCGGAAACGATTCCGAGAACCTGATCACCCTGTGCAGCGCGTGTCATCAGTTGGTGCATGAGAAACGAGAGGTCATGGTCGGGGTTTGAAAAAGGGCGCCCCCAAAGAAGCGCCCCGAAATACAAATAGAACCAGCTCAGATCAGCCGTCGAGCCGCGCGTTCCACTTGGCGACGTCGTCCGCCATTTTTTCGAGCAGGGCCGCGGTGTCGCCTTCGATGGTGATCTTTTTCAGGCCGTCGCCGCCGGCAATGGCGTTGATCACATCCTGATCGGCTTCACCGACGATGCGGCCGAAAACGGTGTGTTTGCCGTCGAGCCATGGGGTGGGGACGTGCGTGATGAAAAACTGGCTGCCATTGGTGCCGGGGCCGGCGTTGGCCATGGACAGGACGCCGGGGACGTCGTGTTTGAGGTCAGCCGTGCATTCGTCGGCGAACTGGTAGCCGGGGCCGCCGGTGCCGGTGCCCTGGGGACAGCCGCCCTGGATCATGAAATCGTCGATCACGCGGTGGAAAATGAGGCCGTCGTAATAGCCCCGACCCGCGAGATTTACGAAATTGGCCACCGTCAGGGGGGTCTGGTCGGCGAACAGGATCAGATTGATGGTGCCCTTGTCGGTCTCGATGACGGCTTTCAGGTCAGCCACGGCAGTCTCCTTGGTTAAGATGGATTTCCGGAATAACAACCGCGCCAAAATAACAGACATCGTCCCGAACGCCAACCCGCGGTTGGTTGACCGCCATTGGAGCATCCGGTATGGTCCCCTCAGCAACGAATTGAACCGAGACCAACCACCAACGGCCTGGAGAATTGTCATGGATGGAAAACGACACGGCGAAGCTTTCATTCTCGGGGCATTCATCTGCGCCGGTCTGGGGTTGCTGGGGTATTTGATCGCCGGAGGCGTGGTTTCTTTCCGTGCCCTGGACCGCACCGTCATGGCCAAGGGCCTGGCTGAACGGGAAGTTGTTGCCGATGTCGCCATCTGGCCCATCCGTTTCGACCTGGCCGACAACGACCTGTCGATCCTGACCGCCGAGATCGAGAAAAAATCGGGCTTGGTGCTGGAGTTCCTCCGGGCCAACGGATTCGGCGACGATGAAATCACGGTGGGCACCCCGGCCGTGAACGACCGCAAGGCCCAACGCTACGGGGGCAACGATCAGGGTGGTTTCCGCTATCAGGGCAGCTCGACGATCACCGTCTATTCGAGCAACATCGAAGGTGTGCGCGCAGCCATGACACGGCTTGTGGATCTGGGCAAAAAGGGCGTCGTGGTGGGAAGTGGAGACTATGACTCCAGGACCCAGTTCCTGTTTACGGGACTGAACCAGCTGAAACCCGACATGATTGCCGAGGCCACCCGCAACGCCAGGGAGGTGGCCGAAAAATTCGCCCGGGATTCGGACAGCAACCTGGGCAAGATCAAAAAGGCCCGGCAGGGGCAGTTTTCCATCAGCGACCGTGACAGCAACACTCCCCATATCAAGAAGGTCCGGGTGGTGGCCACCCTGGAATATTACCTGACCGATTGAGATCCAGGCCCCGGAGGCGTCCATGCAGACCACGACCGCGAGCAAAACCTTCCTTCTGGTGCTGGTGGGGGGCATCACCCTGACCTTCCTGTCCATGATCAAGCCCTTCATCATGGCGGTGCTCCTGGCGGGGATCTTTTCTTCGCTGGCCCAGCCGGTGTATCGGCGCTTCACCCGCTGGTTTGCCGGGCACCGTTCGGCAGCCTCGATCATGACCCTGATGATGATCGTTCTGGTGATCATCCTGCCGCTGGGCTTTCTGCTGGGTTTGGTCACCACCGAGGCCATCAAGGTAGGTGAATCGATCTCGCCCTGGGTCCAGGACAAACTCAACAACCCCGATCAGATGGTCGTCTGGTTGCAGGGGTTGCCCTACTACGACAAGATCGCCCCCTACGAGGACGACATCCTGACCCGAGCGGGCCAAATGGTGGGCGTTCTCAGTAAATTCCTGATCAACAACCTGTCCCATGCCACCACCGGCACGGTCCAATTCCTGTTCATGCTGATGATCATGCTTTACAGCATGTATTTTTTCCTCATGGACGGGGGCAAGCTCATCGACCTCATCCTGTATTACCTGCCACTGGAAGACAAAGAAGAGCGGCGACTGCTGGATAAATTCAGCTCCGTAACCCGAGCCACCCTCAAGGGGACCGCCGTGATCGGCATCATGCAGGGTGGATTGGCGGGGCTGGCCTTCGCCGTGGTCGGCATACCCAGCGCGGTGTTCTGGGGCACGCTGATGGTGGTCCTGTCGGTGATTCCCGGCATTGGCACCGGGTTGATCTGGGTGCCGGCGGTGGTGATCCTGATCGCGGGCGGCAGCCTGGTCAAGGGCATCGGTCTGGCCGTTTTTTGCGCCCTTGTCGTCGGCAGCATCGACAATGTGGTGCGGCCCCGACTGGTGGGCAAGGACACCCAGATGCCGGATCTTCTGATCCTGCTGGGCACCATGGGCGGGATCATGATGTTCGGTGTGCTCGGCCTGATTTTGGGCCCGATCGTGGCGGCTTTATTCGTCACGATCTGGGAGATCTACGGTACGGTCTTCAGGGATGTGCTTCCTCCGGGTCGAATTTCCGTACCCGAGGCTCCCGCCGACGAGGCTGATGGCGAATAAGAAGACGCCACCAAATTCCATAACCCGCTAGTTTTACTCCAGATTGGGGATTGTAAGGAATTTGCCCTTTCCGGGCCGTCCCCCTAATTTCATCATTGGATCGCAACCCCCGACAGGCGATTAAATCATCATCCGGACATCCACTCGGACCCGGGTCCAAACGAAAGTCCATATGGTCATCCCCATGCGCCGCGAGGGGTTCCTACAATTACGTCTATCCGATTTTTGGCGCTTGCTGATTCTTGGCGTCTGGATTCTCGGGCTGTGGGCGCACACGCCAGCTGGAGCTGAATATTCGGAAGATATTCAGGATGAACCTGCCGACCGACCCGACGGGATCCATGTCCTGGACGGTTCCTATGTCCTGGACATGGGACAATTCCACGTCAACATCACCAACCACGGACTGATCGGATCCCAGTATACCGCCGCGCTTCCCTACAGCAAATCGCCCTCTGGTGAATGGCCTGGCGGATCGGGCAACGAATATCTGTGGGGAGCCGGTCTGTGGGTCGGCGCCATGATTCACGGGGAAGTCGGAGTCACCACGGGGCAGCCGGAGAGGGAATTGCGTCCGGACAGTCATTTGATCGATACGATCTACGAGGCCCAAGCCGCCAAGATCGTCCGGCCCTGGCCCTCCGATGTGGCGACGGGACGGCGGCTTCCCGACCTCCGCGCCGACGACGACGGGGACAACTCCTATGACGAGGACATCCTCAACGGCCGGGATGACGACGGTGACGGCAAGGTGGACGAGGATTTCGGCCAGATCGGCGACCAGATGTTCACTGCCACCATGCACGACAACATTCCCCTGGTCCGGGAGCTATATCCCAGCCATCTCCCGCTGGGAATTACCGTGGTGCAGAACGCGGCAACCTGGTCCAACGAGGAATACGAGGATATTGTCGTCCTGGAATTCGAGATCACCAACACGGGCTATCAAACGCTCCAGGATGTCTACCTCGGTTTCTATGTCGACTGTGACATCCAACGACGGGGGGACGGGAATTCCGAACCCGACGACCTGGCCGGCATGTGGAGCGGGGCCATCAGGGGAAGCGACTGGGCCTACCACCGGGTGGAGGTTGCCTGGATGCGGGACGGCGCCACCAACAATCCTTTGCCCGGTTGGATAGGTACGGTCCTGCTGGACCACGACACCGACTTCAGCAAATTGCGCGCCCCAAACAAGGTTTCGGTGCGGTCCTACCAGATCTTCGCCACCAACGCCAGGGTGATCCAGGACGGCGAACCCAAATCTGACCAGGATCGTTATTATCTCATGTCCCGCCAGCAACACGATCCCGATCAGCGCCTGGATCAGACGGGGGATTTGAAATACATGATCTCCAGTGGACCTTTCGGCCACGTCCCGCCGGGCCGGAAACTCACCTACCGATTGGCCATGGTGATGGGCCGCGACAAGAAGGAAATGCTGGCCAACGCAGTGAAGGCCCTCCAGATCGCCAAGGGACGCTATTTCGACCTGGACAAAAACTGGGCTACCGGCGTCTACGGATTGGAAACCAAAGTCTGTCTGGGCGATCTGCCCCGTTACGCCGGCGGCGGGGAACCGCTTTTTAATTACCGCTACTTGTTTATGGATGAATCCTGTACCGGATCAGATCCCATTTTCGGAGTTGAACTCATCAGCAAAGGGGCCATGTTCAATGATGCCGACGGGCGCACATGCATTTACGTCAACGCGGACAACTGCGAGGAGTGCTATCGGGCCATGGGGCAGAAATGCACGGTGGAAAACGGTCTCTACTGGACTTTCCTTAGCCGATATTCCCAGCGGTATTCTCCCCAGTATTTCACGGGCATACGCGGCAGGGAAGAGCGGGTGCCATGGATCAGTTCGGGAGAAGCTCCCCCCACGCCTCCCAACATGAGACTTGTGCCGGGTCACAACCAGGTGGAAATCTTCTGGGATGACATAAGTGAATACGATCCTGATTATCTGCGGAACGTGATCGACTTCGAGTCATACAGGATCTGGCGGGTGGCCAATTTTACGCGTCCTGCCGGCACTGACCCCGAGGCAGGACCCACTTCGGACCAGTGGGCCATGATTGAGGAATTCGACATCGCCAATTTCATCCCGGCCGGCGCGGCGGAGTCACCCAACCGCCTGCCCCTGGGGCGCAACACGGGTCTGGAGCCCGCGTCCTATGTCCCTGCCAGCCTGAGCGACCCCACCTTCGAGGGCCTGGCGGAAGTCATGCAGGATTTCGTCGACGACGATCCGACCGGACAATACGTCACCATGCCTCCACTGCGCGATTCCTCGGGAGCAGTCATTCCGGGACGCGAAGCCTTCATTCCCTGGGAAACCTGGCCGACCGTCCTGGACACTTTTTTTGCAGTATCCCCGCGTGAAGAAGCCTCCGGCGTAGTAGGCAAGAGGGCAACCTCTTATTACCACTATCTCGACAACGAAGTGCACGATGGCTTCCGGACCTTCATTTCGGTCGTGGCCACCGATCACCACCTGGCCCGGGACGATGATAATGAAACCTGGGTACCCGTGGGTTACGGCATCCAGACCGAACCTGGCAACAACTACCAGGTGACCATCCCGGCCCCGACCCCCCAGACCGCCGAGATGCGGGAAAAAATGGGCGCCAACATCTACGCCTTCCCCAATCCTGCCACTCGCGAGGCCCTGGCTGAATTCCAGAAGCAACCGGCATCAGCGAATGATCCCACCGGTGAACGCATCATGTTCAATAATCTGCCCGCGGCCCGGAACACCATCAGTATCTTCACCGCCAGCGGCGACCTGGTGGAGACGATTTACCACGACGGCCTGAACGGCGGCGGCGGCGCCTTCTGGAACCTGATTTCACGCAACGGGCAGGAAGTGGTCAGTGGAATCTATCTGTACACCGTGCGGTCGGACGACAATCGGTTCGAGGATTTCCAGGGGCGGTTCGTGATCATTCGGTAGCAAACCCCCGGCATCCGGACTTCACCTTTGACCCCAACCTGTTGATTTTGTAATGTCATATGGTATGGTGACCCGGGTATCGCTCCCCCGACCGGTTCACGGCGAACCTTTGGTAATCCTCTTACCTGAGGTTGTATTTTATTATTTCGACCACTTACTCCCCGCCGGGCAGAATCCTGGCGTTGGGCCTTCTGGTCGTCCTTTGGCTGTCAGGGCCTGATGCAGTCGTGTGCGGGCCCCCGGACTTCCTGCGGGACGAAGAAACCATCGTTCCGGATGGCATCCACATCCTGGACGGGTCCTACGTTCTGGATGTGGGCGAACTTCACATCAATATCACCAACCACGGACTGATCGGTTCCCAGTTCACCACCAGTCTCCCCTTCAGCAAGGCGCCCTCGGCCGAGTGGCCGGGCGGATCAGGGCACGAATACCTGTGGGGAGCCGGGCTGTGGATCGGTGGCATGATCAACGGCCAGGCCGCCGTGTCGACAGGCCAACCCGAGCGGGAACTTCGGCCGGGATCCAGCCTGTTTGACACTATCTACGAGGCCAGAAACGGCAAGGTCATCCGGCCCTGGCCCTCCGATGTTCCCACGGGCAACCGTTTACCCAATTCCCGAGCGGACGATGACCAGGACGGAAAATATGACGAGGATTTCCTCAACGGAATCGATGACGACAGGGATGGCCAGATAGACGAGGATTTCGGCCAGCTGGGTGATCAGATGTTCACCTGCACCATGTACGACGACACCCCGTTGTCCCGGGAAATATACTCGGAGCACAACCCCCTGAATCTGAGTATCGTGCAACATGCAGCCACTTGGTATCGCGAGGATCTGGAAGACATCGTCATCCTGGATTACGACATCTATAACCATGGCTTTAAGACACTCGATGATCTCTACCTGGGGTTCTATGTCGACTGCGACATCCAGCGGCGTGGCGAAACATCGACGGGACATGACGACCTGGCGGGTTTTTATAATGGCGCCGTGCGGGGCAGCGACGGCTCCTTCCATCGGATCCAGCTTGCCTGGATGCGCGACGCTGACCCCATTAATCCTTTGCCCGGCTGGTTCGGCACTATTCTCCTGGACCACAAAACCGACTTCAGCGGCACCATCGCACCCCACCGGGTCAAGGTCCAGTCATACCAGATCTTCGCCACCAATGCCCGGGTGATCCAGGATGGTGAACCCAAGTCGGACGAGGATCGTTATTATCTCATGTCCCGCAACCAGTACGACCCTGATCGCCGGATCGATAAACCCGGCGATCTGAAATACATGATCTCCAGCGGACCGTTCAGCTACATAAAACCCGGCCAGAAACTCAATTACCGGTTGGCCATGGTCGTTGGCCATGGTCAGGCCGGGATGTTGGAAAACGCGGTGAAGGCTTCCGAACTGGTCCGGGGCCGCTGGTTCGACCTGGACAACAACTGGACCACGGGATCCGGAGGCATGGAGACCAAGGTCTGTGTCGGAGATCTCCCGAGATACGCAGGCAGCGGTGATCCTCTGTTCCGCTACCGGTTGTGGATTCCGGACGAGACCTGTGTGGGACCGGATCCCGTTTTCGGGTACTACAAGATCACTGTGGAAGATATGTTCGAGGATGAAAACGGCCGCAAGTGCGTCTACATCAACGCAGACAACTGCGAGCAATGTTTCCGGGCCGTCGGGCAGGACTGCACCATCGAAAACCAACTGTATTGGGGCTATGGCCGTTATATCGATTGGGGCAAGTACCCGAACAACCAGGTTTATACCGGTTACGGTGGCCGTGAAACACGGGTGCCCTGGATCGGCAACGAGGAGAGACCACCCGGCGCTCCGAACATGCGCCTGGCTCCCGGCCACAACCAGGTGGAAATCTATTGGGACGACGTGAGTGAACACGAACCAGATTTTCTGCGTGAGGTGATAGACTTCGAGTCCTACCAGATCTGGCGGGTCGCCAACTGGACCCGGCCACCGGGAACCGACGCCAACCTCGGGCCACAGGCCACTGCATGGAGTCTGATCGATGAGTACGATGTAGCCAATTTCATCCCACCGGGCATGGGGGAATCACAGAACCGCCTGCCCCTGGGGCGCAACACGGGTCTGGAGCCCGCGTCCTATGTCCCTGCCAGCCTGAGCGACCCCACCTTCGAGGGCCTGGCGGAAGTCATGCAGGATTTCGTCGATGACGATCCGACCGGAAAACACGTCACCATGCCTCCACTGCGCGATTCCTCGGGAGCGGTCATCCCCGGACGTGAGGCCCTCGTCCCCTGGGAGGCCTGGCCGACCGTCCTGGACACCTTCTTCGCAATGACCCCGCGCGTTGAATCCCCGGGCGTGGTGAGCAAAAGGGCAACCAGATACTATCGCCATTGCGACCTGAAAGTTCACGATGGTTTCCGAACTTTCTATTCCGTCGTGGCCACGGACCACGCCCTGGCCTGGGATGGGTCGGAATGGTGGCCCTCGGGAGTCGGCATCCAGACCGAACCCGGCAACAACTACCAGGTGACCATCCCGGCTCCTGTTCCCCAGACCGCCGGGATGCGGAAAAAGATGGGCGCCAATATCTACGCCTTCCCCAATCCTGCCACTCGCGAGGCCCTGGCCGAATTCCAGAAGCAACCGGCATCAGCGAATGATCCCACCGGTGAACGCATCATGTTCAACAATCTGCCCGCGGCCCGGAACACCATCAGTATCTTCACCGCCAGCGGCGACCTGGTGGAGAAGATCCATCACGACGGCCTTAACGGCGGCGGCGGCGCCTACTGGAATCTGGTTTCACGCAACGGACAGGAAGTGGTCAGCGGAATCTATCTGTACACCGTGCAGTCGGATGACAGTCGGTTTGAGGATTTCCAGGGACGGTTCGTGATCATTCGGTAGGGCTGGACGAACCATCCTTTCGACCGACCCGGGCGACCTTGATGAGGTTGGTTGTGCCTTCGACATGGAAGGGCAGGCCCGCGGTGATCACCACCGCGTCGCCCTTCTTCACGTACCCATCCTTGACCGCGCTCTTGATGGCCATTCGCTCCAGATCCTCCCCGCCTTCCACCATGGGAGTGATCATGGGTTCGGCCCCGAAGACCAGGGCCATTTCCAGAGCGGTCTTGGAATCGGGCGTCATGGCCAAAAGGATCTGGCGGGGCCGGTGGCGGGCGACCAGGCGCGTCGTACTGCCGCTCTTGGTGCAGGTGATGATGGCGCCGGCGCCGATATCGACAGCCATCTCCACCGCTGAATGCGCCACGGCCGCCTCGAAACTCATGGTGTGGTCCAGCTTGAATTTTTCGGTCCATCCCTCGAAGTCGAAATCCTTTTCCGTATCGGCTGCCACGCGGGACATGACCTCGACCGCCCCGACCGGATAAGCCCCAACGACTGTTTCTTCAGATAGCATGACCGCGTCGGTGCCGTCGAGGATGGCGTTGGCCACGTCG
>JAGLCY010000211.1 GCA_023270185.1 Candidatus Krumholzibacteriia bacterium | reverse complement strand
ACCGGACTGGGTTTCGAACGCCTGGTGGCCGTGATCCAGGGCAAGAAAAGCAATTACGACACGGATCTTTTCACGCCGCTGATCGAGAAGATGGCGGAAATTTCCGGCCGCGCTCCCGAAGGCGAAGACCGGATCGGCATGCAGGTCATCGCCGACCACGCTCGGGCCGTGGCTTTCACCATCACCGACGGTGCCATCCCTTCCAACGAAGGGCGCGGATATGTAGTGCGCCGGATCCTGCGCCGCGCCGCCCGCCACGGGCATCTGTTGGGTGTGGAAGAGCCTTTCCTGTACAAGGTATCCGCCCTGGTCATGGACGAGATGGCCGACGCCTATCCCGAACTGGCCGAACGCCGTGACCGTGTGTTGAAGGTGATCCGCCAGGAGGAAGAGCGCTTCAGCCGGACTCTCACGGCAGGGCTGCAGGTCTACGGCGAGTTCAAGACTCTCATGGAAGGCGCAGGACGCACCCGACTGACAGGCGAAGAAGCTTTCAAACTGCATGACACCTTTGGATTTCCGGTGGACCTGACGGCGGTCGTCGCAGGCGAGGATGGTTTCACGGTGGACCGTGATGGTTTCAAGGTCTGCATGGAAAAGCAGCGGGTCCAGAGCCGGAGGGAAAATCGGTTCATGGAGGGAATCTCTCCCTGGCAGCCGATTGACCCGGCCCGGAATCTGGCGGGTTTCAAAGCCGTTTTTACGGGATATGACGGATTGACTGATGACACTGAAGTCGTGGCCGTTCGGGCCGCGGGCAAGGATGACCAGGATCGACCCCTGTCGCATCTCCTTTTTGTCCACACTCCATTCTACGCCGAAGCCGGGGGACAGGTCGGCGACATCGGAGAAGTCAAAACGAATGATGGCGCCAATGGAATGGATGTACTGGGCGCCGTCGTCTCCGAAGAGGGTTCCGTGGCGGTCGTTTCCGCGGAAGCAGACAAACTGGTCGAAATGTTCCGTGCCGATGCCAAGGTAAAGTTGGAGGTGGATCCTGCCTATCGGTTGGGCGTTATGCGCAACCATACGGCAACTCATCTTCTGCATGCCGCTCTGCGTAATGTGCTGGGCGACCACGTGGAGCAAGCGGGCAGCGTGGTGGATGCAGACCGCCTGCGGTTCGACTTTCGCCATGACAAGGCCGTCACGGCCGGGGAAATGCGGCAGATCGAACAACAGGTCAATGAAGCGGTCCTTTCGAACCGGGCCGTCATGAGTCACGAAGGCATTCCCATCGATGAAGCCAAAGAACGGGGTGCCATGGCCCTGTTCGGTGAGAAGTATGGGGACAAGGTCCGCATGATCGAGATCCATGGGGGCTACCAGGTCGCCGCCGGTCACGACGAGGATGCAGGGCCGGTCTATTCCATCGAACTGTGCGGGGGAACCCACTGCCGTCGCACCGGGGACGTGGGTCTGTTCCGCATCCTTGGCGAAGGCAGCGTGGCGGCGGGCGTGCGACGCATCGAGGCTGTGAGCGGGGATGTCGCGTTGGCCCGCTCCGTGGAGGAAAGGGACCAGCTGGGAGAAATCGGGTCGTTGCTGCGCGCCGACGGAGG
>JAGLCY010000210.1 GCA_023270185.1 Candidatus Krumholzibacteriia bacterium | reverse complement strand
CTGGGTGATCATGTGCGTGACAAGCTGGGCGCCTCGGGTGTGGTGGTCCTGGCGACCGAACTGGGCGGCAAGGCCACCCTGCTGGTCACGGTGACGGCGGACCTGGTGGATTCCAAGCGGCTTCACGCGGGAAATCTGGTCAAGGAAATCGCCGCGGCGGGTGGCGGCAGGGGCGGCGGCCGGCCCAACATGGCCCAGGCGGGCATGCCGGATGCCGCGGCCCTGGACAAGGCCATCGAGGCCGCGGACGGTATTATCGCCTCGCAGGCGACGGGCTGATCAGGGACAGTTGGCTCCGATAGCCAGGGCCATTGGGGGTAAATCCGAGAGGTTCACTATTCCGTCCCTGTGGAAATCCGATCTGAAGTCGTCACTGGAAAAGAAGTCCACCGCGAAAAGCTGAAGGTCCGTCAGGTCCACCATGAGATCCCCGTTGATGTCCGGGCTGTTGAAGCTCAGGCGCACCCCTGATGTCAATTCCAACAGCATCCCGTTGACCATGACCACGGTGAGGGCCTGGCTTTGACCTCCGCCGAGCGGGGGTTCGCGCCACTGGGCTCTGCCGTCAGTCCCCGTGTTGGCATCCGCGATGGTTCCACCCATGCAGGGTACCAGACCGTTGTCTTCGGACTCCAGCCATATGTCCTCAGCGGGAAAATAGGCGATCGGTAACCAGCCACCGTCCACCAGCAACACGGTAATGGTTGCGTCTTCAGTGCCTCCGAACGGCAGGCTCGCCTGGTCGAAGGAGTCACCGCTTCCATCGGGAACCACGAACAGGGTCAGGGTTTCCGATCCCTGATAGGCCATGTCGTATTCGCCGTAGGGTCCGCCGACACCCGTGGTTTGGGCGTAGGTCACGGGAATAACGAGGAGACAGATAAGAAACGTGGAAAGTAAAATGCAGGAACGGCGGGCCATGATTTTTCCCCCTGGCCAAATTAACGACGAAATTGGTGACTCTCCCGGAACGGCGCGCGACTGTTCCGGGAGTTTCCAACCACATGAATCGATCAGGGGTGATACGGTTCCGTAGTCACCTGATGATACCCCAACCGGTTCTCCATTTCAAGTCTCGCCCGCATCGCGATAATGAATGAACTCACCGGGCTCCTTGCGGGTGATGTCCGGAACCACCGCTCCTTCAGCTGGATACCCTGTCACCAGAAGCAGAAACGGTTTCTCACTGCCGGGCCGTTCCAGGATCCTGTTCAAAAAACCCATGGGACTTGGCGTGTGTGTCAGGGAGGCCAATCCTGCGTTGTGCAGGGCCGCGATCAGGAATCCGGATGCCAGGCCGACCGATTCCTTGGTGTAGTAGTAACGGATCTTTTCACCGTCCGGATCCAGTCCGTAACGCTGCTCGAAGATGACGATCAACCAGGGGGCGGTCTCCAGGAAGGGCTTCTCCGCGTCCGTACCCAGGGGCGCCAGGACGTCCAGCCATTCCTCGCTGGCACGGCCTTCATAGAACTGTTGCTCTTCCTCTTCGGCTGCCAAACGAATTTGTTTCTTGATCACCGGGTCGCCCACCACCTCGAAATGCCAGGGCTGCATGTTGGCGCCGCTGGGGGCCTGTCCGGCGGCCTGGACGCAGGCGGCGATGATCTCGCGCGGCACGGGGCGGTCGGAAAAATCCCTCACTGTGCGACGTCGGGTCACCAGTTCATGAAAGGTTTTGGCTCGGGCGAGCATTTCCGCCTCGGTGAGGTCGGGCAAGCCGTTGTAGGGGCGATGTTCGGAATCGTGCATGGTGTCTCCGGTTCTCGAATTCACGATCGTTCAGGAAGATTAAAGTATAGTAACACCACACGTTGAACGTAGCCCGCCACCGGTACAAAAAAACGAGGTGGTCTGAACGACCACCCCGTTACGACTCACTGACGGAAACTACTCAGCCAAAGAAGCTTCCTTGTCAGCGATGGCAGTGTCGGGCTCGGCGAACGCCCCCTGTGGAATCCCAAGGAACTCACGCCTCAGGTACTCGTGCATGTCACGATCCGGATCCTTGTCGACCGCGGGGAGCAGGAACTGGAATTCCGTAGGGCTGTCCATGGCCAGGATGGAATGACACAGGGTGCAATCATAGGGAATGGTCTGTCCGGTCTCGTCAACCATGTCCCGGTTGTGGCAGCGGAAACACCCGGAATCATTTTTGTGTCCCAGGTGCGAAGGGTACGTGTTCCAGCCGACGTTCATGCCGGGGAAGTTGTTGTTGGAATAGATGAGCTGTAGCTCGGCGACCATCAGGTCCACGTCCTGGAGGTTGACCGGCCCATGGTGCTCATCGCGCATGTAATGACCGCGAACCTCGTTTTCGATACTCTTGACGGCATCGGCCTTGGTCGCTCCGTAACGGCCGAGCAGGGCGCCCAATCCCACCTTTTTGGCAAAGGGGAGGTCGCGGCTGATCCGACCTGCGGCCAGGGCATTGTCGAG
Organism: Candidatus Krumholzibacteriia bacterium; assembly: GCA_023270185.1. Lineage (GTDB taxonomy): Bacteria > Krumholzibacteriota > Krumholzibacteriia > LZORAL124-64-63 > LZORAL124-64-63 > JAGLCY01. Next base: position 11,997 of record JAGLCY010000210.1, on the reverse strand, counting down.
GGCTCTTTCCGGGTCCTGGTAGATGTGGGTGGCCCGGTTGTGGCAGTCCACACAATCCATTGACCGGGGTTCGGCTACTTCCGTTTCATCGACGGAGTGATGTCCGACCTTCTGATTGGTGTACCGATGGAATTCCTCGCCGCGTTTGATTTCCACCCACTCCATCACCAGGCGTTTTTCGTCGACAGCCTGGTAGCGGACCTCGTTGGTCTCGGCGATATGCCAGTGGATGGTGCCGTGTGAATCATCGGTTCCGGACCCCACCTTCAAAGCCAGGGTGGTGAACCGGGGCGTGGATCCCTGGTCGAACCGAAAGGTCTGGAAGGACTTGATCCGGTCCCCAAAGAACTTGTCCGGCCAGTGGCATTTTTCGCACGTTTCCCGGGCCGGCCGCAACTGGTGCACCGGCGTGGGAATGGGCCGTTCGTACAGGTCGAAGGTTGCCGAGACGACCTGCCACAACCCGTTGAGCTTGGCGTCCAGGAGGGCCTGGGCGCCCTCACCGACATGACAGTCGACGCAGCGCACATGGGCATGGGGGGAGTTCTGATAGGCCACCCATTCAGGTTCCATGACCGAATGGCAGGCTGTGCCGCAAAACTTCGGCGAGTCCATGAAATGGAGCATGCGGGCGCCGCCGATGCCCAGGAACAGGATGTTCACAACCGTCAGCAAGGCGATCATGCCCATCAGGGATGAGCCGAGCCGTTTGGCCTTGGTCATGTCGTCGGGGAATCTTTGGGTGAGCAATTCCGAAGTCGAACGTCCGGTGGCCCGGCGGAATTGCCACCAGCCCAGCGGAATCAGAACCAGACCAAACAGAAACAGGGCCGGCAGGGCCATGTAGCTGATGAGCCCGACGTAGGAATTGGTCAGGATTCCCGCGATATGCAGCAACTCGAAGAACACGAAGAGCAGGAAGGCGGAGGTCGTCAACGCGACCCCCACCGTTCCCGTCCAGTTCGTCATGATGCCGCGGATGAAGAGCTGGAACCGCTTCATCGATCAGCCCCTTACTTGGTGTTGACCTGGTACATGCCGTTGTACATTTCCGCCATCTTGCCCGACTTGATGTCGGCCTTGATGTCGGCAGTGGGACGGTTCAGCCAGTTGTGGTACGGATCGGCCAGAACTTCGTCGATCATCTTGTCCAACTCCGCGTTGTGGAATTTCCGCAACTCGGGGATGTACTTGAAGTAGAAGTGCTGCGAGACCTCGTAGATACCGTGCCACCAGGTGTAATCCGGACCCATCATGGCGGCCCCGTGGCGCGCGCGGCGTCCCTCGTGGTGCCAGATCTCCCACCAGATCCACTCGTACTTGTTGGAGAAGTTGGCCGTGCCCTCACCCAGCTTGAGTTCCTTGGCCTTCTTGTAGAGGGCCAGTCCCGGCTTGGCGAATTTCTCGTTGTAGAGGTTGACGACGCCGTCGAACTGGGCGTAATGGCCGTCCACGAAACTGGCGCCATGGCAGTTGACGCAGACGTCCTTCATGTTGGCCCGCTTCGTCTCCCAATCCTCCTTGGTCACCGAGATGGGTGGACGCAGTGTCCAGCTGATGCGCTGGCCCACATCGTGGGTGACGGCCTGTTTTGGGGTGGCCGACATGTGGCAGGTGGCGCAGGTGGGGGCCTCATAATAATCCACGCCGACGACCCACCTGTCCGAATCGAGGTTCATCTCGTCCTTGTGGGTGTAATAGGCGTTGCCGTGCTTGGACGCCTCGAAGATTTCCTTCTGGGGATGGTCGGGGCCCAGATGGCACTTGGAGCAGGCTTCGGGCTGCCGGGCCTGCTTGACGCTGAAGGCGTGCCGGGTATGGCAGGCGGTGCAGGCGCCCTTGCTTCCGTCGGGGTTGATCCGCCCGATACCGCTGTTGGGCCAGCTCATGGAATCCAGCTTGTTCGGGCTGTTCGGATCGATTTTGACCTTGCTGCCGTGGCAACTCTCACAACCGGCGATGGCCACGGGGGTGCCGCCGGCCGCATGGGCCAGATAGGCGTCGATGGAGTCGAGGATTTCCCCGGCATGGGCATGGTAGCTGTCGTTGACCTGCTGGGCTTCCTTTTCGTGGCATTTGCCACAGTCCTTGGGTGTGACCAGGGTGGCGATCAGAGCGCCTTCATGCATGAAGCCGTCGGCGTCGCCGTCGGCCGCCTGGTGGCAGTTCAGGCAAGTCACGTTGTGCTTGGCGTGTTCGCTCTTGTACCACTGGTTGTACAGACCGGGGGATTTTTCCTTGTGGCAGGTCATGCACTTGCCGGCCACCGTGTCTTCGGCGGCCATTGCGGCGCCGGACAGCAGGATGGCCATGGCACAGGCGGCGATCAGGATTCGTTTCATCGTCGGGCTCCTTGTCCTGAATATGGACCGAAACGGTTTTTTAGATCGATGAGCGGAGAATGGATTATCTCCTTTCCGGGAGCAACGGTTTTGATGAGCGCTCGGTCAGCCTGGTTTGTCGGTTTTTGAAAAATCGTCAGGTACTTTTCACTGGAATGGGCAGGATGGGGTCTGACCTATCAACATATTTGGCAATGGCGGTTAGGAGCCGAAGGTCGAAGAAGATCGAATTATTCCTGAAAATAGTATATTTAGATATCTTTATCCTAATTGAACAAGGTTGTTGATTGAGCAAAACGGAATCATCCATTGTCCGGGACAATCTTCCAAATCGTTAAAAACGGTTTTCCACGGGGTGCGAAAAAAATAACAATCTTCCCCGGCCGATACGGTTGTTTAACCCTGCCGGAAAGTAGTCAATTGTCCCCGGACTGGCATTGCGGGCGAAGGTCCTCTATTTTCAGGTCATGGATTTCAAGAGTCACAGTGAATATGCCCTTTTCCGCGCGGTCCTTCCCTGTCTGAGATCGGTTCCCTACCGGTGGTCGTCCGCTTTCCTGCGTCGATGCGCCCGGTTGGCCGGCCTCTCGCTCGGCCTGCGCGGGGAAGTGGTCAAGACTCAATTGGGGGCCGTTTTCCCCTCTTTGCCCGCCACGGAACTTGCGGCCCTTTGCGTTAAGGTGTACGATCATCTTGGCCTTACAGCGGCGGAGGTGCTTTGCGCCGAGCCGGATGCGCTGTTTCAGACCGTGGATATCGCTCCCGGCTGGGATGTACTGGATAGGGCCCTGGCCCGGGGCCGGGGCGCCATTGCCGCCACTGGTCATATTGGAAATTTCGAACTTGGCGGAAGGGTTCTCGCCCGACGTTTTCCGCTGCTGGACGTGGTCAAGGTCCAGCGGAACGCCCCCTTCGATCGCTTTCTTCAGGAACAACGACTTCGTTTCGGGATCCGGACCGTGCCGACGGAACGGTCAGGCCGGGCCGTCCTTGCGCATTTGCGCAGTGGTGGGCTGGTCACATTGCTGATGGATCAGGACGCGGGCAAGACCGGCTTCGTGACGGATTTTCTGGGCCTGCCGGCTTCGACCTGGCCCGGAGCCGCGAGGATCTCGATCCGGACGGGGTGCCCCGTGATCCCGGTGGCGATTCTGAGGAATGACGACCGCACCCACACCCTGCACATCGGGGAAGCTCTGGAACCACAGGGTTTGAGTGATAGAGAAAGCGATATCAGGGAATTCACAGGCCGGATTTCGGCGGCGGTGGAACGGTTCATTTGGGACCGCCCGGAGCAATGGTTCTGGGTTCACCGGCGCTGGAAGGGGGCCGCGGAGGCGCGAGGAGCGGATGAAGTCACCCCGGGAATCAAATAGGATCCCCCGAACGGTCGCACCGGTCGAATTGGATCAGGCCGGTTGGGAGCATGTCTTCCGAATGGCCACGGTGCCCCTGTTTGTCGAGGATATCACTCTTGCCCGGCAGGCCATTGACAACGTCATCGCCGGTGGAGTGGAAGATTTCGAACTCTGGCTGGACGCCCATCCCGAATTCATTACCCTGGCGGTCTCCCTGGTTCGGGTGGTGGACGTTAACAAGGCGGTCATCACCCTGAACGCGGCGGCCAACCGCCAGGAAATGCTCAATTCCCTTGACCGGGTCGTCCTGCCGGAGTCACTGCCGGGTATCAAAGGGGTCCTCAAGGCCATCGCTCGCGGTGACGAGTATTTTGAGGGCGAATGCCAGTACCGCGCCCTGGATGGTCGCCACTATTTCACCATGAACCAGGCTTGGATTCCCAGTCCGGACAAGCCGGGCGATCTGCTCGTCTTCGCCACCATAGACATCACCGATTTGAAGCAGGCCCAGCTGGATCTCACCGGTTCGGAAGAGCGTTACCGGCTGTTGGTGGAAACCGCCCACGATGTGATCATTCGCCACGACCTGTCGGGCAATGTGACTTTCGTGAACCGGGCAGGACTGGAATTGACCGGTTACGCGGAGGAGGATCTGGTCGGACGAAACGTCCTGGATCTTGTGCCGCCGGAATTCCACGAGGAGATTCCCGAGCGCAAGAAGCAGCGTAACGGAGGCAGCCCCGGGGTTTCCCTCTATGAGACGGTCTTTCTGGACGGACGTGGCCGGCGCGTGTCCATGGAAGTCAGTTCAACCCTGATCCCGGGGTCAATCACCGGTGGTGGGGAACCCCAGATTCTGCTTATCGCGCGGGACATTTCCGAACGCAAAAGGGTGGAACTTGAACAGCAGGAGTTGGAGGCCCGTCTTCGTGACGCCCAGAAACTGGAAAGTCTCGGTGTGCTGGCCGGCGGCATCGCTCACGATTTCAACAACCTGTTGGTGACGATCATGGGCAACACCGAATTGGTGCGCGGCGACATAAAAGGGACTTCCGTCAACCGGAACAGCCTGGACGCTGTCCTCGAGGCCGCTGGCCGGGCAGCTGATCTCTGTCGCCAGATGCAGGCCTACGCCGGGAGCGGAAAGATTTCGGTTCAGCCTGCGAATCTCAACCAGTTGATCCTCGACATCAAACGATTGCTCCAGGTTTCGGTCTCCAAAAGGTCCCATCTGCATTTTGAACTAGCGGATGATTTGCCCTCTGTAAAGATTGACGAGACCCAGATCCGCCAGGTCCTCATGAACCTCGTGACCAACGCGGCCGAGTCCCTTGGTGACGAAGGTGGCGAGATCATGGTGCGGACCGGTGTGAATGTATTTGAGGCAGACGATTTGAAAAATGTGGTCAACGGAAGCGGGATGAACCCAGGACGCCATGTGTGGTGTGAAGTTCGCGACTCAGGGTGTGGGATGGAAACCGATGTGGCCAACAGGATCTTCGACCCTTTTTTCACCACCAAGTTCGCGGGCCGGGGCCTGGGAATGTCCGCGGCCCTGGGAATCATCAAGGGACATGACGGGGGGTTCCGGATGGAAACGGGTCCGACAAGCGGATCCACGATCTCTTTCCTGTTGCCGGCCCATCAGATCACCGCGATTCCGTCCCGTAAACGCCGTCGCCGCAGCCCGGAAACATCGGAGGTGAACCTTGCCGGCAAACTCATTCTGGTGGTGGATGACGATCCCCAGGTCCGGGCTGTGGGGGAAAGTTTTCTGCGTCGTTTGGGTTGCAAGGTGCTGTTGGCGGCCGATGGGTTCGAGGCCATCCGTATTTTCGGGGAGCGTCACCACGACATCAACGCGGTGTTGCTTGATTTTACCATGGCCGGAATGGACGGCATGGCTGCCTACCGACGCCTGCGGGTCATCCGATCGGATATCCCCGTGATCCTTTCCAGCGGCTATGATTCGCAGGAGGTCGAGGATAAGACGAGCAGTTTTGAAGTCGCCGGCTTCGTGGCCAAGCCCTACACTCTGAAAATGATGCGTGAGGTCCTCACTGGGGTCTTGAGCAAAAGTGAAGATTGACACATTTGTGTGGATGTTGGTGTCTTAGGCGAGTTTAGGTGATTTTCATAATCAATTATCATTCCTGTTTATATCGAAAACTCCTTGTCAATCCGGACTGATTCTGTCATAATATCTTCACAACTTGCATACCGGTTTTGGGGTTTAGCTCCGGTGGGCTACCTTGGAATCCGCTAAACTTCTACGACAGGGGAGCCCTGCCATGTCAAATCGTTGCGTTCGGCTGATCGTCCTGCTGGTCCTTGTGGCCCTTCTTCTTCCCGCCATCAGTTCAGCCCGCAACCCGTTCAGGAATGACTTTTTCGACCGTTATCCCGGTGCCGAAAATACGTTCCTTGACGATGTACCCAGCAACAAGGGCCACTGCGGGGTTTGCCATTTCGACTTCGACGGCAGCGATGCCCGCAATCCCTACGGTTTGTCGATCGAGGTACGATTGTCCGCTGGAATGACCGCCGCCGAAGCTGTTGTCGATGTGGAGAACGATGACGCCGACGGCGACGGGTTCAGCAACCTGGTGGAGATCACCGATACCATCAATTGGTCCAACACACCGACTTTTCCCGGTCTTTCGACCGGCAATGTGGGCAGTGCCGTCAATGTTGACCTGGCCGATTTGTTGGATTATCTGACCCCCACCGGTTCCACCGACAGCACCCCGCCCGAAGTGACCATCACTTCACCCGTGGGTGGCGAGATGATTCCCTCCGCCACCTACAACGAGGTCACTTGGACGGCCACCGACGCCGGTGGTATTTCCCATGTCGATTTGTATCTGAGTGGTGACGGCGGCGCGACCTTCAAGGCCATGGCCAAGGGGGTGCCCAATGATGGAACCTACCAGATGTTCTTTCCCAACCTTCCCAGTCCAAACAGCATTCTGCGCGTGGAGGCCTACGATAACGCCGGCAACGATGCCTATGACGACAGTCCGGTGGCGTTCACCATCATCCCTGTGACACACGGAGTGGTGCCGACCACGCTGCGCGACTTCGATCTTGGCGGGACCAATCCCTTCGAGGGAAGCTCCCTGGACGATCCTTCGGTAGTCTGTATTCAATGCCATGGCGGCTACGACACCGACACCGAGCATTGGCACAACTGGCAGGGCAGCATGATGGGCCAGGCCATGCGTGATCCGCTTTATATGGCGACCGTTGCGGTTGCCGAAGAAGTCGTCCCGGCGGTGGGTGATCTCTGTCTGCGCTGCCATACGCCCGGTGGTTGGCAGGAGGGGCGTTCCTTCGACACCTCGGGCGCCATGCTGACCGACAAGGATTTGCAGGGAGTCCAGTGTGATTACTGCCACCGCATGGTCGACCCGGTCTACGTGCCCGGCGTCAGCCCGGCCGGCGACGATGAAATCATTGCCGATTTGGACCTCGCCCCTCTGGAGGCCGCCAACGGCGAGTTCGTTACCGATCCCGATCCGATCATGCGCGGACCCTATGATGACGCTGCCGCCAGCCACCAGTTCCTGGACTCCAACTTCCACCGCACATCCCAATTGTGCGGCACTTGCCACGACGTAAGCAACCCGGCCTTCGTGGCCGGCGACGCGCCTGGAAAATATGATGTCCACGCCCTTGATACGCCGCATCCCGATGGTGACCGGCGCAATATGGTCCCGGTAGAGCGGACCTTCAGCGAGTGGGAGGCAAGTGAATACGCGTCCACGGGGGTCTATCAGCCCCAGTTCGCGGGGGACAAGCCTGACGGCATAGTGTCGACCTGCCAGGATTGCCATATGCGTGACGTCACCGGCGTGGGCAGCAACGTGCCCAGCTCCCCGACGCGCACCGATCTCGGTCTGCACGATCTGACCGGCGGAAACACTTTCCTGCCGGACATTCTTCCGATCTGGTTCCCGGAGTTGGATACCGCCGCGTTGCAGGACGGTAAGCTGCGGGCGATCGCCATGCTCTCCCTGGCGGCGACCATGGACCTGACTATCACGCCGGTGGACGGCCAGCCAGCCGTCACCGTCAGGATCACCAACGAAACAGGCCACAAACTGCCGTCCGGTTATCCCGAAGGACGGCGCATGTGGCTGAACATCAAGGCCTACGATGCCTCCGATGTGATGGTCTATGAAAGCGGGCATTACGATAACGCGACCGGTGTGCTCAGTCATGACGAGGATGCCAAGATCTACCACATCGAACCGGGGATTTCTGCCAGGCTGGCGCCCATCATCGGCATGGAAGCAGGTCCGTCGTTCTTCTTCCCCTTGAGCGACACTGTCTACTCGGACAACCGTATTCCGCCGCGCGGCTTCACCAACGCGGCCTTCGTGATTGCGCAGTCACCCGTCGTGGCATACAGCTACGAAGATGGCCAGTACTGGGACGACACGGAATACATCCTGCCGATTACCGCCCGGCGCGTGGATGTCACGTATTATTATCAGACCACTTCCAAGGAATACATGGAGTTCCTGGTCGAAAACAACCACACCAACGACCTGAGCCAGCAAGTCTACGACGCCTGGAACAACAACGGCAAAAGCACTCCGATAGTCGTGGCCCAACAGTCCGCCCTGCTGGATGTCTCGGCGGCGCCGGAAGAACAAGTGGTGCCACGCATCACGACTTTGGCCCAGAACTATCCCAATCCGTTCAACCCGCAGACCTGGATCGACTTCAGTCTGCCTTCAGCCCAGACCGTATCGCTGCGGATCTACGACGAACGTGGCGCGCTGGTGCGCACCCTTGTCGACGGCCTGGTTGCCGAAGGCGAAAACCAGGTACTCTGGGATGGTAAGGACAACGGGGGCCGGAGTGTGGCCTCGGGGGTCTATTACTACGTGCTGAAATCAAACAGCGGAGACCTGCGGCACAAGATGACGTTGATCCGCTGATCGTTTCGATGGTTTGAAAAAATCCGCCGGACCTTTCGGGGTCCGGCGGATTTCATCTCAACACGATGGGGATCTACCGGCCTTTGTACTTGATGATCTGTTTGATCCTGGCCAGGTCCAAAATGACCTGGGGATCGTGGGGAGCCAACTCGGCTGCCGTTTCAAGATCGGTCAGGGCTTCGGCAAAACGGTCATCCTGCATGTTGAGCATGCCCCGGTTGTGCCAAACCACACCCAGGGTGGAGTCAAGTTCGAGCGCTCGGTCGAATGCCTCCCGGGCGGGATCACGCCCCATTTTCTTGATCCGGACCAGGCCAAGATCCGCCCAGACCGAGGCGTCATCCGGGAAATCAACAGCCGCCTGTTCAAGCACCGGCAGCGCGTCCCGGTAGTTCTTTTCCAGTAGGTAGATGTGGCCATCCACCGGGTTCAGGGCCGGCTCGTCGATCTCGAATTCCTCGAACCATGCCCGGGCGAATGTGATGTCGTTTTCCGCCTCCCTGAACAGGTCCAATTCGAGGAAAGCCTCGCCGCGCCATAACCGGGTCCAGGGGCGGTAGGGATACCGGTGGACGGCAGCCTTGCCGGCCCACACAACCCGGTTGGCCCAGGCGGCCCGCAGATCAGGGTCGGTTTCCGCTTTCATCCGGTCGTGGCAGTAGCCCTGGTAGGCAAGCAGTGAGCCGGTCACGTAACCATCGTCGCGGTTCACCCAGAAGGGCATGGGAGGGAAGCCGGGTTTTGCGCCGGGGACCTTTCGTTCCAGTCTCTTTATCCAGTCGCCGCCGCGGACCGGATGGTATTGCGCGCTTTTTTCGTAGGCGCTGGTGGCCAGGATGTTCTCATTGTTGGCTTCTTCCACTAAGCCCCTGTCCCGCCACCGGAGAACTTCGTGTTCCGGGATCTTGAAGGAATCAGCCTTGTATCCCAAGACGTCGGGCGGGCTGTAGGGGACATTGTGGAGATGGCGCCATGTCCTGTAGGCCCACCAGTAATTTCGTTGACGATTGGTGCTCGAGTCCATGGGAAAGAAGACTCCCAGGCTTTCCCTCATCTTCTTGTCCTTGATGTTGCTTCCAGCCCGGTTCAGCCCGGCGATCAGTTGGGCCTCCAGGCCGCCGCCCAGTTTGACGGCTCGTTCCGCCCGGATTTCACCGTCGGCCCAATCGCCCTGGTCGTAATCAAGCCAGGCCCGCGCGAGTGAATACTCGAGCGCGTGCTGTTTCTTGTCCTGTCCGCTGGATTGTTTAATCAGGACCAGAGCCGAATCCAGCGCTGCGGTGGCTTCGGTGCGGTACCCCATCAGGCGCAGGACTTCAGCCAGTCCGACCCAGCCTGACGGGTTGGAGGGATCCGCATCCACGGCCTGGCGCAGCATTTTCACCTTCCTAGGACCATGGGTCAAATCGGCTGCGGCATTCCGTACCCCAGGGAAGATGACAGTGAGTACAAGTGAAAGAAACAGGACGGAATATAATTTACGATTGATGACCATGAGCCTCCTTTGCCGGCATGGTAACATCGGTGGTCCCGGATTTGGATAATTTATATGGAAAAGTAGATTGCGAGTCCAGATGGAGTGGACAGGATAAGCGAAGCCCGGTCGTGGGTTACGAGTTCCCACAGTCGGGCTTCAAGTCAGGCACGGTGCCGGATCAGAACTTGTAGAGGATGTCGACCTGCAAGCGGTCCCTCTTCGCATTATTGGCCGAACCCTCCAGACCTGGATCCGTTGCGATGGCGTTGGAACTGAAGAACTGGACGTTGAAATCGGTGCTTTTCATTATGGTCTTCGACAAGTAGATCAACAGTCCCTCGCGGTTGGTGTACCCGTCCAGAAGATCGCTGTCGATGAACTGGGAGGGGAAGGCGTTGGCTTCGGTGTGATACCAGCCGGCGCCCAGCATGAGGGCCTTCTTCTTGGCTCCACCCTCGAGACCGATGTTGTAGGCGATCGAGTTCTTTCCCACGCCCGGGAACATGACGGAGGCCTTGGCGCTGGTATTGTCCGAATACCCGCCGGACAGGGTCAGGGGTACCGAGCCAAGCGCCGTCGACGCGAAGGCCTGGGTGGAGACGACCGCCAGCCGGCCGCCGTCGGCGCTGCCAGTGAGACCGTCTTCGACGTTACCGCCTGAGCTGGTTGCTCCATCGGAGCCGTCGATGTTCTCACCGTTGACACCTCGGGAAACGAAATCCGCGTCGAGCTCGTTCATGTAATAATACGAGCCCCGGATTCCGAAAGTCGTTTTCCCCTCGCCGAAAAGAAGTCCCAGTTGCACGGGGGCCAGGTAAGGGTCCTTTTCGCCCTTGCCGTTTTCGTCAATCGCGTAATACCCGGCATTGACGAAAATACTGCCGCTGTCACCCAGTTTGCGGTCGAACTGGGTTCCGGCTCCCGTCAGTGAGATGTCGCCGTCCCACAGCATCATGTCCTTGCCGTGGCCTTTCCATATGTAGGGATTCTTGACCCGACCAAAATCAAACTTCCAATGGCCTTTTTCATCAGGGAGCTTTCCCATATCCCAGGGTGAGTACACGAGCGCCGCATACCGGATACTCAGGGCGTTGGGAGCGTAATCCGCGGGATCACCCAGCGTGACGTTGCCGCTGCGGCTGTCGGTTCCGCTTGCCAGACGAAAATAGAACTGGGCTTTGGGATTGATCAAGGCCTTGCCGTCCAGGCGCAGGCGATACCTTATCCGGCCCCGGGTTTCCTTTTTCGAACCATCCGCATTTTCGGAAAAACTCATGGCCTCGTATCGGCCCCGCATACTTCCCCCGAACTGTAGGCCTTTTTTGGCTTCTTCGGCGTGGCTATCAGCGACGAACCCGGCAGCAGTTAGCAGCAGTCCGCCTACAGCCAGTGTCAAAATCCGCTTATTCAAGGTGAAAACTCCTTGTTTTTGCGTTGGTGGATGGCCGGGGATAATTCCCCGCGTCCAAGGCGATTTCTTCTTGATGGGAAAATAACCGGAACTCATTATCCGAGTGTAAGTAGCTTGTAAAATTTTGGTAAATACGACAAGTGCAATTTTTGAAAAAAAAGGGCGCCCTGACTGACCAGGGCGCCTTTGTCACAAAAAGAAAAGATCACATGGCGTCGATGATTGCGTTGAAGGTCGCGCTGGGGCGCATGGCCTTTCCCGCCTTGCTTTCGTCAGGAAGGAAATAACCGCCAAGATCAACGGGCTCGCCCTGGGCGGCCAGCAGTTCTCCGGTGATCTTGTCCTCGCTGTCGGCAAGCTCAGCGGCGATCCCCGCAAAGCGGGCTTTCATCTCCTCGTCCTTGTCCTGGGCGGCCAGAGCCTGGGCCCAGTACATGGCCAGATAGAAGGTGCTGCCCCG
>JAGLCY010000021.1 GCA_023270185.1 Candidatus Krumholzibacteriia bacterium | reverse complement strand
TCCATGGCGAAATGCTGCTGCAGGTTCCGCGCCGAAAGGCCCCAGGGATGGCTGTCCCCGTGCTGAAGGGGTTCGATGACGCCCGACTCGTTCCGGTAGATTCCGCGGGCGGTCTGCTTGGGGTTGGATGCCGCTTTCAGGAGCACGCACTCGTTGGGGCACATGGGGGTCTCGGTCTTGACCGGCTCTCCCCGGTAAAAACGGTCGATGATTTCATCGGGGACTTCGTGTTCACTCCAACCGGTGTAGAGTTCGTCGAAGTTGACGACCCGGTTCAGATAGTCCTGGGCCTGGATGCCCAGGGCATCGGCCTTGACCCGCGCGTTGATGTCCTTGGTAACGAAGAACACATCGGAGCCGGCTTTCACCAGGGCGCAGGCGGCGGCGAGAATCCGGTTGTCAGGCTGGGATTTGTCCATGCCCCTGGGCAGGAAATCAGTGAAGCTCTTGACGAAGACATAGAGCTTGCCTCCGCCGGGCAACGTCACGCCCTTGCTCAGGGGGCGGCCATCACGATAGGAGTCGATGGTCCGGATAACCCGGCGCGCGTTGCGGCCCCGCTCGTCGTTGCCGCGTTTGAAGCGGTCGAGTTCCTCCAGGACATCCACAGTCAACACGATGTTGTGTTCTTCGAAAGCCGACAGGCTGTCGGCATCGTGGAGCAGGACATTGGTGTCGAGGAGAAAAGTACGGCCTGCGGGGGTGGGGATACTGCCCTGGTCATCAACCCAGTGGCTGGTGTTCACGTCCATGAATTCCTCCAGACATTAGCCCGCGGGTGTTCGTCGAGGTGAGCCTCACGGGGCGCTCCGGAATGTTCCGGAACGAATGGGGAAAATCGGTTCCTTCCTTTCCGCATGATACAGGTTCAGAGGAAGCTTGTCGCCCCAAGAATGTAAGGGTACATTGGTACATCACCGGCGACATGGAGGTTTGCCCACAATGCATTGGCCCGGGAAAAGATATGGATTTTTTGGTCCCCTGTTGGCCTGCTCCGGCATCTTGCTGACGGCGGCCTGGATCTCACCCCTCGGGGCGGCGGAGCCTGATTCCACTGCGATTGCTCCCCGCTGGCCCCTGGATTTGCCCACCCGCTATTTGACCAGCAATTTCATGGAATACCGGTCCGGCCGGTTTCACGCCGGACTGGATCTGAAGACCTGCTCACAAACCGGTTTTGCAGCCAGGGCGGTGGAGGACGGGTGCGTTGTGCGGGTCCGCGCAACACCGTTTGCCTATGGACGAGCCGTCTATCTGCTTGGTAATTCCGGGCGCACATATGTCTACGCCCACCTTTCCCGTTTCAGCGATCCGATCCGGGCCATGGTTCGGGCGCGGCAGGTTGAGGCCGGGACCTACAGGGTCCGTCTCCAGTTCAAGCCTGGTGAGATGGCGGTTCGGCGCGGTGACGTGATTGGTTTGACGGGGGAGAGCGGGACCAATGGGCCGCATCTCCATTTCGAGGTGCGTGACGTGGATAACGGGCCGGTCAATCCGTTGGCCATGGGGTTTGTGGTCCCGGATACTTTTCCGCCGATCATCCACGCGGTCCGCGCTGTTCCGGCCGCTTTCCGCAGCCGGATCGATGGAGAGCCTACCGCCAGGCTTTTGAAGCCCGAGGGTGCTGGCACCTGCGGTCTGACGGGGGAGTTACCGCAGTTGCAGGTTGCCGGACCCGTAGCTTTTGCAGCCAAGATCATCGACGCTGCCGACATCCGCGACCATAAGCTGGAACCCTGGCTGATCGAAGTCCGCCTGGACGGCGATGTGGTCTATCGCTGCCGCAACGATCGCTACGATTTTTCCGAAAACAGCCTGCAGCGTCTGGAATGGCTGGAGGTGCCGGGAATCAGGGACCATTGGTTGCACCGCCGGTCTGCCAATTCCCTGACGGGACGCCAGGGTGGCGAATGGTATCTGGGCCCTGATGGTGCAGGATTGGCTCCCGGATCGCATGTTCTGGAGATCCTGGCGGCCGATTTCGCGGGCAACGAGACTTCGGTTTCCATTCCGCTTCTTGCCGCGGATGTGGACTTTCCACAACCACCCTCACGTGGCGCGTGGCTGGGTGACCCTGTCTCCGTGGCTTTAAACACCCTGTCCGACAATAACCTGCATCCATTTGCTGAAGTGAATAACGAAGCTCAGATGCGCTCGATTCTTCATTTTTCCCCGGATAATGGGGATCCTGTGCTGGAGCCCATGACTCTGGCGGTTGTTCACGGGAACCAGAATAAAAAACAACGCCGTCAGGCTGGGAAACAAGGGCTGGAGGTCGCATTCAATCCGGCCTATTCCTCGGTCAGCTTCCTTGCTGCCGACTGGCCCATCGACGCGGCTTTGGTCGTGCGTTATTTGGATATATTCACTGACGCTTCGGACACTCTGCTGCCTGAAAAGGATCCCGCCGTCATGGTTTACCGCTGGAGCAAGGACGAGTGGAAGCCGGCTGGTCGCCTTATTGAACCGGAATACCATGGAGCTGGTCGCAAGTTTGCCCTGTCCAGCCCCGGTCAGCACTCCGTGTTTCGGGATGTGGCGACACCAATGATTTTTCCCGCCGACACGGTGATCACCGTGGCAGCCGATCCACGCGGCCAGATCCACGGGGTGACTCTGCCAAGCTGGGAGATCTTCCCGGTGGGTTTGCTGGACCTGGGATCCGGCATCGCCCCGGAATCCATCATTGCCACGCTGGATGGTCAGCCGATCATCGTGGAGCCCGATCTGCCCCGGGACCGCGTTCTGGTGGAGTTGCCGGATGAATTGGCGGTTGGGCGCCATGTGCTGCATTTGAAAGCCGCGGACGAGGCTGAGAATGAAGCCGAGGCGGAAGTTTTGATTGACTGTCGGGAATAGGGGTTTATTGGCTCCGTTTCTGCCCATTCCGCCAATCTTCACGCCAAAGGTTGAGCTTGCCCCTGATACGGGTTATCCTGTCCGGACCATAAAGTTCGTCTGGTCCGGCGCGGTCCGATTTGAGCCATAACAAAACACAGAAACGCGATTTTCACCCATGGCATCACCAGCACCACCGAGCAACTTCGTTCATCTGCACAACCATTCCGACTACTCGTTGCTCGACGGCGCCATGAAAACGGGAGCCATGGCCAAGCGCGCCGCCGACCTGGGCCAGCCGGCATTGGCGCTGACCGATCACGGCAACATGTTCGGCGCGGTTGAATTCTACAAGGCCTGCGAGAAGGAAGGCGTCAAGGCGATCATCGGCACCGAAGCCTACATCACCCACGACCGGCACAACCGCACGACCGACAAGCGCAACAAGAGCTACCACATGGTCCTGCTGGCGAAAAACGCCACGGGATACCGGAATCTTATTCATCTCTCGTCACAAGGATATCTCGAGGGCTTCTACTACCGTCCGCGCATCGACCGGGAGCTTCTCAGCAAACACAGCGAGGGGATCATCGGGCTATCGGCCTGCATGAGCGGCGAACCCAATTTTCATCTGCGCACCGGAAACGTGAAGGCTGCCGTCGAGGCGGCCTCGGCCTACCGTGACATTCTGGGCAAGGACAACTATTTCCTGGAAATCCAGAACCACGGGATCGAGGAAGAGGCCCGCATCAGGCAGCTCATGCCCGAGGTCGCCAGGCAGACCGGCCTGCCCATCGTCGCGACCAACGATTGCCACTTCCTGGACCGCGACCACCACGAGGCCCACGACATCCTGATGGCCCTGCAGACGGGCAAGACGCTCAGCGATCCCAGTCGCTGGCGCAGCAATACGCCGGAGATCTACTTCAAGTCCACCGAAGAAATGCTGGCCCTGTTCCAGGACTGGCCGGAGGCCGTGGAGAACACCCTGCGCGTGGCCGATTCCGTCGACTTCAAGATGGAACTCGGCAATCTGCTGTTGCCCCGATTTCCCCTGCCCGACGGGTTCACGAGTCCCGACCAGTATGTCGAACACCTGGCGCGGAAGGGGCTCGGCAAGCGGTACGAAACAATCACCACGGAGATTGAGGAACGCCTGGCCTACGAGCTGGGTGTCATCAAGGAAACCGGGTACGCCGGTTATTTCCTGATCGTCTGGGATTTCATCGACGCCGCCCGCAGGATGGACATTCCCGTCGGCCCCGGTCGCGGCAGCGCAGCCGGCAGCCTTGTCTGTTATTGCATGAGGATCACGGACATCGATCCCATCAGGCACCGGCTCCTGTTTGAGCGTTTCCTGAATCCCGAGCGCATCTCGATGCCGGATATCGACGTGGATTTCTGCTACGAGAAACGCGGGCAGATCATCGAATACGTGGCACAGAAATATGGCCGCGAGAACGTGTCCCAGATTATTACCTTCGGGACCATGGCCGCCCGCGCCGTGATCAAGGACGTGGCCCGGGTTCTCGACTTCAGCTTCGCCGAGAGTGATCGCATCAGCAAGATGGTGCCCGAGGAGATCGGGATCACCCTGCAGAAGGCCATCGACACCGCGCCCGGTCTGAAGGATGTGCCCGGTGTATCGGAAAACCACGCCATGCTGTTGCGCAATGCCCTGGTTCTGGAGGGTTTCAATCGCAACACTGGTATTCACGCGGCGGGCGTGCTGATCACGCCTACGCCGCTTATCGAACACGCGCCACTGTACAAGAGCACCAAGGGTGACATCACTGTCCAGTTCGATATGAACATGAGCGAGGCGCTGGGCCTGCTGAAGATGGATTTCCTGGGTCTGCGCACCCTTACGGTGATCGACAAGGCGCTCCATCTGATCGCCGAAAAAACCGGCACCCACATGAAGGCAGAGGAGATTCCCACCGACGACGAGGCCACCTATCAGCTTCTTCGCGAGGGCCGCACCGTGGGAGTGTTCCAACTCGAGAGCAGCGGCATGCAGGAACTGGTGCGCAAGCTGGCGCCCACCCGCTACGAAGACATCACCGCCATCTGCGCCCTGTATCGTCCCGGTCCTTTGGGCGCGGACATGGACAAGGTCTACGTCGAATGCAAACACGGCCGCAAGAAGGTCGATTACAAGGACCCCACCCTCGAGCCCATCCTGAAGGACACTTATGGTGTCATACTTTACCAGGAACAGGTGATGCAGATCGCCTCGGTAATGGGCGGCTTCACCATGGGCATGGCCGACACGTTGCGCAAGGCGATGGGCAAGAAGAAGCTCGAGATGATGGCCGAGATGAAGGTCCAGTTCCTCGACGGCGCCAAAGCGAAGGGCTACGAACTGCGCACAGCCCAGGACATCTACGAGGAGATGGAGTTTTTCGCGCAGTACGGCTTCAACAAGAGTCATAGCGCCGCCTACGCCCTTTTGTCCATCCAGACAGCCTGGCTGAAGGCCCATCACCCGGCCGAGTTCATGGCAGCGACCATGAGCACGGAGATGCGCAAATCAGATCGGATAACCCAGCTCATCGACGAAGTGAAGGCACTTGGGCTGGGCATATGTCCGCCGGACATCAACAAGCCACGCAGTGAATTCGGCGTGCGCGAAGGTGACATCGTGTTCGGCATGGGGGCGGTGAAGGGAGTCGGTTCGGCGGCCATCGACGTGATCGCCGCCTGCCGTGAGGAACTGGATCGCGATTTCACGGACCTATTCGACCTGTGCGAAAACGTGGATCTGCAGAAAGTGAACCGCAAGGTGGTCGAAGGATTGATCAACGCCGGGGCGATGGACCGGTTGCCTGGACACCGCCGGCAGATGTCGGCCAACCTCGATCGCGCGCTCGCCTTCGGGCAACAGGCCGCCCGCGACCGGGCAGGCGGCCAGGCCTCCCTGTTCGGAGGCACCGCGGTCGCCGATGTGCTCAAGCCCGTCCTGCAGGAATGCGAACCTTTCGATCCGTTGGTGAAGCTGAGCAAGGAGCGCCAGGCGGTCGGTTTTTTCCTGTCGGGCCATCCTTTCCAGGAGTACGGCGAACTTATCGACAGTCTCCCGGTGGATACCGCCGCCGGCGCTCACCAGCGGGGAGAAGGAGCCTGGGTCGATCTCGTCGGGGTGATCACTTCGCACACCAAGCACAGGGACCGGCACAAACGAATTTATGCCCGGGCGAATTTCGAGGACACCAGCGGGGTCATCAGCCTGACCATCTACAACCGGCTCTATGAAGAGGCGCAGGACCTGGTGGAAAGCGATTCCATCCTCGTGGTCGGCGGTCGGGTCCAGGTTCGCAGCGACGGCAGTCGGGAGATCGTTGCCGACCGGATCACGCGCATAGATGAAGTGCTGGGGACCTGGGTCAGGGATATCTACATCGAGATTGATCTCGAGCGCGCGGGTCGCACCGGCCTGGAAGGGATTGCCGGCCTGTTCGATGAATTCGGCGAGCCCGCTGATATGCATCCGCTTTGCCAGGTGGAAGAAGTCCAGAGCGCACCCGAGGAATCCGGCGAGGAAGATCTCGACGGTGAGGACCCGGAATTCGCACCCGAGCCGCTGCTCGCCCGGCCGGTGCCCCTGGTCATTTCCGTCGAACGCGATGGAAAATCCTGGCTCTTGAAATCCGCGGACAGAAAGATCGCCCTGACTCTCGAAAGTCTACGGCAACTGCGTCTGGTGCCGGGCGCGGAAAAGCTGCGCCTGCGCACGGTGTTGCCTTCGCCCATCGAACGCAAGAAGCGGTTCATGGGGCGTGGGTAGGGTCACGTAAAGGGGAAGGCATGGAATTCAGGACGGTCAATCCCGCCACGGGCGAAGTCATTCGGACCTGGCGGACAATGGCGTCGGATGAGGTCATGCAAACGGCCCGACGCGCGCGGGATGCGTTCAACCAGTGGGGCGATCTGTCCGTGGAAGAGCGGGTGCCGTATTTCCAGAGGTTGGCCAAAGTGTTGCGCGACAACGCGGAGCAGTGGGCCGTCCTTGTCACGACGGAAATGGGCAAACCCGTCACCGAAGCCAAAGCCGAAATTGAAAAATGCGCCTGGATGACCGAGGTGTACGCCGCCAACGCCGCGGCATGGCTGGCGGACGAGAAGGTTGTCGCGGACGGTCTCGAACACATTGTCACCTTCCAGCCGCTGGGGGTGATCTTTTCCATCATGCCCTGGAACTATCCCTTTTGGCAGGCGCTGCGCTTTGCGGTGCCCGGGCTGATGGCGGGCAACACCAGCCTGCTCAAGCACGCCAGCAACGTCACCGGTTGCGCGTTTGCCATTGAAGATGCCTTCGTGCAGGCCGGTTTCCCCGACAATGTTTTCCGCACCATCGTGCCGGATTACGAAACGGTTTCCGCGCTGATCGCCTCGGATAACGTGCAGGGTGTGTCGTTGACCGGCAGCACGCAGGTAGGGCGTCACATCGGATCCGAGGCGGGACGCAGCCTTAAGAAAGTTGTTCTCGAACTGGGGGGCAGTGATCCGTTCATAATCCTCGAAGACGCCGAAATCGATTTTACCGCACGGGGCGCGGTCACCGGCCGCATGGTCACCGCGGGGCAGAGTTGCATCGCCTCCAAGCGGTTCATCGTTGTCGAAAAAATAGTCGATGCTTTCACCAGACGTTTTACCGAGCTGATGAAAGAACTGAAGGTGGGTGATCCGCTCAACCAAACAACCCAGGTGGGTTCGCTGGTGAACGAAGCGGCGATCAGCGAGTTGGAGGGACAGCTGGCCCAGTCGGTGTCCCTGGGCGCGCGTGTGTTGTGTGGTGGCGAGCGTCTGCCCGGCCGAGGCTTTTTCTTCCCGCCCACGGTGGTGACAAACACCAGGCCGGGAATGCGACTTGTGGACGAGGAGGTGTTTGGGCCCATCGCTCCGATCATCACCGTGAAAGACGAAGCCGAGGCCATTTCCCTGGCCAACAGCAGTGAATTCGGTCTCGGTGGCAGTGTGTGGACCCGGGACCTTGCGCGCGGAGTCCGTGTCGCTCGTCAGGTGGAGTCCGGAACCCTGTTCGTCAACAGCATTACCAAGTCGGACCCACGCATGCCGTTCGGGGGTGTGAAAAACAGCGGACTGGGTCGGGAATTATCGCATTACGGGCTAAAGGAATTCGTGAATGTTAAAGGGATAAGTCTCTATAAACACGGGTGATGGGGTTATGGTGGCGGTTGCCGGGGAACCGTGTCAATAT
>JAGLCY010000209.1 GCA_023270185.1 Candidatus Krumholzibacteriia bacterium | reverse complement strand
TCACCGAGTGAATCCCATCTCAGATGACCCTCCTTGAGGAACTGCTGGACGTGTTTCGGGGCCGAACCTCCGGCGCCGGTTTCGAAGAGTCCGCCGCCTTTCAGCAGGGGCACGATGGACAGCATTCTGGCGCTGGTTCCCAGCTCGAGGATAGGGAACAGATCGGTCAGGTAATCCCGCAGCACATTGCCCGTGACGGAAATAGTATCTTCGCCGCGGCGGATCCTCTCCAGGGAGAACTTCATCGCCTCCACAGGTTCCATGATGCGGATGTCGAGATCGGCTGTGTCGTTCTCGGGCAGATACTTGTTCACTTTCCGGATGATCTGGGCGTCGTGGCCTCTTTTCTCATCCAGCCAGAAAACCGCGGGAGCACCCGTGGCTTTCGCCCTGGTGACGGCCAGCTTGACCCAGTCCCGAATCGGCTCGTCCTTGGCCTGGCACATCCTGAAGATGTCACCGGTTTCCACGGTCTGCTCGAGCAGGACAGTGCCGGCGGTGTCGACGACGCGGATCGTTCCTTCGGCCGGCGCCTCGAAGGTCTTGTCGTGGGAGCCGTATTCTTCAGCTTTCTGAGCCATAAGGCCGACGTTGGGAACACTGCCCATGGTGCCGGGGTCGAACTGACCGTGCTCTTGGCAGTCTTCGATGACCACTTGATACATGGTCGCGTAACAGCGGTCGGGCACCATGGCGATGGTGTCCTGCAACTCGTCGTTGTTGTTCCACATTCTGCCGCCGTCGCGCACCACGTTGGGCATGGAGGCGTCGACGATGACGTTGTTGGGCACGTGCAGATTGGTGATGCCCTTACGCGAGTCGACCATGGCCAGGGCGGGATGATCTTCGTAGACCGCCGTGATGTCGGCCTCGATTTCCGCCTTCTTGTCGGCGGGCAGCTTGTCGAGTTTATCGAGAACGCCGGCCAGGCCGTTGTTGACGTTGGCTCCGATCTCCTTCAGGACATCGGCGTGCTTTTCAAGGGCCGCCTGGTAGTAGACCGAAACGCAGTGGCCGAACATGATGGGATCCGAAATCTTCATCATGGTCGCCTTGAGGTGCAGGGACAGAAGAACGCCGTCTTCCTTGGCCGCGTCGATCGTCTCGCCATAGAATTTCCGCAAGGCCGCGACGTTCATCACGGAAGTGTCGATGACTTCACCGTCCTGGAGAGAAACCTTGTCCTTCAGGACGGTGGCGGCTCCGCCTGCGGCGACGAATTCGATGCGAACATCGGCGGCCCTGTCCATGGTGACGGATTTTTCAGTGCCGTAAAAATCCTTCCCGGACATGTTGGCAACCCGCGCCTTGGATCCGGCGGTCGGCCAGTCCTTCATCATCCTGTGGGGGTTTTTCTGGGCGAACTTTTTCACCGAAACGGCCGCCCGGCGGTCGGCGTTGCCTTCACGCAGGACCGGGTTGACCGCGGAACCGAGAACCTTGGCGAATCTGGCCTGGAGAGCCTTTTCGACGTCGTCCTTGGGGTCCTCGGGGTAGCTCGGGATATCAAATCCCTTATCCTGCAGCTCCTTGATGGCACTTTGCAGCTGGGGAATGGAGGCACTGATATTGGGCAGTTTGACGATGTTTGCCGCTGGGGATTGGGTCAGTTTTCCCAACTGGGACAGGTAGTCAGGGATCTTCTGGTCTTCGGTGAGGTTGTCGGGAAAGTTGGCGATGATCCGGCCCGCGAGGGAAATGTCGTTGGTCACGACCTCGACGCCGCTGCCCTTGGTGTAGGCCTGGACGATCGGGAGGAACGTGTAGGTGGCCAGCGCAGGCGCTTCATCAATCCTGGTCCAGATGATTTTGGAGGATGACATATCATTCCCTCGGCGTTGAAGAAGAAGAAAAGGTGGTATGGGACAACGATTGTCCCGCGACTACGCAGAGTCAAGATCTTCCCCCCGGGGGAGTTGGAAACCGGACTCGATCCAACTCTTCCCAACCATTCGACATCCTGCTAATCTGCCCGCGATCGGGATATCCAGAATGATTTCCAGAGTTCCAGGGGAAGAGACATCCATGGCCCACCTGCATTATCTCGATTGGATCATCATCGCGGGATACGTGATCCTGACCCTCGCCCTGGGTCTGGCCTTCCGTAAACGCGCCTCATCGTCCACCGAGCAGTATTTCCTTTCGGGCCGTTCCCTGCCCTGGTGGGTGCTGGGCACCAGCATGGTCGCCACCACTTTTGCCGCGGACACTCCCCTGGCGGTCACCGGTTTCATCCGCGACCACGGCATCTGGTACAACTGGTTCGGCTGGCATTACGTCCTCAGCCAGATGCTGGCCGTGTTCCTGTTCTCACGTTTCTGGCGCCGGGCCGAAGTCCTGACGGACAACGAACTGATCGAAAAAAGGTATTCCGGCCGGCCAGCGGCCTTTCTGCGGGGCTTCAAGGCGGGATATTTCGCCATTCTCTACAATTTCATCGTATTGGGATGGGTGCTGAAAGGCATGGGCACGGTGGCCGAATCCGTGCTTGGGATGGATCCCAGGGTGGCCATCATCACGGGCGCGGCCCTGGCTTTAAGTTACGCGTTGTTGGCTGGTTTTTGGGGTGTTGTGATCACCGATGTCATTCAGTTCGCTTTGGCCATGGCCGGTTCCATTTCCGTGGCGGTGATGGCGGTGCGTCACGTGGGAGGCATTTCCCAACTCAAGGAGCGCCTGGTCGAATCGCCCCTGTTCGGCGAAAACACGATGGCCTTCATTCCCGGTGGCGACCTGGGGCTCGAGTCGGACTTCTTCAAATTCCTGATTTTCGTGACGCTGATGTGGTGGGCCAGCCACAACGCCGACGGCGGCGGTTACCTGATCCAGCGCATGGCCGCCGCCAAGGACGAACGCCACGCTCGCGGGGCGACCCTGTGGTTCGTGGTGGCCAACAACGCGCTTCGCTACTGGCCCTGGATCCTGACCGCCCTGGTTTCCCTCGTCCTGTTTCCGACCATGCCGGAAGGCAAGGGCGAAGAAGCGGCGTACCCGTTGGTGATGCTCACGGTCCTGGGACCGGGCCTGCTGGGCCTGCTGCTGGTTTCGTTTTTCGCGGCGTTCATGTCGACCATCGACACGCATCTGAACTGGGGCGCCAGTTACCTGGTCAATGATATCTATCGCAGGTTCCTGCGACCCGAAGCCAGCGAGAAGGAATCAGTCCTCGCGGCCAAATTATGTGTTTTCGGGATGATGGTCTGCGCTGTGCTGGTGGCCTTCTGGCTGACGAGCATCGGACGGGCCTGGCTGTTCGTCTGGGCCATGGGGGCGGGGATCGGGCCCGTGCTGATCCTGCGCTGGTTCTGGTGGCGCATCAACGCCTGGAGCGAAATCGCGGCGCTGGCCTCGTCGGTAACCCTGGCGGTGGGTTTCGAAGTGGTCGCCGCGGTGCAGACGGGCCGCGACTACGCCCTTTTCGCCACTCCGGTCAAGGTGGGCCAGATGATCCTGCAGACCCACCACAAGGCGATGATCCTCGTGCCTGTCACCATCGTCGTCTGGCTCGTGGTTACGTTCCTGACCCGGCCGGTGGATGAGGAACGATTGGTCTCATTCTACCGAAAGGTCAGGCCCGGTGGTTTTTGGGGCCCTGTGGCCAGGGCACATCCCGAAGTGCAGTGTGATGGATTCCGTTGGTCGCGGCTGGCAGTCTGGGCTTGCGGAAGCGCGGGCGTCTACGGGTTCCTGTTCGGATTGGGCAAACTGGTGCTGGGCGAACCTGCGGCAGCGGCGCCGCTCTTCGTGATGGCGGGGCTGGGTGCTGTGGTGGTGACCTGGGAACTGCGTCGTTCCTGATTGGCGGTCAGGTCGCGTCAGATCTTCGAGAATTCCTCGGTGAAACGATAACCGATGCCCCAGACGGTCAGGATCAAACGGGGTCGATTAGGGTTGTCCTCGATCTTGCTCCGCAGACGATTCACGTGGCTGTTGACGGTGTGTTCGAAGACATCAGCGTCCTGGTCCCATACCGTGTCCAGAAGTTGGCGGCGGCTGTAGGTGCGGCCCGGCTGCGCGGCCAGAGTGTGCAGAAGATCGTATTCCTTGACCGTCAGCTGCACAGGTTCCCCATGGATCTGAACCTTCCGTTTTCCGTGGTCGATCTTCAACGGACCGAAGTCCAGGATACGGTCGCCCGAGGTGATGCGTCCCATTTCCTCGGCCCGTTCTATCCGTCGGTAAAGGGCCTTGATCCGGGCTGTCAGTTCGCGGACGCTGAAGGGTTTGGCCAGGTAGTCATCGCAACCGAGTTCCAGACCCAGGACCTTGTCCGATTCCTGGACCCGTCCTGTCAGCATCACCACGGGAGTCCGGGTGTCGCTGGCGCGGATTTCCCGCAGGACGTCGATGCCGCTCATGCTGGGCAACATCCAGTCCAGCAGGACCATGCCGTACTGTCCTGCCTGGAAGGCCCGTAAGCCAGCCTCTCCGTCCGCGGCGGCGTCAACCTTGTACCCCTCGGCCGTCAGGTGATGAGTCAGCAGATCTATCAAATCACGTTCGTCTTCAATTAACAGTATTCTCCGAATTGCTCCGGTCGTGGCATCCATGTATGACGTCATCCTTCCCGCCGGGTTCAGGTCCGGTTTAAAATCGTCTGAGGTGATCATTTTATTTATGTAACTATTCATATAACAAAATGATACGGTAATGGCAAGGATCTTGGTCGTGGGTCGGGGGCAACTATTCTCATGGCCAATACCCGCCTGTCGGATGCCAAATGTCTCGAAAACGCCATAGTTTTGTGACACTTATGTGAGTAATCCTTTATGTTTTAATTACAGACAGAGGCAGTTTCCAGTGAAACCATGGCGGATTTCCGGGCCCCAACCAGCGGTTGCCAGCAACGCCTCGCAAGGCGATAATTCCTGGGCCGATTGTTACGACCCCTAGACAGGAGCGCGCATGACTCGATCGACCCTTGAACTTCCCCCGGTGGGTGAGACCATTCTGACCGTGGATTCGGTTTCCAAATCCTACGGCAGTGTCCATGCCGCCAGGGAGGTGAACCTGAATATTCCTCGGGGCAGCATCTACGGTTTTCTCGGACCCAACGGCGCGGGCAAGACGACCACCCTGCGCATCATCATGAAGATCATCCTGGCGGACAGTGGCAGTATCAAGCTGGCCGGCCGGTCCCTGGACGGCCATATGCGCGATCGCATCGGTTACCTGCCCGAGGAACGCGGGCTCTA
>JAGLCY010000208.1 GCA_023270185.1 Candidatus Krumholzibacteriia bacterium | reverse complement strand
GATCCCCTGAACATCGAGCTGCTCCGGGACATGATCCTGGAAGAGAAGGAAAAGGGCACGACGATCATTTTTTCCACCCACATGTTGGCCGAAGCCGAGAAGATTTGTGACGCCATCTGCCTTATCGAAGGGGGAGAGATCATTCTCGACGGTCCCCTCGAAAAGGTGCGGGCGGATTTTCCCCTGCAGTCAGTGCGCGTGGCCTGGGAAGGGAATCCGGAACCGCCTGTCGACATGGCCGGGGTGCTTCACCGGGAAAAATCGGAAGGAAGCTGGAGACTGACTCTCGCCGAGGGGGTTAATCCCCGTGAACTGTTGCCCGACCTGATGTCGTTCGGACCGTTGACCCTGTTTTCCGCCAACCGGCCATCCTTGAGCGAGATCTTTCTCGAAGCCGTGGCCCGGCACCGGAAGGAGGTGCGGTCATGAGGAAGATTCTGACAGTCATCCGCAAGGAATACCTCGAACGTGTGCGGTCGAAGAGTTTCGTCATCGGCACGCTGCTGGGACCGGCTCTCATGTCGATGTTCATCCTGGTGCCCGTCCTGGTGGCGGAAAAGGGCGGCGACGACGTCCGCACCGTCGGTGTCATCGATCCGGCCGGCTTGTACTTCGATTCCCTGATGGATGTTCTGGCCGACGAAGGCCAGGACAATGTGAAACTGGAGTTGATCGAATCCGGGACCGTGGACGAGTCACTGGGTGAAATGAAGAAGTCCATCCTGGACGAGTCGATCCACAGCGGGATCCTGATCGCCGTCGATTTTCTCGATTCGGGAAAGGCCACCTTCTACAACAAATCCGTCAGCGCGTCGGTCATGCGGGACGAGGTTCTGCGTCCGGCCATGAACCGGGTCCTGCGCGAGGAGAGGTTTGCCGCCGCCCAGGTGCCCGACACCCTGTTCGCCTACCTGGCCGCGCGAACGGTCTGGTCGAACATCGGTGTAACCCCCGAGGGCGGGGAAGAGGTGCAGGACGAGGACGTCGGTTTCATCATGGCCTTTATCCTGATCATGATCATCTACATCATGGTGATCATGTACGGCAGCCACACCCTGACCGCGGTGATCGAGGAAAAGAGCAGCCGCATGGTCGAGGTGCTTCTGGCCAGCATCGCTCCGGGCGATCTGATGCTGGGCAAGGTCATGGGCATCGGCCTGGCCGGCCTGACACAGTTCGCGATCTGGTCCACGGCGTTGTTCGCCATCGGCCAGCGCGGGGTTTCGGTCGGTGACGTCAGTTTCGACACGGCCTTTTTAACGCCGGTGATCCTGATCAACTTCATCGCCTTTTTCCTGCTCGGGTTTTTTCTTTACGCCACCCTGTACGCGGGCATCGGGGCCATGTGCAACACGGTGCAGGACAGCCAGCAGTTCCACACCCCGTTGGTCATGGGGCTGGTCCTGCCCATGATGATGCTCGGGCTGGTGCTGAGGTCGCCCGATTCGACCCTCTCGGTCGTGCTCAGTCTTATACCCCTGTTTTCGCCGGTGATCATGTTCATGCGGGTGTGCGTGGAAACACCGCCGGTGTGGCAGATAGGACTGTCCTGGATCCTGATGATCGGTTCGATCTGGCTGGCCGCCCGCATGGCGGGCAAGTTGTTCCGCATGGGTATCCTGATGTACGGCGCTTCG
Organism: Candidatus Krumholzibacteriia bacterium; assembly: GCA_023270185.1. Lineage (GTDB taxonomy): Bacteria > Krumholzibacteriota > Krumholzibacteriia > LZORAL124-64-63 > LZORAL124-64-63 > JAGLCY01. The sequence continues at coordinate 893 of JAGLCY010000208.1, read as the reverse complement.
CCGACCTGGGCGACGCTGATCAAGGTGCTGCGGACCTGATCAGGGCATGATTTCCAGATGGAAACGGTCGCCCACCTCCATGAGGTCGACCACTTCCATGCCCTTGGTCACTTCGCCGAAGATGGTGTAACGGCCATTGAGACGGGGCTGCTCGGAAAGGGTGACGAAAAACTGGCTGCCGCCGGTGTCCTTGCCGTCGTGGGCGATTCCCACGGCGGCTCTTTTGTACCTGGCGCGGCTCCATTCGCTGCGGATGGTGTAACCCGGCCCGCCCCAGCCGTCGCCGCGGGGATCTCCGCCCTGGACCACGAAATCGGGCACGACCCGGTGAAAGGTCAAGCCCTCGAAGTAGTCTTTGGCGATCAGGTCGAGGAAGACGGCGCAGGTGTTGGGTGCGATCTTGCCGTCCAGCTGGATGATGAAATCACCCTTGGTTGTGACGCACCTCACCTTGGGCGCGTCGAAAGGCAACGCCACAGGCGGTTGTTGCGGATCCCGTGCCACGGCCGGCAGGGTGGCTTTCAGGCTGGCCACTGTGGGAATGAGGTTTTCCGGCAATATCTTCGTGGCCACGGCGGCTTTCCGCCCTTCGAGGCGGATGCGGATATCCGTCGAATCGAATGACCGCCGCAGCAAGGCCGCCGCTTCGGTTTTCAGGCTGTCGGGGCCTTGCCAGGGGCCGTCTTCAGCGTTCAACATCTTTTTCATGCCGGCCAATACTCCCCGCCGCAATTCGAAACGGTTTGGTCCCGAGGCACGGTTCCACAATCGGATCAGGGCGCTCAACGATCCGCAGCAGGGGAAATCACCAACCAGTTTCGCCGTGCTTGCGGCGATCACGAAATCTTCATCATCCAAGCCTGCGTAGAGGTGGCTTTCCAACCGCGCCCCCG
>JAGLCY010000207.1 GCA_023270185.1 Candidatus Krumholzibacteriia bacterium | reverse complement strand
CGAAGAATCGGGTACGAGCTCGGGACGTTCCTTCAATAGATGGGCCAGACCTTCATAAGCCGCCTCCCTGACCATGGCGTTGTGGAAGACGGGGCGTTCGGATTCACCGAAGTCGGTGGGAAAGTCGATCTCGGCGTAGTGGACCAGGAGCCTGGCGGGGTCCGGGTGATGACGACTGATGGCTCGCATGCCCGCGGCCAGCACCTGGGGAGATTCTTCACCCTTGAGGGTTGTGACGAGGTCGTCGGCGGAACCGGATCCGCGCACCGCCGCATAGGCGGCCAGGGCCGCGGCCCGAACCCCGGGGTGTGGCCTGTCCAGGTGTGATCTTGCGGACCGGGCCATGCGGATGCGCCATACCGGTAACAGGCTTTCCTGCACCGCGGCTTCGGGGGGCAGGGGGGCCTCGGCGACCAGTTGGGCCATGGAGGCCAGAGCCGTTTCCGAAACATGGGGATTGGAGTTGCCGGCGGCGGTGATCAGCAGGGAGGAGATCTTTCCGGGGTCCCCGTTCATCCCATGGTGGCCCAATCGACCCAGGGCCCGGCACCCGGAGATATGTACGCGATCAGCATCGCGGCCCCTGAAATGGTTCTGGTTCTGAAAGCCTTCGAGAACTGCACTCAAAGCCGCCCGGTTGTCCAGGCGGGCCAGTGAACGATAGGCGTGAACCCGGATCTGGGTTAGGTCCGATCGGGCGAAGGGCGTCACCAGACCGGTCAGGGTGGAATCGGCGACCAGCTCGATGCAGTGCAATACCCGCCAGTGGATCTCACCTTCGGGCCGGGTAAGGCCGGCCTGGATGGCGGTGAGCAGGCTCTCGTGATCGATGTCCTTCGCCCTGCCGCGCAGCCCGTCCCAGGCCACGGTGGCTTCGTTGACATCTCCATTAATGCCGGCTTCCATCAGGGCCTGTCCGTCATTGGGGACATGGGCCAGCCCGGCCAGGGCAGCAAGACGTACCTTGAACCGTGGATCGGCGGCAGCGGCCTCGAGTGCTTCGGTTGCTTCCGAAGCGCCAAGCAGGCCCAGACTCCAGGCGGCTTCGGCCCGGACCGTGACGCTTTGGTCCTGGAGAGCATCCAGCATCTGAGGCAGAACATCATCACGTCCGATAAGACCGGCGGCGCGCACCGACGCCAGCCGGACATGGGCGTCCATGTCCGCGAGCATGGCCAACAGGGAGTCCTGCGGAGCAAGGCGTTGGTCTTCCCAACGCGCGATGGCCTGGAGTTTTTCCTGTCGGGTATCGGGTTCATTGAAGCAGCCGGACAGGAGGATTATGAATAGGATGCAGGCCGAAAGGGCTGTTGGGAAAAGCTTGGGGGAATGCTTGGAAATCCGAGTCATGTTTGCTTTCCTTTTCTCGTGAACGACGGCCTGTTCCGGGTGATTGTGTTTTGCCCACCATGGATGGAGACTACCACCGAGTGGGCATTGGGCCAATGGCAGCGTTTTTGGAAATCAGGGAGATGGAAATTGCGGACGAAACCGATGCAACGACAAAACCTCATAAAACGGTACATAAAAGGACCCCCCGGGGGGTTCTCACAAGTCGCTCCCCGGTTCAAATTCACGTCCACGAAAACACCGCGACCGGCCGCATGACCATCCAAACCGACGTCGGCGAACACGGTGGCCGCAATACAACCACAATCCCCGCTTTTGACCCTCCGCCATGCGGATGTTAAGATGTCCCGCCGGGATACCATTTCTCAATCCGGAAGTAGGGAACGCATGAAAGTCGCGGTTCTGGGCGCCACCGGTCTGGTGGGCAGGACGATGCTGAAACTGATGGGGGACCGCGCCTGGGTCAGCGGCGACCCTGTGCTCCTGAGTTCCGCCCGTGGCGCCGGAACGAAATTGGAGTTCGCCGGACGACAATTGGAATGCAAAGAGGTTTCCGCCGAGGATTTCCAAGGCGTGGACATCACCCTGTTCAGCGCCGGGGGAGATGCCAGTCGCATCTGGGGGCCCGTGGCAGCCGAGGCCGGGGCGTGGGTCGTGGACAACTCGTCGGCCTGGAGGATGGAAGAGGGTGTTTCCCTTGTGGTGCCGGAAATCAATGGACACTTAATCAAGCCCACGGGTGGGGGCAAAGGCGGTATTATCGCCAATCCCAATTGTTCCACCATCCAGGTGGCCATGGCGGTCGCGCCCCTGGATCGGATCTTCAGCGTGCGTGAGGCGCATGTCACCACCTTGCAGGCCGTGTCCGGAGCTGGCCAGAAAGCAGTGGCCGAACTGGAGAGGCAGGAACAAAACCCAAACGCTGAAATGAATGAAATTTTCCCCCGGCCCATCTTCCACAACGCGATTCCCGCCATCGGCGCCGCGCTGGCCGATGGTTCCTACGAAGAAGAGGACAAGGTCGTCCGGGAGTTGAGAAAGATTCTCGGCCGCAAGGACGATCTGGCTGTGACCTGCACCGCCACACGGGTTCCGGTGGTGACCGGTCACAGCGCGGCTGTAAGGTTGGTTTGTGAAAAGCCGATTGACCTGACCAAGGCCGCCGACGCCCTTGCGAATTTTAAAGGGGTGGAAGTCGACCCCGATCCCCACGCGTACATGACCCCGCGGGAAATTGTCGGCCAATCCACGGTCCATGTCGGCCGTCTGCGCGCCGAACCAAATAATCCCCACGCCCTGATGTTGTGGGTGGTTGCCGACAACCTTCTCAAAGGGGCCGCCCGGAACGCCGTTCAGATTGCCGATCTGCTGGCGGGGAAGCCGCAGTCGTGATCAACGGAGCTTCATTCGCCCCTGCGGCCTTGAAATCCACTCCCCTGGGCGCGCTGCACCCGGCCGTTCGTCTGGGAGCGGCCATCCTGGCCCTGTTGACTTGTCTGGGATCTTCTCCGTTGGGGCTGGCGGCCATGGCCTTGTGTCTCATGGCGGCCCTGACCTGGACGGGGATGGGACCGCTCCGGCAACTTGCCGCTCTCAAACCCTGGGTTCCGGTGGTGTTACTGGTGATTGTGGTCCATACCTTCACGACAACAGCAGCTGCTCCCTTGGGGCATCCATCACTCGCGGGATTCCTGGCGGGAGGGAAAGCTCTTCTGAGAGTGGCCTGCTCCGTGGGGTGTTTGGGCCTCTATATGCGAATTTCCCCGCTTGATGATCTGGTCCTGGGTGTGAGTTGGTGGTTGCGACCCGTTCGTCGCCTGGGCCTGCGCACCGACGATCTGGGATTGATGCTGGCGGTGGCCATGGGTACGGCGCCGGTCGTGCTTGGTGAGGGGCGTCGCATCGAAGCGGTGGTGACCATGCGAAGATCTGTTCCGAAAGGTCACGAAGTCCACATCGGAAAAAACAGGGTGGCGAATTTTTTCCACGGGATGGTGGGGCGCGCGCGGGTGATCGTTCCGCTCCTGGAAACACTGGCGCGGCGGGCCGAGGCGTTGACATTGTCCCTCAGACACCGTCGGCCTGACCCGCTCACCGCCGCAAGAGTTCCCATCCCGCAGATGGCACTGCTGGTGGTTTGGGCGGCCGGGCTGGTCACGTTGGAGGTCGTTCGATGAGCGAAGTCTACAGGCTGCGCATCGACGTGGCCTATGTTGGGCGCGAGTACCACGGTTGGCAGATCCAGCCTGATGCCATAACGGTTCAGGGTGAGTTGCGACGATGTCTGACCCGCCTGCTCGGCCGGGACGCGATTCCGGTGGCGGCCGGCCGGACGGACGCGGGTGTTCACGCGCGTGGGCAGGTGGCGCATTTGACGGTCGATTCGGCCGAGGAAATTGAGCGGATCGCACGGGCTCTGCCAGGCATGGTGCCACCCGATATCGGGATCCGGGACGTGCGCCGCGTTTCACCCGGCTTCAACGCCCGCCACTCGGCCACCGCACGGAGTTACAGCTACCGGATCATCCAGGTGCGGGACATTTTCCGTCCGCACGCCTGGTACGTCCATCGACCCCTGGACCGCGAGGTCATGGACCGGGGCGCGTTGGCCTTTTTGGGTCCCCACGATTTCACGAGCTTCTGCAAGGCGAAATCCCTGAAAAAGGACCATAACCTCTGTGATGTGACCCTTTGCGCCTTTGATTGGCAGGACGATTCGGCTATCTTTCACGTTCAGGCCAATCGGTTCCTTCATCACATGGTGCGCAATATGGTAGGGACCCTGGCGGAGATGGGGTGGGGCGAACGGGAAAAGGACAGTATTCCCGGGATCATTGCTGCCCGCAGCCGCAGTGCCTCGGGCCAATTGGCCCCGCCGCAGGGCCTGGTTCTAGAAGAAGTCCATTACCCTGAGCAGCTCATGGATCCCGACTTTAATCCGGTCATTAAGCCGGCCAGTCATCCAGAACATCCAGAACATCCAGAAGGAGATACCCCATGAAATTCTTCATCGACACGGCCAACCTCGAGGAAATCAAGGAAATCAAGGCCATGGGCATGTGCGATGGGGTGACGACCAACCCAAGCCTGATGGCCAAGGAAGGCAACACGGACACCGACAGCGTTCTCAAGGAGATCTGCGCGGTGGTCCAGGGTCCTGTCAGTGGCGAAGTGACCGCACTGGATACAGCCGGCATGATCGAGGAAGGCAAGCGGTTGGCTGCCCTCAGCGAATACATCGTGGTCAAGGTGCCCACGACCTACGAAGGTCTGCAGGCGACCGCGGCGCTGGCGGCCGAGGGTATCCGCGTGAACGCGACCCTGATTTTCTCCGTGAGTCAGGCCCTGTTGATGGCCAAGGCCGGCGCGGCCTACGTGTCGCCTTTTGTGGGTCGTCTGGACGATGTCAGCGAAGACGGCATGCAGTTGATCAGCGACATCGTGGATGTCTACGAAAACTACGGGTATGAAACGGAAGTTATCGTCGCGTCGGTCCGACACCCCCTGCACGTGGTGGACTCGGCCCTGCTGGGCGCCGACATCGCCACCATCCCGCCCGCGGTCATCAGGAAACTGGTGGCTCACCCCCTGACCGATAAGGGCCTGGCCGGCTTCATGGCCGATTGGGACAAGCTGCAGGGCGGCAAGTAGTGAACGGCCGCAGTGCATGGGCCGGTGTGTTGTTGGGTCTGCTTGTAGGGGTGGCCCTGGGCGGAATCCTGCTGGCCACCAGGTCCGATTCCCTGTTCCTGCGCGGCGGTGACGGCGACAGGACGGACCATGACCGTCACAGCGTGATTTCTCCGGTGGGGAGTGAGACCTCACCGGCGCCGGCCGGGACTTTGAACGCGGGACCGGTGTCCGAGTCGTCCTCGGAAAGTCTGTCTGACGAACGGGGCAACGCCATCGTCCAGGCCACTCGCAGGGTGGCGCCCGCTGTGGTCAGCATCAACGTGGTGCAGCAGCAGGCGGTGCGGGATCCGTCGATGGAGTTATGGGAACAGATGGGATTGATCCCCAAGCGGAACTACTTTCGCCACGTTCAGAGCATGGGCTCGGGGTTGATCGTCTCGGACGACGGCCTGGTCGTCACCAACCAGCACGTGGTGGCCGGGGCGGTGCAGATCATCGTGACCTTGTCGGACGGCCGCCAGTTCCAGGCGGTCCTACTCGACGAGATTGAACGTTACGACCTGGCCATTTTACAGATCCAGGCCCGTGATCTGCCAGTGGCTCGCATGGCGATGGATGACCAATTGCAGATCGGGGAGTGGGCCATCGCCATCGGTTCACCCTTCGGTTACCTGTTGGCCGATACCCAACCGACGGTCACCGTCGGGGTGAT
>JAGLCY010000206.1 GCA_023270185.1 Candidatus Krumholzibacteriia bacterium | reverse complement strand
CGCACTCCAAAGAACCTGGTCTTTTGATGAATAACTACTTCAGTGGGGTAATTGCGCCCTGAAATTCTTCCAAACCTCAAAAACCTAACCCCCCGGGGGGTTACTCCAGCACCAGGAACGGCCCAAACGGACCAGACACAATTTCAGAGGCACAACCTAAGCCTTATCCCACAGTCCGTCCTTGTCAACCTCAGCACTCGAGTATACCGCCGAATCAGATATCCACACCGTTTCGTTGACATTGTAGAATCATTATTATATTGTCTTTAACTCGGATGAAATGTATCCGGGTTAAGTTTGGAAGCTGGATTCATGGCCGAAATGGAATCTGGTCGTAGTTTTTTTCAACGTTCCGAGCAGGTCAGGTATGCCCGGTATGTCTTTTTCCGTCGCCAAAGTATCCATTCCTACTATTTCCCGGTCCAGTGGAATCAAGGTTGCATGGATGGGGTTTTTCTGTTTTGTGGCCCTTTTACTCTTGAACACATCCCATTCCCGGGCCCAGACCGTGTTCCAATTCAAATCACCATCTGAAAAGTTGGCCTATTATCTTAATTCCCCCTGGGTGAGTCCGACCCATGCAAGCAGATCGGGGCTTCAGTTCAGCCCGTTCCAGATGCATCGTCGGGGAGCCGGGTTTTTCCCCGAGTCTCGTTGGTCCAACAGTGCCTCAATGGGGTTGAGCGAGGATCCCAATTCCCAGATATGGATGGATGACCATTCCTACCCGAACAAGTTGTCCATGGAGAGAATCACCTTCGACTTCGAAACACCCGATGATCCCCTCAGTTACAGAAAGATGTTCAAGAAGGGTGGTTTCCTCATCGTTGGATTCGAATTCGGTATCATGGCGACCATGATGGTGCTGCCCAAATCCTTCACCGGATGGCACGGTGACTACATTCAGGACGGGGCGAACAATTTTTTGGAAGCCTATGAATCGCCTCCAACGTGGGACAAGGACCATTGGTATCATAACTACCTGGGCCACCCTTATGTCGGGTCCATTTACTACAATACTGTTCGATGTCAGGGTGCCACACCGGTGGAGTCGTTCGTTTTCAGCACGGCAATGTCGGTGTGGTGGGAATACGCGGTCGAGTCCATTGCCGAACATCCCAGCACACAGGATCTCCTGGTTACTCCCGTCGCGGGATCCCTTCTGGGTGAGGTCGTCCACCAGTTGACCATTTCCTGGCTGGAGGATGGCGTCTCGCTGGCCAAGAAAATCATCGTCTTCATTCTCAATCCGACCCATGTGGCTCTGATTGGTTTTTGATTTTTCCGTGACCCTAACGCCATAGTAGGTTAGCCTGCCGAACATGAATATCTGGAACTCATGGGCGACAAACCATCGCAACGCCCGGGCCCTGGGGGCCGCGGGTGTGATGCTGCTGGCCATCCTGTCCATGCTGTCACTGCGCTGCAATCCCATGGTCGGTCGGGAAAGCGTTCTGGGCCTGGTCCTTGTCATCGAAGCTGAAAACCTGCGACCCTTTGACGGTCCCGAACCTTTATCCCGGGTTTTGATCGCGACCCCGGACAGTTCCGAGATCCGCATGTTCCTGCCGCCGCCGGTGCCTCGACCGGGCGATTTCATCCGCCTTAACGCCGAGCACTACCAGAAGGGCAACACCGAATACTTCCTGGACGAAGAGATTTGGCGCCTCGAAGGACCACAATAGAGGAGCCATAACTCATGTTCCGTCGCCTGCGTCGCATCCTGCTGATATTGATGGTCTCATTGCTGGGGTTGGTATTGATTGTCTTCCTCGTCGGAAACGTATTCCTGCGCGGTAGCCGACCTCGCCTCGAAGGCGAACTCCAACTGGATGGTCTTTCCCGGCCGGTGACCGTGACCCGTGACGCCCTGGGCGTGCCCGACATCCAGGCCGAAAACCGCCGGGATGCAGCCCGCGCTCTGGGTTTTCTCCATGCCCAGGACCGGTTTTTCCAGATGGATCTGCAACGCCGCAACGCCGCCGGTGAACTGGCCGCTTTGATGGGACCCGCTCTGCTGAGCACCGACCGCGACACGCGCCGTCACCGTTTTCGGATGCGCGCCGAGAAGGTTGTGGCTGCCGTGACCGGCTCCGACCTGGAAATCCTGAACGCCTACACCGCCGGGGTGAACGCCGGCCTGGCCGACCTGAAGGCGCGCCCCTTCGAGTACCTGGTCCTGCGCCAAAAACCGGAACCATGGCGTCCGGCCGACACGGTGCTGACCCTGTATTCCATGTTCCTGGACCTGAGTCTGTCCACCGCGGCCACCGAAGAGGCGTACGCCAACGTTTGTGACAACCTGCCGTCCGCTCTGGCCGAGTTCCTGTTGCCCTGGGGGAACCGGTGGGAGGCGCCGGTGCAGACCGAGCCCGTGCCGGGAGTCCAAATACCCGACGCGTCCGTATGCGATGTTCGCGAATGGTCATTCGATGGCCGCACCTACGATGAGTTCCGCACGGAAAACCAGGAACCGCCCCGGCAGGATACGGCCGGCAGCAACAACTGGGCGGTGGCCGGCGCGTTGACCGGACACGGCGGCGCCCTGATGGCCAATGACATGCACCTGGGCCATGGTTTGCCCAATATCTGGTACCGGGCTCGCATGACCTGGCCCGAGGGTGATGGCACCCGAGCGATGGTCGGCGTCACCCTGCCTGGCACACCGGCATTGGTTACCGGCAGCAACGGCCAGGTGGCCTGGGGCTTCACCAACAGCTATGGCGATTGGGTTGATCTGGTCGTCATCGAATCCGATCCGGAAGATCCGGCTCGGTATCGCACGGCCAATGGGTGGAAAACAATGAAGCGCGAAGCGGAGATCATTAAGGTGGCGGGTGAATCGCCGGACACTTTGTGGGTGGAAGAAACCATCTGGGGTCCAATTTGGACAACGGACACCACGGGCCGCCGCCTGGCCCTGCGTTGGACCGCGCATGACACCGAGGCGGTGAATCTGAACCTCAGGTACCTGGAAACAGCGACGGATGTCGACGGAGTGGTGGCCATGGCCGGCACAGTAGGGATCCCCGGCCAGAACCTGATTTGCGCCGACGCCAAGGGCCGCATTGCCTGGACCATCGCCGGGTCCATTCCCCGGCGCGTGGGGTGGGATGGTCGTATGCCCGTGTCGTGGGCGGACGGAACGCATCGGTGGGATGGTTACCTCGAACCAGAGGTTCAACCGCGGGTGGTTGACCCGGCTGATGGGCGTCTTTGGTCGGCCAACAACAGGGTGAGCGCCGGCGAGGACCTGGCGGTGATCGGCGAAGGTGGTTATGGGCTGGGCGCGCGCGCCCGCCAGATCCGCGATGATTTGCGGGCGTTGGATCATCCCGTGGAAAAGGATATGCTGGCAGTTCAGTTGGATGACCGGGCCCTGTTCATGGGGGAGTGGCGCGAGCTGGTACTCGCGGTTCTGAAGCAGTTCCCGCCTGCCGCGGACTCACCGACAGCGGACTTTTTACGCGTAGTGCGGGATGACTGGTCCGGCCACGCGGATACCGGGTCGGTGGCCTACCGCCTGGTGCGCAATTTCAGTTACGAGTGCATCGATGGCGTGTACGGTCTGCTGACAGGTGGATGTGTGGCGGCCGATCCGGGCTTTCGGTCCCGTTGGCTCCCATATCGTCACGCGGTGACCTGGGAGGTGCTGGCTGAGCGGCCGGATCATCTGTTGCCGCCCTGGAACACCGACTGGGATGACTTCGTGCTCAAGGCCGTGGAGCGGACAATGGAATTTCCGGTCCACGAAGACCGGGGCCTGTCCAACTACACATGGGGCAACCACAATACGGTTGTCGTCGCCCATCCTTTCACCCGGTTGGCTCCCTTCCTGTCGCGCTGGTTGGCCGCTCCCGCGCAAGCCCAGCCCGGCGACTCGTTCATGCCGCGGGTGCAGCACCGTCGCAGCGGGGCAAGTGAGCGGATGGTGGTCTCACCCGGACGTGAGGAAGACGGTATCCTGCACATGCCCGGTGGGCAGAGTGGACATCCGCTCTCGCCGTTTTTCCTGAAAGGGCACGGTGACTGGGTGAAAGGCGCGGCCACGCCACTGTTGCCGGGGCCGGTGGAATTTCAGTTGGAATTGATTCCTTAGCCCGGCCTTGGATCATCCTCGTCTACGCAGACCCAACGCGATCAACAAGGATATTCCCAGGAGCCCCAGGGCCGAAGGTGTCAGCCAGTTCCGTTTGCGCGCCAGTTGTGGCTGCAGGGTGCCGTCCCCGATGAGAACAAAGCCCGCCCAGTAGTAGGGGTGACCTGTGGACGAGTGCGCCCGCAGGTTCTGTTGGGCACTGGCCAGAGCCTGGGCACAGTCCTGCCCGTCGGCCAGAAAGCCGTAGTACAGATCCATGAAATGGGCGGTGGCTCCATCGTCCACGGCCCACAGCGAGGCCAACACCGCCGGCACGCCCGCGCTCAGGAAGGCGCTGGACAATCCAAGCACGCCTTCGCCATTGAGGATCTTCCCTGTGCCGCTGCTGCAACTCGACAGCACCGCCAGACCGGCGTCCAACTGAAGTTCGAGAATATCGGCTGCCCTCAGACGCCCGACCTGGTCGTCGGGTAGAAAATTGATGGCCGATTGCCACGGACTCTGATCATCGTTACTGGCGTGAGCCGCCAGATGAAGGATGTCGTACCCCAGGAAGGACGGAAGTTCAGTTTCCTGTTCATAAAGGATTTGCGTCTCCACCTCACGATAGTTCCGGGACAGTCGTTTGATCTCCTGCAGGGTGCCCGGCAGTCGTGACCCCTTCCGGGTCCAATCCGAGGCCACCGCCAGTGTTCGCCAGATGGTTTCCCTTTCCGGCCCACGGTTTTCCCGCCGCAACTTCAGCAGGATCGAAGCGGAGGGTATCCGGGTCCAGACAGGTGACCGTCCCTGGATCTCCAATTCCGCGAAGGGCAGGAGATTCAGTGCCCCGTCCGGCGCCACGAGAATCCGGTCCTTATCCCGGAAGGCCGGCGGAAGGTCCGGTAGAAGCATCTGAACCAGATTTATACCTACCGCCGAAAGGGCAGAGGGAGATCCCGCGTCCGGATTCCTTAATAGATCGAAATAAGCGCGCACCCTGCTTTCGATTTCAGCCGCCGGCGGCAATTGTCGCACCACCATCGTATCGGGGGTGACGGCATACAACAGGGAAACACGCGGCCCCAAAGTGAAATCCAGCAGGAGTTCGTCCGTGGCCAGGAGCGAGTTCTGTATATCCGCCAGATCGGCATGGTTCGCGTCGGAGCGTGACAAATACGACGCGAAAGCTTCGCCCGGGCCAAGCATACGTTCCAGCAGGGTTCGGGCTTTGTAGGATTGCAGGCGGTTGAAGGCCGCTACAGGATCTCCCGCCTGATGGATCAGGACAGCCAGGTCTGTAAAGATTTCCTGTCCGCTTGAGCCCCGACGTTCCCTCCATTGGGGTGAGAGCAATAGCCGACGGTCATCTTCCCAGACCGTGGCCGCCGTGTCGTAGAGGATTCGCGCGGTGTCGGGCCGATCCATCAGGACGCAGGTTTGTGCGGCTTCGGCAAGGGCCGACAGCCGAAACTCGGGAGTTTCATTTTCAGCCGCGAACTCGGCCAGGTCCAGGAACTGATCCAGGGCCCGCCGGGTTTCTCCCAGGCTGCGGAAAACCTGGGCTTGATGTCCCATCAGCCGCATTCTGATCCATTTAAATGTTTTTTCTCCCATCAGACTGTCCGCCTGGGCGAACTGGCGCGCGGCGGCCGTGAAGTCCCCCTGCTTGCGGAAGGCTTCCCCCAACTCGATACGGGCTTCGATCACATCCCGGAGCAACATGGTTTCCGGATCGTCCATGGCCTCCTGGATCAGGCGGGCGGCCTGGTGAAGACGATGATGCTGCACTTCCATGGAGGCGATCTTCACCAGGGTGCGGGAGCGCATGTCCCGATATCCTTGCGCCTCACAAATGGCCAGGGCCTCATCCAGGACCCGCCGGGCGGACTTGATCTGGCCCAGATCGTTTAGGCAGGTGGAGATATTGAAAAGAACGGCCAGTTGCATCCGTGTCTGTCCGCGTTCGGAATGCAGATCATTTGCCCGTCGGAAGTGACCCAGGGCCACATCCGCCCGACCCAGCGAATACTCCAGCGTTCCCAGGTTGTTGAGGGCAATAGCCTCAGGCATCGGTTGGTTATTGGTTTGAGCTACCTCGATGGCTGCCAGGTAACCCGCCGCCGCCTGGTCATAGCGTCCCAGGTCGTTGTTCACCGCCGCGATGCCGTTATTGGCCCACAACTCTCCCTCAATGTCACCGGTGCCGGGGAACAGCGCGGCGGCCATTTTATAACCCTCCAGCGCTTTTTCCGCTTCGCCGTTGCGCCAATCGTTCCAGGCCATGCCGATGTAGGCCCAGCCCTGGTGACGCCTATCACCAAGGGCTACCCCCAGCGCCAGGAGTTCCTGATACAATTCCACGGCCTCGTTTTGGCGGCCCTGATTGCCGACCGCCAGGCTCAGCCAACGCACGCCTGTCATGACAAGGGTGGAATCCTGCAGGGCCCGCGCCAGGGTGATGCCTTCCCGAAGCGCCGTTTCCGCCTCTTGGCTGTTACCCCGGAAGTTGGCGAAAGCGCCCTTCATCACTAGAAGGTTTGACACCAAAGCGGAGTCATTTGCGGCCCTGGCGCCGGGCAATTCCGCTTCCAACAGGGAAGCGGCGGCCTGACGCTCATGGGCTCGCCAAAGGGAGTCGACATGGGCGGCAACAGGCGGGAAATCACGGGCTAAACCGGGATTTGTCGTCAAAAGGAATATCGTGGCGGTGAGGATCGACAAACAGGCTGGGCGGGCGATGGTTCGTCGGCCGGCCTCAATATTAATCAATGACTCGACTCCAGAGCGCTCACCGCTGAGCGGGCGAATTCGTCCCCGTCCCGAAGGGCCACCATGTACCAGAAGAACGGACCGGGATCATGAAGCCAATGATGATCTTCGCGGCCGAGTCGATGTTCACCGGAAAGATCCACGGTGAAACGATCGATCTCCACCATGGATGTGTTCAGAACAACCACCTGGTAGCCGTCCGCATCCGGGGGGCCGGTCCAGGCCAGGACAAAGCCTTCGTCCGTAGCCGTTTCTGAGATGTCCAAAGCCGGGGTTGTCGAGGACATGTCTCTCACGACACCCGATGGGTAACCCATTCGGCCGTCATCCCGGAATCCCACGAACAGGGCGACACAGGCAAGGCAGGCAGCCACCAGCACCGGGCTCCAGCGACGCAGATCAAACCGCCGCTTCCGGGCGGGAACTGGTCCCCGCGGGATGGTCGCCGAAGCGCC
>JAGLCY010000205.1 GCA_023270185.1 Candidatus Krumholzibacteriia bacterium | reverse complement strand
CCCTTCCTGAAAAACGCCAACTTCCGCCGCGCCCTGAAGGAATACGGGACCGATGATTTCCGCACCTACGACAAACGGATTCGGGACGACATCACCTATCTGATCGGGAATCTGGTGGATAAGTACGGTTATGGCGAGCAGAGCGCGCGGGAGGTTTGTATTTACGCGGTGGATAATGAACTGTCCGAGGAGTTTGAAGAATAGGCGACCTGGTTCGGGGTGTATCCGATGTCCTCAGCCTTTGGCCTGCGGATTACGGATACACCCCGAACCAGGTCGCCTATTCTTCAAACTCCCCGGACAGAGCAAGTACCCACATCGTTAAAACAAATCTCTCAGCGATAGAGCGCCTTTATTGATCCCCACGCTTTCCCTCTACGTCTACCGGGGCGGCTTCCACGATTATCAAGGTGGGCAGAATCAGGATAGTCAGAAGTAGGGTTGCCGTATTGAATCTGGTCATGTGTGGCCTCCCCGGGTCGCCTGATCATTCCCGATATCCTCGCGGATTATCCGACTGCCATTTCCAATGATCGGCACACATCTCATTGATGCCGCGCCCGGCCTTCCAGCCCAGCAGGTTGGCTGCCAGGGAAGGATCGGCGTAGCAGGTGGCGATGTCGCCCGGCCTGCGCGGCTTGACCTTGTAGGCAATTTCCCTACCCGAGACCTTTTCGGCCGCTGCCACCATCTCCAGCACCGAATATCCCTGACCAGTGCCGAGATTTATAGGCAGGCAACCGGTGAAAGTGTCCATCTTCTGAATGGCCGCCACGTGACCCAGGGCCAGATCCACCACATGGATGTAGTCACGCACGCCGGTGCCGTCCGGGGTGTCGTAGTCATCGCCAAAAACGCCCAACTCTTCGCGTAAACCGACCGCGACCTGCATGACGAAGGGCATCAGGTTGTTGGGGATGTCCTGGGGATCCTCGCCGATGCGCCCGCTGGAGTGCGCGCCGATGGGATTGAAATACCGCAACAGCACGCACCGCCAACGATCGTCCGCGGCGCACACGTCGCGCATGATTTCCTCGATAAACAGTTTCGTCCGGCCGTAGGGATTGGTGGCCGAAAGCGGGAAGTCCTCTGTGATGGGCACGGTGGCCGGATCGCCGTAAACCGTGGCCGAAGAACTGAACACCAGGTTGAAGCACTCGTGCTCCCGCATCACCTTCAACAACTCGACCGTGTTGAAGATGTTGTTTTCATAATACCGCAGTGGAATTTCACAACTCTCGCCGACTGCCTTGAGTCCGGCGAAATGGATAACAGCATCGAACCGACTTGCGGCAAACACTTTCAACAGCGCCGCGCGATCACAGACATCCACTTCGTGAAAAGTAACGTCCCGTCCGGCCAATTCCCGAACCCGGCGCAGGCTTTCTTCGCTGGAATTATCCAGGTTATCAACAACAACCACTTCAAATCCGGCGTTCAATAGCTCAAGGCACGTATGACTGCCTATATAACCGGCTCCTCCGGTAACCAAGATCGTCTGCGACATGGATTCCCCTCAGGTTGATAAGTGTGAAAGATTCATAACCGCAGCACGAAAGTTCCGCAACACCTAGGATGCCTCCCGCGATGCCGTTCCACGGCGAGCTCTTCCGCGAGCCCCTGTCCCCCCTGAAAGATTTCAGCCCTGTGCTGTCGGACGGACCTGGGTTCGGCTCTCCGGAATCCCTGTCCTGCACAGCAAAAATCCGGGCATCCGCAGCGAAGTGAGGACCGACCCGGATTTTTGTTGTGCAGGGCAGCAATCCCGAAGAACCGACCTCAGGCCCGCCCGACCTCATAGGCCGAAAGCGCCGCCATATTGACAATTTCCGCCACGGTGGACTGTGTCGACACCACGTTGATGGGCTGCTTCAACCCGATCAGCAGCGGTCCGATCACTTCGCGGTCACCCAGATAGCCCACCAGCTTGAAAGCGATGTTGCCGCTCTGCATATCCGGAAAGATCAACACGTTGGCCTGCCCCATGACCTTGCAATCCGGCACCGCCCTTTGGCACTCACCGGACAGGACAGCCACGTCCGCGTGCATCTCACCATCAACGTTCAATTCCGGGTGCTCCTCATTGAGGATGCGCACCGCTTCGCGCACCTTGCGGCTCTCAGGTGTGTCGTTATCCCCGAAGTTCGAGAACGAGAGCATCGCCACCCTCGGATCGAGATTGAAATGGCGGGCAACCGCAGCCGCCATCAGGGCAATCTCGGCCAACAGTCGACTGTCCGGATTGAAATTCACCGTCGTGTCGGCGAAGATGTAGACCTTGTGTTCAACCAACAGGACATGCACTCCCACAACCTGGCTGACTCCCTTGCGCATCTCGGCCAGGGTCAGCACCCAGCGCAGGGTGTCCACATAGGACCGGGTCGCGCCGCAGACCATTCCATCGGCCTCCCCTGAACGCAACATCATCACCCCATGATGAATGGGACGTTGCACCATCATCCAGGCCTTACGATAGTTGTAACCCTTACGGGCCCGTTCCTTAAAGAGCGTCTGGGCCATCACATCGAGATTGGGACAACTCGTGGGATCCTTCAGGGTCACACCCTTCAGGTCAAAACCGATTTCCTCGGCCTTGGCCCGGATATTCTCTTCGTTACCCAACAGGATGGGCTGGCAATACCCTTCATCCACCGAGATCCGACAGGCTTCCAGCACTCGGTCGTTACACCCTTCCGAAAAAACGATTTTCCGCGGATGGGCCTTGGCCTTGGACCGGATGGAATGCATGACCATCAGGCTCTTGTTGGTCATCCCCTCGAGGGTTTCACGATAGGCATCCCAGTTGGTGATGGGATCGGCCGCCACGCCGGAATCACAACCCGCCTTCGCCACCGCCGAAGCCACGGTGGCCAGCACACGGCTGTCGAAGGGTTTGGGAATGATGTATTCGGGTCCGAACTCGAATTGCTCGCCACCATAGGCCGCGGCCACCTCGGCGGTCACCGGCTGGCGGGCCAGCTCAGCAATGGCGTACGCGGCGGCGATCTTCATCTCCTCGTTGATGGCCTTGGCCTTGATGTCCAGGGCGCCGCGGAAAATGAACGGGAACCCCAGCACGTTGTTGACCTGGTTGGGATAGTCACTGCGGCCGGTGGCCATGATCACGTCGGACCGGGCCTCGACGGCATCTTCGTAGGTGATTTCGGGATCGGGATTGGCCATGGCGAACACGATGGGTTTGTCGGCCATCGATTTGACCATGTCCTTGTTCACCAGACCCGCCACCGAACACCCCAGGAACATATCCGCGCCTTTCATGGCCTCGGCAAGAGTGCGCTTGTCCGTCTCGTTGGCGAAGTGCTCCTTGTATTCGTTCATGCCCTCGGCGCGGCCCTTGTAACAGACGCCCTTGCTGTCGGCGAGAAGGAAGTTCTCTCGCGGCACGCCCAGGGTCTCCATGAGTTTGGCGCAGGCGATGGCCGCGGCGCCCGCGCCTGAGACGACCACCTTCATCTTCGTGATGTCCTTGCCCTGCAACTTGGCCGCGTTGATCAGGCCGGCCGCCGCGATGATGGCCGTGCCGTGCTGATCGTCGTGGAAAACCGGAATGTTCATGGTCTCGCGCAGCTTCTTTTCAACCTCGAAACATTCGGGGGCCTTGATGTCCTCAAGGTTGATGCCGCCCACGGTGGGTTCGAGCAACTGGCAGAACTTGACGATCTCGTCGACATCCTCCGTGTCTATCTCGATGTCGAATACGTCCACGTGGCCGAACCGTTTGAACAGAATGCCCTTGCCCTCCATCACGGGCTTGCCGGCCAGGGCGCCGATATTGCCCAAACCCAGGACAGCGGTGCCGTTGGACACGACGGCCACCAGGTTACCCTTGTTGGTGTATTTGTAGGCGTCGGTGGGATTCGCCTCGATGGCCTTGCAGGGAATGGCCACCCCCGGCGTGTAGGCGAGCGAAAGATCACGAGCAGTTAGACAGGGTTTGGTTGGCACGACCTCGGTTTTACCGGGTCTTCCTTCACTGTGATAATCCAGCGCGTCCTGATCCCTGAGTGCCATGACATCGATCCTTTCATTTCATCACGATTCAGAATATCCTGTGACACCAAAGGTCGAACAGCCGGGCGAGTTTGTCCAGTTGACAAAAACCTGATAACCAAGTCTCCCGGGGGGAGTTATGGACCACATCCTGAACCTGTTGGTGAGCCTGAAATCGGTGATCTGGGGAGCGGCCCTGGTCGCTGCCGTCATCATCGTACTTGGCATTGTGAGTCGATTCCTCCAGAAAAACGCGGCCAAGATGCCCGGGCGCCAGTTCCGCAATCAGTTGACCATGTCTGCTGTCTCTTTCGGAGGCCTGCTTCTGGTCATCCTCGGCTTGCCCATCGACCCGACCATGCGCGGACAGCTGCTGAGCCTGATCGGGATCATCATCTCCGCGGCCATCGCCCTGAGTTCGTCCACCATCCTGGGCAACGCCATGGCCGGCATCATGCTCAAGACCCTGCGCAACTTCCACTCCGGCGATTTCATCCAGGTCGGGGATTATTTGGGGCGCGTCACCGAACGCGGCCTGTTCCACACGGAAATCCAGACCGCGGACCGCGATCTGGTCACTTTGCCCAACATGTTCCTGGCCACCACTCCGGTGACGGTGGTGCGATCGTCAGGAACCATTGTCTCGGCCACGGTGTCCCTGGGTTATGATATCCCGCATACCAAAATCGAAGAACTACTCCTGAAAGCCGCCACCGGCATCGAACTCCAGGACGCCTTCGTGCAGGTGATCGACCTGGGGGATTTCTCCGTCAACTACCGCGTGGCGGGACTGCTCGAGGAGTCGAAAAAGTTGCTCTCCTACCGTTCCCGCCTGCGGGTGGCTATCCTGGATGCTCTCCACCGCGGAGGGGTGGAAATCGTCTCACCCAATTTCCAGAACCTGCGGGATTACGACCCCCAAAAGAATTTCATCCCTGCACCCGTCCGCGCCAAAAAGGACCAGCCGGTCGATGCCGCCCCGATTGACGTGGTTTTCGACAAGGCCGAGGTTGCCGAAACCCTTTCCGCCATATCCATGGAGCAATCCGAGCTTGAAGGAAAGCTGAAGGAAGCCAGTCAGGCCGTTAAGGACGCCAAGGAAGACGGAGAAAAGGAAAAAGCCGAAAAACAGGTGACTTTGCTCGAGGGTAAACTGGAAGAGCTCGCCAAAACGGTCGTCGAAACCCAGGAAAAAGAAAAAGACAAGAATGACTGAGGGTCAAGACCCCGCCCGCACCCATTCCAGCAGGACTTCACGATCCCGGTCGGAGAGCCGGGCTTCCCGGTGTCCCAGCACATAACTGCCCAGAGGCATGGTGCCGTCCATAAGCTGTTTTTCGATGTCACGCAGCATGAGTTCCCGGGCCTCGAAATCAAATATCGGCCACCGGGAAAAATTCAGATCCGCGCGGCCGTCCGTCACGTGTTCAGCCAGCCACCACGAGAACGGAGCGACGCGGCCATACCAGGGCCAGCGTGTCTCGTGGGAGTGGCAGTCGTAGCAGGCGCGCCGCAGGATATCCTTGACCGGCGCGGGCGCGACCAGGTCCGCTTCCACCGGAGGATTTGTCTGTTCGACGGGAACCAGCTGGATCAACAGGATCAGCGCCGCGAGGACCGCGGCGCTGATGATCAACTTGCGGGACATCTTCCATTTCACGACTTGTCGCTCCGGCTACTTGTTGATTCCGTCCAGGATCCTGATGATCTGTTCGTTGCCCGGGTCGAGTTCGAGGGCCTTGTTCATACTGGCCAGAGCGCCTTCCTTGTCTCCCTGGAACATCAGGATCTTGCCCTTCATCAGGTAGGTGATCGAATCATCCGGGTTCATCTCGATGCCCAGGTCCAGCACCTTCACCGCGCCGGTCATGTCACCACGGGACTGGGCCAGCGTCTCGGCCACCTCATTCAGGGTCGAGGGACTGAAGTTGTAGGCGCCCTTTCCGTAGTATTCATCCCTCAGTTCGCGATACCTGGCGATGCCGACATCCACGCCGTCCTTTTCGATTGTCTCCAGTAGAAGGTGATCCAGGGTCTGGGGATTTTCGAGTCCACGGTGGCAGGTGATGCAGCGCACCCGCCCACCCGATTCACCCGTTGAGGCCGGCAGCAACTCGCTGTTGATATTCCTGACCATGGTCATCATGCCCCGGGACGCGTCCTTGTGTTTAATTTCGTCGCTGGCCCAGTCGATGCTGTCAAAATCTCCAGGAGTCTTCTGGACGTGGCAAAAGGTACAGCGCACATCCAGGGCCGTGGAAAAATCACGCATGGCGCTCAGGAGGTTTTGCTTGCCGATATCCCTGGGAAAAACTTTCAAGTTGGTAAACGTATCGGGAATTCCGGCCTGGACCGAACCGGCCAGCAGGGCCGTCAGGAAAAGGCAGGAAAACGCCGCGCGAGCGGGAATAATGGTCTTCATGGTAACTCCATCGGGTTTGGGCTGGTCAAAAGGGAACCGAAATCGTTGGTGACAATCAAAACCGGAATTCCCGCCGGGTCAAGGCCTCTGGTAATGCAACAGCACATTTCGAGGGTGAATTTTCCCGTTTCGTGCTAGGGTCGGCCGAACTTCACATCCATCCAACCCGATTCCAGATGGAGGGAATCCATGGCTGAACGAAATCGCTTGCAAACACTGGCCGGAACCCTGCTGGTCGCCGCTTTGGTACTTGTTTTCCTGGTCCCGGCCGCTTTGGCCCAAACTGACCAGGAACCAACGAACGAGCCGGAAACACAGAGCGATCAGACCGTTTCCCAAGCCACGACCCCCCCGCCGCCGCCGCCCAAAAAAGGACCTGATGCTGGTCCCTTCAGCAAAGGCAAGGTCCGTGTCGGTTTCTACGGTGGCGCGGGCAGCACCTACAACCAGACCTACGTCATTCTCGGCGCCGGAGTGGGTTATTACCTGCTGAACGGCCTGGAAGCCGGAGTGGACGTGGAAGGCTGGATCCTGCAGGATCCCACTTTCTGGAAAGTGACGCCCCAGGTTCGTTATGTAATGTGGAAGATGAAATCATTCAAGCCTTACATCGGCGCTTTCTGGCGCAAGACCTTCGTCACCGGTGACAATCCTCTCCACATTCCCGACTACGATTCCTATGGCGGGCGTGTCGGCATCGCCATGAACAAGGGCAGAAGTTATCTTGCGGTGGGTGCCGTGTACGAAAAATTCAACGACGACGTGTTTTCCGGTGACACCGACACATGGTACCCGGAAATCGCTTTCTGGATCTCGTTCTAGGAGGAATGTCTTATGCCCGGGGATCATCGCAACGCGGCCATCAGGGTATTGATGATGCCCCGGGATACCAATCACCACGGCACCATCTTCGGCGGCGTGATCCTCAGTTACATCGATCAGGCCGGTGCCGTGGGCGCGATCCGGAACGGCTGCCGCCATGTGGTCACCGTTGCCATGGACCAGGTCATTTTCCACCAGCCGGTGCAGGTGGGTGACCTGGTCAGTTTCTACGCGGACATCCTCAAGGTGGGACACACTTCGCTCAAGGTGCTGGTCACGGTGGAAGCCACCCGGCGCACGGACGGAGAAGTGGTGGCCGTGACCGAAGCCGAGGTCACTTATGTGAACGTTGACACCAAAGGCAAACCGATCTCCGTTCCCTACTGATTTTGGACTCAATCACAATACCCTGATAAAATTTTGACAACACATACTAAAATACTAGTAATTTACTGCGACTAAAGTGTTTAAACAGGATCTTTTATAATTTTTTCTTGCATTCCTTTGCCACTCAACGATACTTAACCCGGTTAACAATAAATGAGGTAAAACATGAACAACATGACAGTTTTAGATAGGGAACTCAGCCAAAATATAAAGATCATGGCTCAGGTTGTCGGAGATATATGCCACCGCAGCACCTTGGCGAGTGCCACTCCCATCAATCTGACAAGCAACCAATTCACAATTCTGAAGGTCCTGGCCACGGGTGGGGATTTTCAGATCAGCGATCTGGCCCGGCTGTTGAATATCAGCAATGCCGCCATAAGCAAAAACATCGACCGGCTCGAACATTTGAAACTTGTGGCCAGACGGATAAAACCCGGAGATCGCCGCAGCCTCGATATAATACTTCTCGGGGAGGGATCCAGAATTCTCCGGGATTACGACAAAATCCTCGACAAGAAGCAGGAACTTCTTCTGGAACAATTTTCCCATCAGGAAAAAGTTCACCTCCTGGATCTTGTGAAGAAAGTCGTCATCTACACCCTCGCCGGGGAACAGGACACCGAATTGATCTGCCTGCAATGCGGAGGAAGTTGCGGGGAGATCTGTGTGATCGAATCCTGCAAGGGCCTTTGTGTCTTGCCGGAAAAGAAAAAGGCCCGGCAGTCCGCCGAGGTCAGACAAGGTGGCCCGGACAAAGGTCCGGAAGTGAAGTAAAGAGGAGGACAACATTATGGTCAGTCGTCGGGATTTCCTCAAAATCACGGGGACGGCTGCGGGTACCGCGGCCTTGACCGCGGTCGGAGCCGAAGCCTCCGCGCCGCATCCCGATCTGGATCCGGACAGGTTCGGCGTTCTGACCGACACGACCCTGTGCATCGGCTGTCGCCGGTGCGAATGGGCGTGCGCCGAACAGAACGGGTTGCCGCACGGGGATCTGGAATCCTATGGCGACACCAGCGTGTTCGACGAGATGCGGCGACCGAACGCTGAGGCGTACACCGTCGTGAACCGTTACTCCCCACCTGCCGGCACCCAACAGCCACTCGACGTCAAGGTGCAGTGTCTGCATTGCGAACATCCGGCCTGCGTATCGGCCTGTATCGTGGGCGCTTTGGAAAAATCCCCCATGGGTCCGGTGACCTACGATGCCTGGAAATGCATCGGCTGCCGTTACTGCCTGGTTGCCTGCCCATTCCAAATTCCGGCCTACGAGTACGCCGAGCCCCTTACGCCCCGGGTCATGAAATGCACCATGTGCGCCGAACGGACCCTGAAGGAAGGTCGTGCCCCGGCCTGCGTGGAGATGTGCCCCCCGGAAGCCTTGGTCTTCGGCCCACGGTTCGAACTCCTGGAACTGGCCCACAGGCGGCTCGCGGAGAATCCCGGCCGGTATCACCCCGAGGTTATCGGGGAGCAAATAGTCGGCGGAACCTCCTGGCTGATGATCACCGACCGGCCATCCGCGGAGATCGATATCCCGGATCTTCCCAACGAAAGCCCCTCCGTGATCACTGAAACCATCCAGCATGGGATCTTCAAGGGCTTTACCGGTCCCCTGATGCTGTTCGGAATTCTGAGCATCCTGATGAAATCGTCCAGTGACAAACGGAAGGAAAAGGAGGACGAAAATGGCTGATTCCATGCAACAAGACAACGCGGCCCTTCCGGACAACCCACACGACGGCCACCACAAAGCCCAACCGTTGTTCGGCAACTCGGCGGTCCCCTTCTTCACCCCCGGGGTGATCGTGATTGCGATCCTGGCCGCCGCCGGACTAATCACCTTTGCGGTTCGCCTGTTCCTCGGGCTCGGAGCGATGACCAATTTAAATAACCAGTACCCGTGGGGTATCTGGATCGGCATCGACGTGGCTTCGGGCGTCGCCCTGGCCGCGGGCGGATTCACTATGGCCTTCATCGCCCACATCATGAACAATGAGAAGTACCACGTCCTGGTCAGGCCGGCCCTGCTGACCGCGGCCATCGGCTACACTTTCGTAGCTCTCGCGGTCGTCGTCGATCTGGGCCGTTACTACAACATCTGGCATGTGATGATGCCTTCGATGTGGCAGGGCAACTCCGCCCTCTTCGAGGTCGGCATGTGCGTTATGATCTATCTGACCGTGCTGTACATCGAATTTTTGCCCATTGTCTGCGAGCGCTTCATCGGCCGGGTGAATCTACCGGGTATACTGGGCAAGCTGAATGGATTCCTGGACGGGCTTTTGCGCATCCTGGACAAGACCCTTTCCCGGGTGATGTCCTTCTTCATCATCGCCGGCGTGGTCCTGTCCTGCGCGCACCAGTCATCGTTGGGAACCCTGATGGCCATCGCCCCGAGCAAGCTCTATCCCCTGTGGTTCACCCCGGTGTTGCCCCTGCTCTTCCTGCTGTCGGCCTTCGCGGTGGGTCTGTCCATGGCCGTCTTCGAATCGATCCTGGCCTCGCGATCCTTCAAGCGTCCCATCGAGATGCATGTGCTTAGCCCGCTGGCCCGCATGATCCCGCTGCTGCTGGTCGTCTACTTCGCAGCCAAGGTCATCGACCTGGTCAACCGGGATGCCTGGCCTCTCATGTTCGAAGCCAACTTCCGTTCGATGATGTTCTGGATCGAAATCGTCGTGGGCGTGGTTATTCCTGCCTTCCTCTTTCTCAGCCACCGGCTCCGACGAAACCCCGTCTGGCTTTTTTCGGCGGCGGCCATGGTCGTGTTCGGGGTGGTTCTCAACCGGTTCAACGTCTTTGTCACCGGCTACATCCCACCCTACTCCGAAGGCCAGTATTTCCCCGCCTGGACCGAAATTTTGCTTACGGTGGGTATGATCTCCCTGATCGTGCTCATCTACCGAGCCTGGGTATTCATCTTCCCTGTCCTGCCTGCCGAGGAGGAGATCGAACATGCGTAAATCATCAATTATTCGGTTGCTGTTTCTCGGCCTGATCCTGATTGTGGTCCCGAACCTGGCCGCCGGTCAGATCGTGGATCCCAAACACCCAAAGGACTCCAAGCATTTCCCGAGTGCCGAAAAGGTGACCGCCTGCGTTAGCTGCCATACGTGCGAGAAACCCACGCCGGACGACCCCTGTCTGGTCAATTGCCCCCGTCACGGTGCCCATTTCTACGGTCATCACGAAGTGGCGGAAGGACCGGAAATCGTCATCATCGACCAGCTGGCGGACCTTTACCGTCCGGTGGTCTTCGCCCACCGCCTGCATGCGGAAATGTCAAACATGACCGGCGGTTGCGAGAACTGTCACCACTACTCCGAGCAGTCGGGCGTCATCCCTCCCTGCCGGGAGTGCCACGATGCAGCCAAAGGCCCGGTCAGCCTGAACCAGCCGGCTCTCAAGGGCGCCTATCACAGGCAATGCATGAATTGCCATCGGGACTGGAGTCACGCAAGCGCCTGTGGGTTCTGTCACGAACAGGTCCACGAGGGCATCGGCACGGCCGTGCCGGACACCACCGACATCGTGGGTATTCCTCACCCCAACATCACATCACCGCCGACCTTCACATACCAAACCACCTATGAGGAAGGACCCGTTGTAACCTTCCATCATGTGGACCATGTCGACAATTTCGGCCTCAATTGCGTGGATTGCCACCGGGGCGATAGTTGCAGCCGATGCCACGAGCCTGAAAAACCCAAAGCTCAGAAAACCCGGGTCGACCATGTGACAACCTGTTGTTCCTGCCACGGTCAGAGGGATTGTGCCTTCTGCCACACGGAGCAAAGCAAACCGAGGTTCGAACACACCAGGACCGCCGGTTGGGCCCTGGAACCCCATCACACCGATGTGGCCTGCATCACCTGCCACGGTTCACCTCGGGATTTCCGCACGCCCTCGGACAAATGCACCTCCTGCCACATCCACTGGGAAGTCGGGGAATTTGACCACGGTGTCACCGGATTGACATTGAGTGAAGACCATGTGGATCTGGATTGCAGTGACTGCCACCTGGAGATGAACTTCAGCGTCCGACCCAGCTGTGAGGACTGCCACGATGAACCCATGTCGCCGGATAGGTTGCCCGGAATCAGGAAATAGCCGGGCAGGGAGAAAAAGGACGGGGCGGCCGACCGGCCGCCCCGTTTTTTCGGATTATTGCATGACCTGAACTAATCGATTCCCGGACCGAAGCTGCCGTGCCTGACCCACTTGCGGCCATCGTCGTGGCAATCGTCGCACTTGGATTGGGTCCCTACCCCTCTTACGTGGCAATCCATGCATTCCATATCCGAATGGACCTCGTCCAGAACCACCCCGGTGACACCGTGGTTGAAGTGCTTTTCATCCCAGCCATCGTAGTGGCAGGTTTCACAACGTGGGTCGTTGGCGGTGTACTTGCCGTGCGTGTGATGGCAATCGGTGCACTGCAGAACCTTATGGTATGGCTGTAGTTCCCAGCCGACCTCGGCATGGTCGAACAGGTCGTTGGCATCGCGTCCGTGACACTGCTCGCAGCCTTTTTCCTCGTCATGGCACTGGTAGCAGGTGTCGTGAAGATCAACATCGCTGATCAACCCCAGGGGATGGGACTCGGTGCCGTGGACATGGCAACTGGCACAGGTCTCGTTGGTGTGACAGACACTGCAGTCCCGGTTGTAGAGCTCCACATGGTTGCTGTGGTGGAAAGGCACCTTGTCCCCGTCGTCATAATCGGTCTCGAAAATGATCAGATCCTTGACCACCAGAGGCGGTGCGTGGCCCGAGAAAGGCAGTTTTTCCAATTCGGCATCGGTCATCCCCCCCACCTTCTTGCGGTGGCAGAACTCGCAATGGGTTTCGGTATCCCATTCCGTGTGACATCCCATGCACTGGCGGTGGTAGGCCGCTTTCAGCCCGGGCTCGATCTTGCTGTGCAGATTTTCGGCAACGTGGCACTCCTTGCAGGCGGGATGTCCGGCCGAAGACGGCATGAAGTGGTGGCATTCCACGCAACCATTGCTCATCCCGCTCATTTGGGCGTGTTTTTCATGATTGAAATAGACCGGGTCGTAGACTTTCTCCAATTCGTCCATGATCATGATCTTCTGACCCGGCAATCCCCCCTCCCCGTGCGCCCCCTTGGACCTCATGCAGAAATCCTTGCTGAGACAAAGATCGTCCCCGGTCGGAAACTCACAGGTATGGCACAGGGAACAGACGGTACCCGCATTGGAATGGGGAACATAGTCCTCAGCTGCTTGGACAGGAGAGCAGTAGACCGCCAGTCCCACTCCAAGCACCAGAGCCAAGGCCCATATGGTCGGAGTTTCGGCATGTTCCGGTTTGTGGAAAATCCGCATGACTAATCCTTTCGGGCCGGCTTTTTGCCGCTTTTTTGAGACGAATTCAAGTTTTTCGAAAAAAACACGAACAAGACGAAGTAGAGCAGGACCACCATGTATTCGAGGCCTTTGGTGGCGAAGATATCGACAAACGTGTACTCAGCCATGATGGCACCTTTCCTAATGATCCATGTCCCGCGCCCAGGCAGGCGGGTCCCCAAGTACCGGCATCCGGTTGACGATCCACCGCAGGGCCCAGATCTCCAGGCAAATGATTGTCGCGGTGACCCAGTATTCCGCCCAATGGGGGGTGTAGGGGTTTTCCGCGAACCAGTTGAAGGCAATGACCGAAATGTTGATCCGGTTCAGGATGATACCCGTCAGAGCCAGGGCGGCGGCCACCTTGACCATCTTGACATTCTCCTCCTGAACGGCTCGATAGAACAGCGCCAGAGGGATCAGCACGAAGCCAATGAACTCGACCAGGAACCAGGCGCCCCAACCGGTCATCAGCAAATCCCACTGCTGGCCGTGGATCAGCACCAGCACCTTGAGGAAGAAATAGACGAACATGGCCCCGGCGCAGATCTTGCCGAGCCCGATCGTGATATCGTCGTGGTGGTGATGCAGGTCCTTGCTCAACCGGTCCGCAAAGACCTTGTGGCTGAGAGAGCCTTCGAGGATCACCATCGACAGGCCGGCAAACACGCTCGACACCAGGAAAAGCACCGGGATAAATTCCGTGTACCACAGGGGGTGAATCTTGCTTTCGGCCATCAGGAACAGGGCGCCCAGCCCCGACTGATGCAGGGTCGACAGGGTGATGCCGAAGATCACCGAAGCGATCGTCAGACCGCCGAGGACCTTGCGCAATTTCTTCATGCCCAGCCATTCGGCAATCGCGGGGGAGAATTCAATGAGTTCCGCCGCCATGTAGAGCATGAAGTGCCAAGCCACCAGGAACAGCACCGAGCTGACCCCGAAGTTGTTGCCGATGATCGGGTTGATGATGTTCCAGGGCCGTCCCAGATCCAGCATCAGGGCGCCGGCGTAGAACAGGTAGGCAAGGAACCCGTTCAGGACCACCGACCTGACGATGGAGTGATAACGCTTCCGGCCCAGGATGTAGACGATGAAAGTCATGACGTAGGCCCCGCCCGCCATGGCGACGCCCGTGACCACATCGAACCCGATCCAGATGCCCCAGGGATTTTCCTGATCCAGATTGGTGATGGCGCCGATCCCGTAGACGAAGCGGATCACGATCAGGACCAAACCCACGGCCACGATGATCGACGAAATCACATTGAAGGGCGTGATCAACTTGCCCTTGGGTTTCATTTCACTCAGCAGGAAACGCAGGAAATCCCCGATGCTGCCGATCTGAGGAGAACTCGGTTCCGTGGAATCGCTCTCCATTGGTACGATCTGCGGAGAGCTGGAAGCCTGGAATTCGCTCATGATTCATCTCCAGGGTTGTAGATTTCCGCGATCTGCGTTTCTTCTTCATCTTCCGTCTTCATGTAGCGCATACCGTTCAGGAAGGCGGGCCACAACAGGAACACAACCGGAACCGCGTAGAGGAACTCCTGGGTCAGCGCGGGAACCGGTTCGTGGCTCAGATCATCACGGAACCCGATCTGGTCGAAGGGTACTTCCGACAGGTAGAGCCAGCCGGTACCGCCCACCTCGTTCTCACCGTAGACGTGGTCTATGTACCGCTCCGGGAAATCGGCCACCCGGTTCCGGGCGATCCGCACCATATCCCGGCGGGTCCCGAACTGGAGGGCATCCACGGGGCAGGATTCGACACAGGCCGGAATTCCGCCGTCTTCCAGACGCTCGTAGCATAAAATGCACTTCTGGATCTTGGGATTCGCGCTGTGGTATTCGAACTTTGGCACCACGAAGGGGCACGAGACCATGCAGAAGCGGCAGCCCATGCATTTGTTGGCCCGCCAGATGACCGGCCCGTTCTCCGTCTTGTACATGGCCTGGGTCAGGCAGGCTGTCGAACAGGCCGCCTGGTTGCAATGCATGCACTGCTTCTTGACGAAGATCTCACCGTTATCGGTGTCGAAACGGTTGACCACGGTCCATTGGTCCGGAGTCATTTCCCGTATCGCATCGAAAACGGTCTTGTCCTTGTTGTCCGGAATCGGCAGGCCGTTCTCGGTGGCGCAGGCCACTTCGCAGTTGCGACAGCCGATGCAGCGGGTCGTATCGACGAGTACCGACACGAATTCCTTTTTTTCATGGGCAGCCTCAGCCTCGCCCGCCGCGGCCACACCTACGGCGGATGCCCCGGCGATGCACAGGTTCTTGAGGAAATCCCTTCGTTCCATGAGAGGCCCCTCTAGTCGTCGACGATGATTTCGTCGGGTTTGATTTCCATGGCGATTTCGCCTCGCTTTTTCATGCCGTCGATCAAAACTGTCCGGATGAGGCTGCAGGCATCAACGATCCGCCGGTCGGCGGGACTGTAGAAAACCTTATGCCCCTCTTTGCGGGCCAACACGAGGTGCCTGCCCTTCAGTGCGCTCAAATGGCGACTGATTGTGGAAAGGGGAACGCCGAAAATTTCGGCCAGCTCGCCCACACTGAGTTCCTTTTTGTCCAGACACGCCAAGATGGCCAACCGCAGGGGACTGGCCAGGACGCGACAATAGGACGCGTGGATTTCAAAGATTTCAAGATTCTGAACTTTCATGACTACAAAAGTATGAAAACATGTCATCTTATTGTCAATATTTAAACAGAATCGAGCAGTTTTTTAACAAAACATACAACTATGATATGAATTCGAGGAGCGTGAGGCCTCCCGTATCACATTGTAATTAAATTAGTTAACTTGATTAGCATTATCAGTGCCCAGATTTGACGCTGGGGCCGTGGATCGAAGTTTCTGGTGTTTCGGCTTTTTCCCCTTCCCACAGGGCGTTCAAAGCTGTCGCTACATATTGGTTTTTCCAGGTTTGACGGCCTCACGAAGGACCGCCGGATAATCCAAACGGTAGGTGCGGGATTCCCCGCCGGCCTCTTCAATTGTGATCAAACCCCGAACCGGCCCCACAGTTTCTCTTTTCGGTTTGAACCGGAGCGCCAACCGTTCCGCCTGGCCGTCCGACAGCAGATCGACAAGTTGGCCACAATCATCCGTGGGCATGAAGGTCAGACGCCTGGCTCCGGGACTATGAATATGGAAGGTCGCTCCCTCCCATCTCGTCTCCAGGATCCGGTCGGGCAATGGTCCAGGAAGACGGGCGGCCGCCACCGAAGCGTTGTTGTGCTCACGGGTTTTCACATGGGACCGCACAGGGATACTCAGCGTCAGACCCATCTTGCCCGGAACACACATGTCCTTGCAGGCCAGCCACTGGACATCGGCGGTGATCTCGACCTGGCTGTCCAGGATCGCATCATCCGGTGCCCCGAGTTTCTGGATCAGGATCAACTCCCCGAAATAAACATGATCCAGGATGTCCCCGTCCGACACAAAACGTTCGGGAACCGGCCACTGCAGCCCGCCCGCCACCCAACCATCCGGCAATTCCAGATCAATCAGGGGAGGAAAGCCATTGTCGTTCCGGCCGGCCCAATACAGATGCCAATCGGCGGCCAGATTGAATTTCCAGACCAGGGTTACCGAATCACCGGGGGTGGCATCCCCAGGCACGGCTTCCAGGGTGATCACAACCGGATTGGCATCGGTCGGTTGATTTTTGTTTGAACATCCGGCGCACAGAATCGTGGCCCCCGTTACAAGGGCAACAGCCATGGTGAGCCGGGAGATGGAACGGATGTTTAGCATGGCATTCAGGATAGGGGCAGGCGGGGTTGGTCGCTACCTGAAAGGGGTTCAGCCGAAATCAGGGAGATGGAAATTACGGATTAACCGACTCGGCGACAAAACCTCAAAAAAGGGCACATAAAAGGACCCCCCGGGGGGTTCTCGCCAGCCCACCACGCGATTGACTTAACGAATGAGTCCCTGGATTCAGCCCCCTGATCCCAGCAAAGTGTTGTCGTATCGGCATGCGCTGGCTATGCTGACGGGACTGAGGAAAGATTTGATCCGATTTCCCGTTCCCCTGAGGAGCTCCGCCATGAACTCGATGAATTCCACATCCGGCAACTCGTCCCACAAGTATCAGGGTTGGATCTACAGTATCCTGGTCGTCCTGTCCGTGGTCGGGGTCGCCATCATGGACTATTCGGTGAAATACGGATTCTGGTACTGGCTGGCGATGGCCGTCGTGTTCGGGGGCGTCAGCATCGGCTTGGCCTGGAAGAGCGATCAGGACATTCCCGGTGACCAGAGCACCCGTGTCAAGAAGCAGGCATTGCACTGGGGAACGCTGATTGTGGGCATCATGCTGATCTTTCTTATGCAGACGGCCATGGTGTTCGAGAACCCTTCGACCCCGGGCTTGCTGGCCCTGCTCCTGCTTTCGCTCACGGCAGCTCTGGCCGGAGTGCACTTCAACTGGCGCATGGCCATTGTGGGATTGATTCTGGCGGCGACCTTCGTGGCCGTGGTGATGTTGGAGGATTACTTCTGGGTCCCCCTGATCGTCGCCTTCGTGGCGGTCATCGTGATCGTTCAGACCCGGCGCAGGGCGGCCTGACGTCACCAGGCTGGTTAACTTAAAAGTACCGGGCCGCCCCCTTGGGAGCGGCCCGGTATTTTTCGAGAAACAACCGAATACTCAGGACTGATCCGAAACAATCACCTCGACCTCACCCATATCCAGGGCTTTCAGATCTTCTCCGATCACGTCCCAATCCCCCACGATAACCCAGACCACACGATCCGGATCGATCTGGCTGCCAATGACCTCGGCCATATCCGCCGCGGAGAAGGTGTTCACCCGATCGTTGAAGGTTTGCCAGTCATCCAGCGGTAAATCGTAGATCAGCAAACTGCCCAGGCTGCCCGCCACCCCGCTGTAGGACTGGAATTTTTGGGGGAAACCCATGATCAGACGATTTTTACTGTCGACCAGTTCCGTATCGGTCATGGGCCGCGGTCCGCGAATGTCCGTCATCTCACCAATCAACTCCTCGACCGAGGCCCGGGTGACCGGAGTTTCCACCGGCGCGGTCAGCAGGAAGATACCGCCGTCCCGAAAACCGACCATCCGGGAACGCACGCCGTACGTGTATCCCTTGTCTTCGCGCAGATTCAGGTTGATCCGCGAGGCGAACTGCCCGCCGAAAACCGTGTTTGCCACCTTGAAAGCCTGGTAACCGGGGTCCTGACGGGGCAAGCCGGGATAGCCACCGACGATATAGCTCTGTTCGGCGCCGGGTTTGTCGATCACGACGATTCTGGGTCCATCGTATGCATGGACTGGCGGAACCTCGGGCGCGGGTGACACACCCGGACCCCAGCTACCGAAGGCCTTCGATACGGCCTCGACGGCCTGACCCAGATCCAGGTCGCCCAC
>JAGLCY010000204.1 GCA_023270185.1 Candidatus Krumholzibacteriia bacterium | reverse complement strand
GGGCTTCCGAGGTTGTACTACATCCTGGATCGTAATCCGGTCTTTGATCCCTATCGTACCGCCGGACTGCCGGACATGGGTTTCGCGGTTGGTGCTCCGGCCGTTTTCAGTGTTGCGCCAACCCCCGGCAAGTGGGCCTTCGACCTGCCGGATACGGGTTTCCTGTTCCCGGGTGACGTGCTGCATTACTACATCTCCGCGACGGATGCCATCGGCGGCGTTGGCGGTTCCGATCCCCAGACTTCGCTCATGCCCGCCGACACCACGGGTTTCAGCACCGGCTTCGGCGACCCGATGGGTTACAACTCGACCTTCACGGTCCGGGCCCTGCCGAGCATTTTTGAGGCCTACTCGGGGTACGATCAACCGGGAACCCTGTTCATCAACGACTTTGCCAACCGTGGAGGGGAGGATGAATGGTATACCGCCCTCAACAATTTTGGTATGTGGTCCGGTGTGGACTACGACGTGTACTATGTCAACGGACCCAGTTCCGGTGTGGGCAACGGTATCGGTGGGCGAGCCGGCCATCTCATGCTGCAGGACTACGATGACATCCTTTACACCTGTGGTGATCTGGGTGTGAACACCATCGCCAACGGTGACTACGATAACGATGCCGGCGATGATGTGGGAACCCTGACCAACTGGCTCGACATCGGCGGCAAGGATATGTTCCTGACCGGTGACGATCTGGCGAGCGATTTGTCCCAGACCGGACCTGCCAGCCTGACTTTCCTCGAGGAGTACATGGGCGTTTCCCTGGTGACCGATAATGTGCGACCCTATATCAGCAACCAGACGACACCGTTGGTGAGCACTGTGGGCGGTTCGGGTAATCCGGTGTTCTACAGTCTGTCCACCTGGATTGCCTTCGGTGGTTGCGCCGGTATCAATACCTTCGACGGGGTGCAGAGCAGGGGACCGGCGGTGCGCCTGGCCGAATTTACCGGTCCCTATACCTATCCATATTCCGCGGCCACCCTGAACAGGGTGGGTACCAGTCGGGTCATTTCCATGCCCGTGGACTTGATGTATATCTATACCGATCCCTACAGTTGGCACCCCGGACCGTCCATTGCCGACCGCAGCCGGATATTACACGATGTTCTGAATTTTTTCGGAATATATGGACATGTCTATGTCGTTGGGACGGATCTGCCCGGCATCACCTTCCAGACCAGCAATTACCCGAACCCCTTCAACCCGAGCACGACGATCAAGTACTCGCTGCCCAGAGCGGGTCACTTCAAGCTGAGCGTCTTCAATGTGCGTGGCCAGCTCGTGAAAACCCTGATCGACGGCCCCCGTCCCGCCGGCGAAGACCAGACGATTGTCTGGGATGGCGCCGACAACCTGGGCTCGGCCGCCGCCAGTGGTGTCTACTTCTACGAGGCCCGCGCAGCGGGCGAGGTAAAAATCGGCAAAATGACCCTCTTGAAGTAAGGGGTTGGTGCTTACCAAAGGCGGACGGTGTTCCGATTGTTTTGAATAATCCGCAGGGCCGAAGGCCTGAGGACATTTCAAAACAATCGGAACACCGCCCGCCTTTGGTACGTACCACCGACCCATTGACTTTAAGAGGGCCAATTACTAGTTTCCACGGACGTTTCCCCTCCCCGACATCGCGCCCGAATTCTATGGAGATTTGGGCTGATTTTCCGATCCACCCCGCCCGGCTGTGATTTGGCCGGACCAGATTCGTGCCGCCCTGTATTCCAGGGCAAAACATCGGAGGCGTTATGCCTGCTAGAAACCGTATTCTGACCCTGGTTGCCGCCGCAGCCCTGCTGCTGGTCGCTTCCGGGGCGGTCGCCCAGACCTACCTCGATCTCGAGGGCCAGATCCAGGAGTTCACCCTCGATAACGGGGTGCACTTCATCGTTCTGGAAAACCACGACGTCCCGGTGTTTTCATTCCACACCTTCGTGAACGTGGGCAGCGCCAACGAGGTCCGGGGGATCACCGGACTTTCACACATTCTGGAGCACATGGCCTTCAAGGGTACTTCGGAGATCGGCACCAATGATAAAAAGGCCGAAAAGAAAGCGATGGCCATCGAAGATGAAACCTTCGCCGCGCTCAAGGTTGAACGTCTGAAGGGCGCAACCGCGGACTCCACCAGGCTCGCGGAACTGGAGGCGGCATTCACCGCCGCCAAGGATGCCGCGCGGGAATTCGTGGTGACCAACGAGTTCGGCCAGATCGTCGAGAACAACGGCGGCCAGGGGCTGAACGCCTATACCAGCACCGACGTGACGGTGTACCTCTATAACTTCCCCAGCAATCGTCTGGAGTTGTGGGCCTACCTCGAGGGCTCCCGCATGTCCGATCCGGTACTCCGCGAGTTCTACACGGAGAAGGATGGTCCGGTCACCGAAGAACGTCGCATGCGGACGGACAACAATCCCATCGGTCGCCTGATCGAGCAATTCCAGAACCTGATGTTCATGGCCAACGGTTACCACCATTCGACCATCGGTTATATGTCCGACATCCAGAACATCAGCCGCGACGACTGCCGGAATTACTTCAATGAGAACTACGTTGGATCCAACATCGTGGTCACCCTGGTGGGCGACGTGCAGTTCGACGAGGTCCAGAAGTATGCCAAGAAGTACTTCTCGGCCATTCCCGCCGGCAATCCCCAGCCGGTGGAGACCTTCGAGCCCAAGCAGCTGGGTGAAAAGCGGATGGTCCTGATGGATCCCGCGCAGCCCGTGTTTGTTGCCGGATACCACATTGAAAACGTCAAACATCCCGACTGGCCCGTGTACGAGGTCATCGCCGACGTTTTGGGCCAGGGTCGCACCAGTCGTCTGTACAAGAGTCTGGTCAAGGACCAGCAGATCGCCGTGCAGGCCATGACGTTCCCGGGCTTTCCGGGCCAGAAGTATCAGACGGGCCTGATTTGCTTCGCCGTCCCGGTCAAGGGCAAGACCGGCGCGGACATGGAAAGCGCCGTCTTCGCCGAGATCGACAAGATCGCAACCGAAGGCATCACCGCCGAGGAACTCGAAGCCGTGAAGCAGCGCACGCGCGCCAACTTCATCCGCGGACTGCGGGGCAATTCCGGCATGGCCAGCCAGTTGGCCTGGCATCAGACGTACAACGGTGACTGGCGCGATCTTTTCAAGGAAGTCGAAGAGATCGAAGCGGTGACCCTCGAGGATGTCAAGCGGGTGGCGGGCGAGATTTTCGTCAAGACCAACCGCACCGTCGCCATCATTGAAACCGAAGAGGCCTCCTAGGGAGCTTCTGTCGCCCCGCCCGACGCGGTGGGGCGCTGAAAGGATCGATCATGAAGCAGATGAACCGGACAATGGTCACCATGCTCCTGGTGCTCGTGTTCGTCACGATGGCGGTTGCTCCCGTCAGCCTGGCGAAAAAGCCCTGGGAAAAGATCAAGATTCCCGAACTGAACGCGATCCAGATGCCTGCCTACGAACGGGTGGAACTGGAGAGCGGCATGATCCTGTATCTGGCCGAAGATCACAAATTCCCGCTGATCGAATTGAGCGCGACCATTGACGCTGGCAGCATCTACGAACCTGCCGAAAAGGTCGGCCTGGCGGACATGACCGGCACGGTCATGCGCTCTGGTGGTACTCAGACCCGCAACGGTGACGACCTCGATGAGCTTGTCGAATCCCGCGGTCTGGCCATCGAGACATGGATCGGCCAGTCCAGCGGTGGGGCCTACCTCTCGGCCATGAAGGAAGACACGGATCTCGGCCTGGAATTGCTGGCCGACATCCTGCGCAATCCAGCCTTCCCCGAGGATAAGATCAAGCTGGCCAGGGAGCAGATGAAAGCCTCCATCAGCCGGCGCAACGATGAACCGATGGGTATTGCCCAGCGTGAGGCCATGAAGGCCGTCTTCGGGGCCGATCACCCCATGGCCCGGCACGCGGAATACGCGACCGTGGCCGCGGTTACCCAGCAGGACATGGTCGATTTCCACGCCGACTGGTTCCATCCCGACCGCATGTACCTGGTCGTGATCGGGGACTTCGACAGCCAGGAGATGGTGGCCAAGATCGAGGCCGCGTTTGCCGACTGGGAAAAAGCCACCGTGCCGCTGCCGGCGGATCCGGAGATCCCCGACTTCCCGCGCACCGTGAACATCGTGGACAAGGATGACCTGACCCAGAGCACGGTCTTCATGGCCCACAAGGGTATCCGCGCCGACAGCCAGTATTACGCGGGTGTCCAGGTGGGCAACCGGATCCTTGGCGGCGGTTTCGCGACGCGCCTGTTCAACGAGGTCCGCAGTCGCCAGGGCCTGGCCTATTCGGTGGGCAGCAGCAGCGGTACCGGGTTCCGCAATCCCGGATTGTTCGTGGCCTTCACCATGACCAAGAGTGAATCCTGCGAGCACGCCACGGAGGCCGTGTTGGCCGAGATCCAGAAGATGATCACCGAGCCGGTCACCGACGAGGAACTGGCGATCGCCAAGGACGGGATCCTGAACTCCGAGGTGTTCAGCTACGATACCAAGCGTGAGATCCTCGACCGCATGGTCATGTTCGAACGCTACGGTTATGAGTCGGACTTCCTGCAGAAGTATCAGGAACAGGTCAAGACCATGACGAAGGAACAGGTGCTCGAAGCCACCCAGGC
Organism: Candidatus Krumholzibacteriia bacterium; assembly: GCA_023270185.1. Lineage (GTDB taxonomy): Bacteria > Krumholzibacteriota > Krumholzibacteriia > LZORAL124-64-63 > LZORAL124-64-63 > JAGLCY01. The sequence goes on along the minus strand of JAGLCY010000204.1, from coordinate 2,388 downwards.
CGTGTGGCATCCCGACCGGATGACCATCCTGGCGGTCGGCAACTACGCCGACTGGGACGGCGATTTCACCAAGTTCGGTCCGGTGACCATGGTGGACATCACAATCCCTGAGCCGGCCATGGACGTTCCGCTGGCCTCTCCGGCCAGTCTGGAAGCGGGCCAGGCCCTGATGGCCGCCACGGCGGAAGCCTCAGGCGGACAGGCCAAGTTCGCGGACATCAAGAGCTACAGCGAGACATCGGTGCTCGAAGCCACTATCCAGGGTATGGATCTGACCTTCACCACTGAAATTCAGGTCGCCTACCCGGACAAGGCTTACACCCTGACGAAGACGCCCTTCGGCAACATGACCAGTGTCATCAACGGTGACTCCGGTTGGTCCACGGGCCCCGGGGGCGACACTGCCCTCGAGGGCGATGATCTGGCCAGCGCCAAAGAGGATCTGCAGACCGACAGGTTGGGCATCCTGCGTAACCTGGACATCTGGACCTTCCAGGCTCTCGATCCCCAGGAGGTTGAAGGCAAGATGTGCAACCCGGTCTACGCGACGGGGGTTGGCGATGATTACCGGATCATCTACATCGACGCCGAAAGCAACCAGATCGTCATGATCGAACAGCCGGGAACTTCGCCCATGACCCAGGCTCCGGTCACCAAGAAGGTGTACGTCGACGAGTACATGGAAGTCGACGGGCTCACCATGCCCAGTAAGACGCGCCTCACATTCGACGATGAGCTCTTTGGTACCCAAACCGTGGAATCGTTCAAGGCCAACGTCGATGTCGACGAGGGACTGTTCACGAAGTAGGAAAGTGGATTTCAATCCTCAATGCGGACGATCTTTGGCCACGGTCGGGGATCGTCCGTTTTTTATGACAGAGGGGGGGAAGTTGACCGGAATTAAGTAAGGTGGTATGATGGCCGGGAAGGAAAATTATATAGCTGCTTCACGGTCTACCCGAGAATGAAGATGGAAGTGCGCGAGCTTCGACATTACACGGGGTCTGTCGCCAATGAAGCAGCTATGGTTATATTATAGCACCTTTGGTATTGTTTTGGCTAGAAAAATTTATATTTGGTCATAATGGTATTCATAATAAGTGAAATGTGCATCAATGGTAGCTAATTATTCGGTTTGATGGCGGGAATCAGCACATGATCAGATGCCGAAGAAAACGAATAAAATACCAACCCCACGGGTATGCCTCCCGGTTGCGGTTCGATGCAACCTGACCCGCTGCGATCCGTAACACAGGAACGGCATTCACACACGGGCCGCTCGATCGTGTTTTCCCCAGGCTGGAGGGCCTCCCATGCTGGAACTGATCATCCTATTATCGATCCTGATGGTGGCCTTGAGCGTCGGCATGCTCCTGCTGAAATTCGTTTTCGCCATGGTGTTGCTGCCATTCAAGATTTTGTTTTTCCTGACCAAGGGTTTGTTGACCCTGGTTTTTGTGGTGCCTGTCATGCTGATCCTGGGCACGGTCTTCATGGCGGTGATTCCCGTGGCGGCCATCATCCTGTTCCTGCCGGTGATCATACTGGGTGGACTTACCGTGAAGATGGTGGCCTTCTGAGGAAATTGGGACCCTGTTTCCTGACGGCCCTGGTGGGCCTGATCCTTATTTTCACCCCCGGCGCTCCTTTGGCGCCGGGGGTTTCTTTTGCCGGTTTCGATCCGGTGGAGGCCGACGCCCGGACTGTTCCGTGGCCCACCGTGCAACGTCTTGCCCTGGAGGCGGGTCTTTTCCCTCCCGTGTACCGTCCCGTTTCCGAAGGCGAATTGGCCGACCTGCTGGAGGGCGTGCTGGACGAGGCCATGTCCGGCGATGCGGAAGCCTTTCGGGATGACGAGGAACTCGCCCGGTTGCAGTTTTGGCTGGATCGCTATCGGCGGGGCGGAGGAGGCCGCGCCTGGCACGGGTGCGACTGCAAGGTTCATCCGCCCCGACTCAGGGTGTCGGGGAGGGCGGCCGTGGGCTTTACCGATTTGGGTTCACCCCTGGATCAGGAAGCCGGCCTGGCCTGGTCCCCGGGCTGGAACGCGACATTCGAACCGATCCTGGATTTTTCTGCGGGTCCCTGGTGGATGTCCGCCACAGGCCGGTTGACGGGACAGGTGGCTGCCGGCGGCGTTGATTTTTCCGGTCCGGGCGGCGAACAATCGCCCCTGACATGGCCCGATTGGGGCATTCCCACGGGCAAAAACCAGGTGCGCGATGCCCGACTCCAGGACGGTCGATGGGCACTGGACGCTCCCCGGATTGTGGCCGGAGTGAACTGGGGTCGCTGGAGTCTGAGCGCGGGATGGGCGCCCCGTCGCACCGGCCCGGGCCTGACCGGGGCTTTGGCGATGGACCAGTCCGGCGTCTCATTTCCGGCGAT
>JAGLCY010000203.1 GCA_023270185.1 Candidatus Krumholzibacteriia bacterium | reverse complement strand
AGGTCGACCAGTTCCAGATACTCGAGGGCCGGGCGCAATCTCTGGTGGTAAAGCGTGGACCCCAGACGTGTTCCCCCACCCCGCCTCTTGTCGAGTATGACCTGCGTCGTTTTGTCGTTGGTGATGTAGTTGATGCGCAGGGAGCGATCATCGGGATCAGCATTCTTCACCACGGTGATCATGTCGGTGGCGACCAGTCCGGAAACCACGCCCTCTCCCAGACCGAGCCCGGCGTTGATCACGACTTCCCGGTGATCGTCCGCCGGAACGTTGACCGTCTGCATCACCCCGGATGCCCGCGCCGGGATCATGAACTGCACGATCACACCGCCTGTCGGTCGCCGCAGGATATCCCCCGCGACCTCCCGCGAACCGAGGGCCCGTTCAGACCAAAAGCCGGCCCACGTGAGTTTAAGATGTCGGCTAACGGATTCTCTTCCGCGCACATGGAGGAAGGTATCGTATTCCCCCGCGCGGGTGGCGATCTCGGTGTCTTCATCGCAGGCGGACGACCTGAGAGCCACCTCGACGTCGCCGCCGCCCTCGCCCAGATTTCCGTAGGCCGAATTCACCTCATCGGTGACAACATCAGGAATCGCGACGGCTGACCAGAGATCCCTGATGAGGGCCGACTTCCGGACCCTGCCCAAACCTTCCCTGCCCAGAATCTCCCTGATCCCGTTGTCGAGAGTAGTTGAAGATCCTTGAACATCGATCTTCTGCCTCAACATCCGCAACAAGGCCTTGTTGTTCACCACGAACCACGGTGGAACGGCCCCATCTCCCACCAAGCGCGCCAACTCGGCGAGGTTGGCGGCTTTCCAACCGATGAGTCCATGCAATTCATAACCGCAGGAATCGCCGGCAAGCACATGGCTTACCGACGCCTGAGCCAGTGTTTTTTCATCCGCCTGATCCAGATTCTTCTTGCGAGCCAGTATGCGCTTCCGCCTCGAGGATGGCGCTCCAAGAACCAAATCAAATCTTTCGATCCTGCGCAGGAGATGACGTCGCCTGTACGATGCCCCCTTCTCCTTTTTGGAATCCAGAAGTTCGTCGATCGTCTCCTCCCGCAATGCAATGATCCGTTCACGAGCAGTGGCTCCGACTTCTCCAACCTGCCGCGGATCGGGAACGTTTCGCGGATCGATGCCGCATCCGGCCAACACGTCGTTGGCGACCGCCAGGGCTTCGTGGGCATGAATGACCTTCAGTCTCAAGCCGAGGATCTCACTGCATCCGAAGGAAGTGGACATGGCATGCAGGGCCTCCGTGACCACAGCCTCGAGTCTTTCGGCCAGAATTCGCGTGATCCCGATCAATCGTTCACGAGCCACCCCCCCAACGGTTTTGTTGTCGAAAAGCCGGGACATCAAGTGAATCCGGTCGGTATTCGCCACGTGTGAGAACGATCGGCCCAGGGAAATTTCCTCCACCGCGAAAGTCCCCAACACGGGATCGTGCAACCTGTCCAGGGCCTTCTCCAGGACGTGCCTCGCCCGCAATTTCAACCCGCGTGCCGCCATGACATCTTCGGCTTCAATCACGGACCGGTCTTTACTGCTGGCGTCATCGAGCATTCGGAAACCTTCGTACAGAGCAAGAGCGTCCCGTCCCTGGCCAAAGACCTGCACTACGCCGGCGTCCGCATCCAGAACCAGAAGATCTCCTTCGTGAATCACATCCGGACGGCGCTCGGCCACCTGCCGCAATCCCACATCGAAACCCTGGCGTCGTCGAACCTCGACTTCGTAAATCGGAGTGACAAACCTGAG
>JAGLCY010000202.1 GCA_023270185.1 Candidatus Krumholzibacteriia bacterium | reverse complement strand
GATAACCGATTTGATACCAACATTATCTGGATTAATAAAAAAAAATACCCGTAGAACTGGTTTTTTCAGGTAAAATATGGTACGGTCTGACTCAGAAGAACGCATCGAACGTAAACTGCATCCGCAATCCGGAAACATCCTGAGGCCTGCAGATGTCCCGTTCAATGCAGACAACATTATCAGTAATGGTTCTTTCTGCGGAAACGCCCACCGGTTGGTCAGCGACTGGTTTTTCAGAAAGACCTTGGGGAGAGATGTCTCCATTAATTGGTGGGTTGAACACACATCGGGGGTTTTATGATGAGAAAATCGATACCGTTCATGGCTATGGTGCTGGTTGTCGCTTTCGCGATTCCTGCATTCGGCCAGGCGTCCGCCATCGACTATTATGGCTATGCTTGGGAGACCGGGGGATTTCCCCCCAGTGACGTCGGTGATGTACTGGTCTTCACCGGTGTGACCGATTACGCCGATCCGGTGTTCGGGGTGGACCTGGGAACCGAAGAAGTCACGTTTTACATGTACGACCTGGTCAGCACCGGTTCAATGGACATCGGTGGTGGCACTTTGATGATCAACTACACGGGCGGGTATCTTGAAATCTATCGGGATGCCGGGATGAACGCCGACTGGGGAATTTCTCCTCCGAATCCCACTTCGCCGAGCACGTTTATTGACGGCACCCTGTTCTTCAAGGGTTCCTTCAATTCCATGACGGTGTTCCTGAATCCCGGCGGTGACGGCTCCTACGAGGGTTCGCTCGACGGTATCGGTGGGACGATGATTGATGAAGTCTGCACCGGTTGTGTCTACACATGGGGCGGCAACTTTGCCCCGGCCTCCGGCGCTCAGATTCCTGACGGCTACGACCTCCAGGTTGACGGGGTCTTTGAAATCGAGGAAGCCGTTTCCACGGAAAATTCCAACTGGGGTTCCGTGAAGGCTCTGTTCAACTAGAATTCAGGTCGCCTTCGGGCGCCTTTTCAACTTTGGAGGATGAAACATGAGGACACGGATAACCCTGCTGGCGCTGGCACTGCTCTTGATGGCAGTTCCGGCTTCCGCCCAGCAGCTCTTCGACTTTCTTGGCCAGACGGTTGTTCCCGACAACGTCGGGGGCATGCTGAACATGGACAGCGTTGTGCGCGATCCCGCTCCGGGTACTACTCCCATCCCGCTGGATTTCGCCAACTTCGAGTATACGTTGGTGGTCACGAACCTGACCCTGGATTCGGGCGACGGTACCCCCGCGAGCCCCCAGAACTACTCGAACGGCACGCTGGTCATTTATGAGGACAACGGCACGGCCGCGGATTACGCCAATCCGGCCACGTTCAGTGATGGCACGGCCATCCTGGTCGGCAACATCACCACGCTGAACCGCACCATGTTCACCCTCACCCTCGGTTCGGCCGCGGGCTGGGTTGACTGGACCGGCGGCACGCGTCTGGATGATATCGCTCCGGTGGACCAGCTGGGCTGGCCCTTCCTGACCGGTATCAGCGCCCGTGAAACCAACGTGGAACCCGGCTATACCGAGCAGTGGGACGGCAAATGCGAGCCCGAAGAACCCATTGTGGACGTTGAAGATATGTCCTGGGGTTCGGTGAAGGCGTTGCTGCACTAGACCGCGATTGATTTAAAATCAAGAGCCCCGCTTTCTTCGGGAGGTGGGGTTCTTTATTTTAATAATGAGATCCTAAACCAGGGAAGTAAGTGCTGACGATGACTAGAAACTCGCTCAATCCTTCTGCTTCGGCCCGGTTCGTACTGGTAATCCTGCTGGTTTTCGCCGTTGGTGGGGCCCTTGCCGATCCGCCTGCGGGCTATTACGACTCGGTTGACTACACCAATGCCGGGACGATTCGCGTCACCCTGCACAATATCATCGACGGTCACACGAAGATTCCCTACACCTCGGCTTCGACCGACACCTGGAACGTTCTCGAGTTGGCCGACGAGGACCCCAACAATTCCACGCGGATCATCGACGTCTACAAGAACAGCACCTATCCCAAGTGGGGCGCCGGTAACAACGATTACAACCGTGAGCACACCTGGCCCAAGAGTTACGGTTTTCCCGACGACAACTCGTCCAACCTGCCCTATTCGGACTGCCATATGTTGATGCTTTGCAACGACAGCTACAACAGTTCCCGCAGCAACAATATCTTCGATGACTGTGCTTCCGGATGCTCCAGTTATCCGACCGACAACTACAACGGCCAGGTGGGCGTCAACTACAGAAACGTCGATGTCTGGGAAACCTGGATCGGCCGCCGCGGCGATGTGGCCCGGGCCCAGTTCTACGCCGATGTTCGATACGCGGGCGATGCGGGCGCTGAGCCCGACCTGATCCTGACCGACAACACCAGCCTTATCGTTACGGTTTCGGATAACGCCTCAGTGGCCTACATGGGCGTTTTGAAGACCCTGATCCAATGGCACAAGGATGATCCGGTGGACGACCGGGAACGGAACCGCAACGACGTGGTCCAAACCTATCAGGGCAACCGGAACCCGTTCATCGATCACCCCGAGTTCGTGGCTTATCTCTTCGAGGGTGTTGTCGCCGGTGTGGATGACGGTCCGAGTATTCCGGAGGCCACGGTAACGATCGCCGGCATCTACCCAAATCCCTTCAATCCGATGACCACCATCGATTTTTCCCTCACGCGCTCAGGTCCGGTCCAGGTCGTGATCTTTGCCATCGATGGCAAGGTGGTGCGAACCCTGCTGAACGACAATCGCGAGGCCGGTGACTATCACGTGCGCTGGAACGGGATGGCCGATACGGGCAGTCCGGTGTCCAGTGGGGCATATTTCTGCAGGATCCTGGGTGGGGGCGAAATTGCCACTAAGCCCCTTTTGTTGCTGAAGTAATCGAATAATTTCCCGCTAAATTCGAAAGGGCCCGTCACCGGGCCCTTTTGAACCCTGTTATTCCGCTTCCAGTAGTCTCCGCTGCAACAGGGATTGCAGGTCGCGCCGACCATCCACAATCAGGAGTACAAAAACACTGTTCCCGATGATCCGGTAAATGATGCGGTATGGTTTGAAGAAGACCTCTCGGTAATCTCTGATGCCAAGATCCAGCAATTCACGGGGGTAAACGCCTCGTTCCGGTTTTTCGGTGAGGCTAACCAGCACTTTTTCGATCCTCTCGAGAACGAGGTCGGCTTTCCCCGGCACATCGTGACGATCGATGTAGCTGTAAAGTTCGTCCAGATCTCGCGCGGCATCATCGGTCAGGTCTACCGAGTACGACATCAAGGCTCCTCGGGATCCAGCGCCGACTCCGTCCGTTGCTTGCGCAAGCGAGCCACGACATCCGAAACGGTCTGAACCTTGCCATCCTCAATTTGACGGTTCCCCAAGGCGAGGATCTTCAACATGGACATGGTCTGTTGGGTTTGCTCGTAACTTTCAATGTCCTGAATGACCACTTTGGCTTCACCGTTTTGCGTGATGAACAAGGGCTCTTTCTCGCGAACCAGGTTGCGCACGATTTCAGCGGCGTGGGCCTTTAAATAGCTGATGGGTTTGATCTGTTGGGACATTTTCATGGATTGGCCTCCTTTTATTACTGGACTTAATTTAGTCCATAAACAGGTCGCATGTCAATTATGGCCAGTTGTTTCCGGGAAGCTGGGGCCCTTTTCCCCTTCGTTGGGATTTGATGGTGGTGGAAGGCGAAGGCAGCCGCCATAATGAAGCTTTCCGGTCGAAGCGATTTCCGGGGAACTCTTGAGAAGTATCAAGGAGATGTTGATGAAAATCGGGTTCAGTTCGGGTGTGGTGGTTTTGGCGATCCTGGTCATGACCTCCTCGGCAACCGCCCAGGATCTGGAGCCGCGCTCCTTTTCCCAGGCCCCGGTGGGCATGAATTTCGTGTCGATGACCTACGGGTATTCAATCGGTGAGGTGTTGTTCGATCAGGCCGTGCCCATCACCGATGCCAACGGCCGGGTCAACAACGTGGTCGGCGCTTATGTCCGGACCCTGGGTTTTTTCGGAGCCTCGGCCAAGGTGGCGGCCATTGTGCCTTACGCCTGGGGCCACTGGCACGGATTCCTGAATGGGGATTATGCCGGCACTTCCCGCTCGGGTTTTGCCGACCCAAGGTTGCAGCTGTCGGTCAATTTTGTGGGGGCTCCCGCCATCAAGATGAGCGAAATGAAGACCTACACCAACAACACGGTGGTTGGGGCCAGCCTTCAGGTGGTGGTTCCGGTGGGTCAATACAATTCAGAGAAGCTGATCAATCTGGGTCAGAACCGCTGGGCTTTCCGGCCGCGACTGGGGGTTTCCCACAAGACGGGCCGCTGGACCCTGGAAGCCATGGGCAGCGTCTGGCTTTTCACTGAAAACCCGGACTTCTACGGTGGCAGTGCCGTCACCCAGGATCCGCTCTGGTCAGTCCAGGCGAATGTCATTCATTCATTTCCTTCCGGTATCTGGTTTGGTGTGGGCGCCGGATTTTCCCGGGGCGGAAAGACCGCTTCCGATGGCGTGTACGGGAACACTTACAAGAAGAACACCCGGTGGGCGGCCCTACTTTCCTATCCGCTGGCCCGTACGCATAGCGTTAAGGTCATTTATATCGACGGACTTTCCACACGCCTGGGTTCGAATTTCGACCAGGTCAGCATCAGTTATCTGATACGGTGGGGCGGGGAAAATTAACGAAGCCGCCGGATATCCGGCGGCTTCGTCGTACATGCATGCAGGCTTGATCTATCTATAAAGCGCCTTCAACGAACCCATGGACAGGGTTTCGATGGCGGCGGCCTTGTCGTTACCCGAGGAGCTGAAATTCAAGGCCTCGGTATCGGAGGTGTCCAGGTCGGATTCTTCATCGTCCGCGCAATCGGCGGAGTTGTATTCCCCGAGATCATTCATGAATGCCAGGGCGGCCTTGCGGTCGGCCTTGCCGGGATCACTGAACACCGGATGCTCGGTCAGGTAGGCGTCGGCGGCGTCGATGACGTCCGCGATGCCGTCACCCGCGCCGCCGGCCATATTCAGCTTGGCGGCGATCAGGGCACGGGCCAGGATGACGGTCGCGTCGCCACGCGGGGGCGTGTTCAAAATATCCAGAAGGGCCGCCTGGTCCAGGTTGTTCGCGCCCAGATCCAGGTCCATGACCGGCCAGTCCGCGGGGTGGTTCTTCCAGAAACCGCTGCCGTGGGGGCAGAAACCGGTCACCACGGGATCGTCGCCGCCACCGCCGGTGGTCTCCCCGCATGTGAAGTCGGCGGTGAAACCGTCTTCGAACCGGTTTGACCCGTCGGGGAAAATGTCAAAAAGGACGAAATCAGCGGTCATGGAATATGTGCCGTCCGGCAGGTCCGTGGTCCACAGGTCGTTAAAGGAATAGACGACGGTGACCTGGTCGGGAATATCGACCGATTCCGAATAATCGAATCGCTCCATTTCCATTCCGCCTTCATCCCAAAGAGCCACGGAATAGTCCAGGCGAACCATCCGGGCGCCCGATCGGAAAGTGACCTGCACGTCCGCGTTCCAGCCGTTGCAGTCTGCAGTACCGGCCACCGAATCGAGGTAGACCGCCGACGCCAGACCCGGCATAACCAGGGTGAAGACCAGGGCGGTGATCATCATATACTTCCTCATGAGTCCTTCTCCTGTGTTGCTGATCCGTCTGCGGGATCGTTGGTCCTTTCCAATATTGGCGGAGTTGCATCAATCGGGCCGATTCAGGACATTATAGGTTAAATTTTGACCATTTATACTGCGACGGGGAACTAATCAGGACACATGTAGTTTCCATATGCACTGTCGCCGGATCCGAAGTTATGCTAAATTGCCACTTGATTCGATGGAACCATTTACCCCAAGTCAGAGGTTGATCATGAAACGCACTATTATCCTGTTGCTCACCCTGTTCGTGTTTACCACCGTCGGCGTCGCTTTTGCCGAGAATCCCGTCGACAAGGTGGCCCCCAAGAAACAGGACATGCAGATGTATCACATCGCCATGGTCAAGAACGGCCCCAACTGGAAGTCCCAGAATTCAGAAGAGGGCATGGACATTCGGATGGAAGTCATCGAGGGAATCAAGGAGGCCGCCAAGTCGGGGCTCATCCTCTCTGCAGGTCTGGTCAACGATGAGACCGATGTGGAATTCATCCTCATTCTGGATGTGGAGACCAAGACCGAGGCCTACAACATTCTGCAGAAGGCCAAAAATGTGGCCAATGGTTTCTTCTCCGTGGATATATATTCGTATTTCGCGCCCAAGGGCCTGGCCTTCCAGAAGTAGTATTGCCCGAAGCGAACGAAAACCGACGCTTGATGAAAGATGGCCTCGACGAACCGGCACTTGACCGGTTGGTCGAGGCCATGACCTTTTCCTGGGCACCGATTCATTCATTCTTATAAGTTCACGAGGATCCGATAGGCTGGACGGGATGCTTGTGATACCCTGTGGGCCAACGGATATTGCATGTCCGGAGTGGGGATGACGGCATGATTTGCAGAATCTGCACCAACGACAAGGGTTTGAAAACCCTTCGGGTTCGACGGGCGCAATACGTCCAGTGTCCCATGTGCCGTTGCATGTTTGTCGATCCCTATCCACGCCGTGAAATCAATAATGCTTTTCAGGGTGTCGAGACCGTCGAACGTCTGGAAATCGAAGAGGTCAATCGCCGGGATTACTTCGACCGCCGCCTGGCCCGCTTGGAAAACCGGTTGGGAAAAGCCTATCGGGGAGCGCGGCTGTTGGAAATCGGATGTGGCGCTGGCATCCTGCTCCAGGAAGCGTGGCATCGGGGATGGCGGGCCGACGCCGTCGAACTTTCGGTCGAGTTGGCTGCCGTGGCCCGAAAGAATAGTCCCGAAGCGACGATCATCATCGGTGACATCCAGAACCTGGAGCCCACCGGCACCCAATATGACGCGGTCATATCCCTCGATGTTCTCGAACACGTTCTGGTACCCATGACCATGGTCGAAAACTGCCGGGAACTGCTCAAGCCCGGGGGGGTGATGATGCTGCAGACGCCCAACTCGCGTTCCCTGCGCAGCCGGACCCAGGGCGCCAAGTGGGATATGCTGGATCCCGATCAACATCTCAACCTTTTTTCGCCCGATGCTCTTCGGGTCCTGTTGACCACCGTGGGTTTTGATATCCTGGAGATGAGTACGGCCAGCGGCACCGGCCTCGAAAGGGGCGCGGCCGGTTGGTCCGCCAGGGTGAAGGAAAGCCTGCTCGGGCTGCTGAATCTGGGCAGCGCTTTGGTAGTGGTGGCGCGGAAGCCGGTTTAACCGGATTTCCGATCACGGCACAACCTAAGGGGAAGCAACTTGAAAACTCGAACTGGTATTATCCTGGGATGTTCCGGCGGAGCCTTGGTGGCCATCGTCGTGGGTGTGCTGGTAAGTATATGGGTGATGCATGTCGGGACAGATCCGGAAGGGCTTTGGCTTACGGTGGAGGCTCCCGATTCGGTTCAGATGGGTGAAACTTTCAAACTCGTCGTCAAAGCTACGAATCGGTCCTTGGATCGTGACATCAAACTGGGAGACCTGGACATTACGGATGACTATTTAAAGGGTTTCGCGATCGTGTCTATCAGTCCCAGTCCAAAATCGAATGAGATCGACACATTCAATGATTGCACCACCATGCGTTTTGAGACAACGGTCCCGCCGGGTGAAACGGCTGAATTCCAATTTGACTTGCGGGCGGAGCTTTCCGGACGACATCGAGGTCAAATTGACCAATACGTTGGAATGCAATTCGTCAGTACGGTTATGCAGACCACGGTAAGAAGATGATCTGAAGCCTGGATCCGGCCGCCGGGAATCAATAATGGTCCAGCCAGTCTCCATACAATTCGGGTCGCCGATCGCGAAGGAAGAGTCTCCGCGCATGGGATTGAGTAACCTGGTTCAGGTCCAAATCGCAGTATAGGATCTCGTCGGCGCCTGATCCGGCTCTTGCCACCACGTTTCCGTCCGGCTCGCAGACGAAGGATTCCCCCGCAAAATTAAGGTTCTCCTCCTTGCCCACCCGGTTGCACAGGGCGGTGAAATACCCGTTTTGGAAGGCGGCCACCTGCATTTCCGCCTCGTACAGACCCTTGGGCCACTCTCCGGTCGCGCCGGCCTGGGGCACAACGACCACCTCGGCGCCCGCAATAGCCAACGCGCGCATGTATTCCGGATAATGACGATCGTAGCAGATGGCCACGCCTATCCTGCCGAACCGGGTGTCAAAAACGGGCGCGCCCCGATCTCCGGGGGCGTAATATCCCTGTTCGTGGAAATACTCGTATTCGGTGATGTGAACCATGCGGGTGATGCCCAGGATGGTCCCGTCGGCGTCGATCACAGGCGAGGAATCGAAAGTCACGCCGGGGTTGTCCCCGACCCTCTCAAAAACGTTCAATACAATGACAACGCCCAGTTCGGCCGCCAACGCGCTGAAAGCATCGGTCGTGGGGCCGGGCACGGGTTCGGCCTTGGCCAGACTCTCCGGTGTGGCGGGGATCTGGGGATAAAAGAGATCGAAGGCCAATTCGGCGAAGCAAACGACCTGGGCACCGTTCCGGGCTGCTTCACGGACGGCCGCCAGCCCGCGGACGCGGTTTTCCCGTTGGTCTGGGCCGGCGTGTTGTTGGACGAGGGCGATTTTCACGGGGGCTCCTCGGATAACCCCCCGGGGGGTTATGTTTTTGAGGTTTAAACCAATCCATTGACAAGTCTGGTGATGATGAATCTCCGTAATCTGGGCCTCAGCACGGTGCCCCAACTGGTCAGGGAACGCCTGGTCGAAGTCGTCGATTGATCAAATCAGGCTCGACCTACTTGGTCCACTCGATGGCAAATACGATTCCCCTATCTTCCTTGGAATGGGCCCCGGCCGGCGGTTTGTTGTCACGACTTTCGTAGTACTCCACCTTGACGAACAGGTCTTTGACGATCTCCTGACGTCCGGAAATGCTGCCTTCGAATCTGGCCCGGTCGGTATCGGTCAAGCCGGGATACAGGTCTGCTTTGACCGTCAGGTCGGTTTTCGGGGAGTCATGGTAGAAAATGATGAAGTTGGTTCCCACCCGTCCTTCGGCGTTGTTCGCGGGGTCGGCGTCGAGGCTGGCCCATTCCCGGTTGACGTTGGCGCCACCCAGGGCTTTCAGTTCGATGTGGCTGGTGCGAAAAAAGTAATATCCCAGATTGGCTCCCAGGTTGACGCGCATACGCACACCCAGTTCATCGTTGCGGTATGTTCCGGTATCGACCGTCCAGTTCAGTTTGCCGCTGATTTCCCGCTGGAGGTAAATGCCCAACTCATTGCGGCGGGTAACATCTCCCTCTCCCTTGTCGGTGATGATGGAGCTGATATCCAGACCCCAGGAATACAAGCGGCCATTGTACTTGGTGCTGGCGTCGAAATTGGACGTGAGTACATCACTGGCCTTGGTCCAGTTGATGCCCAGGGACGCGGAGATATCGAATCTGTCCCAGAGATCGTAGCGGACGGGCTCGATCTCGATGACCTGCCTCATGGGTAGGGTGGTCTCCTTCTCCTGGAAACTCACCACAAGAACGCCATCCTCCCCGGAATCGGGCAACTGGCCGTAAACCAGGGATCCGTCACGCAGAGTGACCAAAAACCAGTATTTGCTGTCCAAGCGGGCGATCTTGTCCCATTTGATGGAGATGGTTCCGATGTGGTCGGTCTTGGCCCGCACCTTGCCGCGAACCATTTCCTTGATCTCGCAAGTGACAACATCACCGTTGATCAGGGTGATGACATCGGTCTTGGGAAGGGCCGCCGCTTGGCCCGACCAGCAGGCAAGCAGGATGAGCAGCGTGCGGCTCAAGAGGTGATGTCGGCGAAGGAATCTCATCATGGTTGCTAGAGTCGGTCAGGATCGTTAGGCAGTCAAGTCTCCAACAAACCCCCGTATCTCATCCCTCACCTTCCGATAAAACTCAAGCTCCTCCTCTTCGGTCCGCGCCTCCCTGGCCAAAAGGGGTGTGCAGCAGGTCATCGATCGGTTTGGAATGATGGCCGGAGATGTCGATTCCCACCTTGCCCATGACCTGGATCGCCCGTTCGTTCATGCCATGGGTCTCCACACCAGCGGACCAGGCCTCGATGGAACCACCAAGCAGGGCTTTGGCCCAGCCTTCAGCCATCTGGTTGCGGCAGGAGTTACCGGTGCACAGGAAAAGGATCTACAGTTTGTCGGCCGCCATCCCGAGCCCGGCCAGGTAACCGGTCGTCCAGCAGGACTGGAAATTGAAGCCGCCCGTGACACCGTCGATATCCAGCAACTCTCCGGCCAGGTAAAGACCAGGTTGGGCGCGGCTGGTCATGGTCCGAAAGTCGACCTCCCTCAAAGGCACACCGCCACAGGTGACGAACTCTTCCTTGAAGGTGTCCTTGCCCGTGACGGCGAGCCGGGTGTCGACCAGGGCGGAGACCAGGCGGATGCGCGCCTTGCGGTCAAGGTCGGCCCATTTTGTTTCCTCCGTAATACCGGCGTGAGCGACCAGGGCCGCCCACAGGCGGCGGGGAAGTTTCACCGGGCCACCGGTGGAGATCTGCTGTTTGCCGTTGGCGCGGCTCCATTCCTGCAGATCACCATCCAGATTTCCGGAGGAGTGCCCCGGACACCAGTCGACGGCGATTTCGAACCGGTAGGACAGGTCGTGAAGACGACGGGCGCCCCAGGCCGAAAACCGGAGAACCGCCGGGCCGCTCAGCCCGTGATGCGTCACCAGGACAGGTCCGATTTGCCGCAGGACTTTGTCCCCGGGACCCTCGTCTGCAAGGCGGATTTGCGCTTCCGGGACCGAAACCCCGGCCAGTCCGGTCAGCAGGGGATCGTCGATCCGGAAGGTGAACAACGAAGGAACCGGTTCAACGATGGTGTGATCCAGATCTATGGCGAGGGAGTAACCGTCGGCGGTCGAAGTGCTCCCGGGGGCATTTTTCATCGAAGTTTTCCCGCCGGTCGCCAGCAGGAGTTTTTCACAAGTCAGACCTTCGCCTCCGACCAACTGGACGGTAAAACCCGTGCCGGACACAGCGGGAATGACAGCCTCCACCGGACAGTTGGTCCGCACTTCCACACCCGCGGCGCGGGCGGCCTTTATCAGGCAGTCGACAATGGTTTCGGAGGAGTCGGTCACGGGGAACATGCGGCCGTCCGGTTCTGTCTTCAGTTCCACGCCGCGTTCGGCGAACCAGGCGACGGTTTCAGCGGGACCCCACTTGTTGAAGGGACCGATCAGTTCCTTTTGTCCGCGGGGGTAATAGGCGACCAGGTCTCTCGGAGTGAAACAGGCGTGGGTGACGTTGCAGCGGCCGCCACCGCTGACCTTCACCTTTGCCAGAACGGCGGAGCTCTTTTCCAGGAGCACGACGGGCCTGTCGGGATCGGCCTCGCGCGCGGCAATGGCGCCGAAAAATCCCGCTGGTCCGCCTCCGATGACGATGATCATTGTGACCTCGGTCCCATTTCGTTAGACGATCGATCCAATTGACGGTATTTTATGCTCCTTGAACATCATGCCACATGGAACGGACTCTGGCCATCCTGGCTGGATAATGGAGGAATTTCAAATGAAGATAATCACGATTCTGCTGGCCATTTTTGCTGTGGTCATCGCCGCCGGAACGGCCACCGCCGGTCTGGACAAACACCTCGAAGCCTTTGAACCCTTCGTGGGCAAGACCATGGAAGGCGCCTTCGTCAATAGCGCAACGGGGGAAAGCGGTGTTGATGTCCAGCGCTGGGAAGCGACCCTTGGCGGCAAGGCCATTCGGGTTGTCCACTCCCTGAACGAGGGGGAATACGGTGGCGAGACCATCATCTTCTGGGACAGCAGGGAAAACACCGTAGCCTTCTACAATTTTACCACCGCGGGATTCTACACCCACGGCACCATGACCTTCGAATTGGGGATCTTCACCGCTCACGAAAAGGTTGAGGGTGGCGCGGACGGCATCACGGAGGTTCGTTCAAGCAGCCGTATGCTGGAAGACGGTCGCGTGCATATGAAATCGGAATTCCTCAAGGACGGGGAATGGGTGTCGGGCCATGAGATCTATTACGTGGAAGCTCCCGATGCCAAGGTGGTCTTCAAGTAGGCGGATCGTCATTCTGACAACAAGAGCGGCTCCACCCGGGGCCGCTTTACTTTCCCCTTCCGGATTTTGTATAATCATCAATAAGCAGGTTCAATGAAAAGAGGGAGCCATGCGTTCAGTCAAGATGGTTATGTGTGTTCTATTTGTTTCTCTGTCTCTGTCACTGCCTGTCTGGGCGGAGTTGATTGGTGTGCCGGATCCCACCATGTCGGCCGCCTGGATGGCCTACCAGGGACCCGAACCCCTCACCTTGATGATCACGCCCGACGGCACCGGTGGATATTTTTCCGATGCCCGCACACCGGACGGCACAATCGCCGACGCCACGATCACCCTGCTCCTGATGGATTATTTCAACACTCCCATCGGTTATTTTCCCCGTGAGGACATATGGATCCAGTCCGGGGATGGGGGCATCACATTCTGTGGTATCTACGACTTGTGGCCGGATACGGATACCGGGCCGGACGGCCGGACCAGCTGGTTCCAGCGGCCCAAAGGCGGCCGTCATTCAGAGGAGCCCATGGTGGTCTATGTCAACGGCACGCCACTGGCCGGACCTCCTCTTGAACTGTACTTCAACAGTCCCGATATCACCGGTAATGGTTCAGTGGATCTGACTGATGTGACGTGGTTCACAATGGATTATTTCTCAGGATACCACTTCCGGTCGGATCTGCACCGGGACGGGGTGCTCAACGTTTCGGACGTGGTTCTCCTGGCCCAGTGGATGGGTCGAAGGTGCGAATGAGCCGAATTTGCGGCCCTGTCAGAATTCGCCGATCCCCAGGGTTCTGATCGTTTCCAGCACGTCATCATGAACCGGGGTGTTGGTGGCGACCACGCCCCGGTTTTCTTCCAGCTTGTACCCCAGACTGAAATCCAGATCGCGACCGGTGATGTCGGTAACCCGGCCACCCGCTTCGGTCACGACCAGCAGTCCGGCGGCATGGTCCCAGATCTTTTCCCTGTAAACCCGGTCACGAGGCAGGCGCAGATAGGCTTCGGCCTCCCCCCGGGCCACCACGGCGTATTTGGCCTGGCTGTCGAGACGGGCGGGCCGGGCTTTGATCGCCAATCGATCGGCGATGCGGGCGGCGTCCCCGTGGGAGGAGTGGGCGGCCTCCACCGATTCGCAGAAGCGGATCAGCGAAGGGTCGGTCTGGCTGCTGACTTTCACCGGGACGGGATTGCCAGGGCCGGCCAACGGCATTTCCCAGCAGCCGGCACCTTTCAGGGCCGTGAAGAGCGAGCCTTCGCCACGTTCGGCATCCAGGGTCGGTCCCAGGTTGGGGCAGCCAAGCACAGCGGCGGCAACCTGCCCGTCCAGGACCAGGGCCAGCGCGATGGCGTACTGCCCTCCGCGCAGGAAGCCCTTGGTTCCGTCGATGGGGTCGAGAGTCCAGAAACGAGGTGAATATTCCTTGGCGCCGCCCAGATCGATCCAATCACAAATTTCGGCGGCGTCGGATCCAGGCCGCAGATTGCCGACATGTTCGACCACCCGTTCCATCATGACCGCCTGCGCCGGTTCCCGCAGAACGTCCGCGTCCTCTTCACCGATGATGGGGTCGTTGGGAAAAACATCCCGCAGCGCGCGGCAGATCAGGGCCTGGCTGCCGAAATCCGCCACGGTGACGGGGCTGCGATCCTGTTTGGACAGGGCGCCGGGGTCGATTTCCGCCTGGACGATTCGGCAAAGGCGGCCCGCTTCGCGCACGGCTGTCACGGCCGTCTCCAATTCGGTCGTCAGGGGGTGGTCTTGCGGGTAGCCGGTCATACTGCTCTCTCCGTTGATGATATCCTGTGGGCCTTTCTCTGCAAAAAATCTTATTACTCCCCAAATGATAGTAAACACATGGTTTGCCCGTCGAAATATTCCAAGGAAAATATTCAAGTTTGTCTGGATACTTTCCGATTATTGCCGGAATATTCCGTCAGTACCGGAAATTCCGGAATCAAAACCAATGGAGAAAGCCATGAAGCGAATAGTTCTTTTTGTTCTGGCGCTGGTCTGTCTGGCCGGCGTTTCGGTGCAGGCCGGCGAAAATCCCGGTCGGTGGGGCGTGGGTGCGGATTTTGGTATTCACAAGCTTCTGGGCGGCAACCACGATTATTCCAACGTGGACGGCACGGGTGCTTTTCATTTCCGCTATGGGCTTACCCGCCACTTTTCCCTGGAAGCGCAATTGAAATACGGGATGGTTCGTCCCGGTGCTCTGCAGGGCGAGGATGCCGGGTTCAGTTTTGACGCCGTCTATGCCTACTACACAACCATGTGGCAGGGTATGGCCGGCGCCCGGTACTATTTTTCACCGGACAGCGGTTTTCAGCCCTTCGCTACGGCGCACGTGGGCTTTATCGATTGGAAGGTTCGCGACGAAAACAACACTGCCGAAGGCGATATCGGCTTGTTTCCCAGTGGTCCGGTGCTCAACGGTTTCACCAACTCCTGGGATTCCACCGAACTCAGCAGCACGAACTTGACCGCGGCGCTGGGTTTGGGTTTCGAGGTCTTTTTCAGTGAATCGATTTCCATGGAATTGGCCGCGCGTTACACCTTCATCGTCGACAACACCATCGACAACATCGGATCCGGCAACCTGTACGATCCGGGTGAAGTCGACGCCAACCAGGCCATGTTCGACGCCATGGTCGGCCTGACCTTCTACTTCGGGGGCAACAGTGACCGTGACGGTGACGGTTTCGAGAACAAATACGACCGCTGCCCCGACGAAGCCGAGGACATGGACGGATACATGGACGAGGACGGTTGTCCGGATCCCGACAACGACAGCGACGGCATCCTGGATATCAATGACAACTGTCCGGACGACGCCGAAGACATGGACGGCTACCAGGACGAAGATGGTTGTCCCGACCCCGATAACGACGGTGACGGCGTGCTGGACGCCACCGACCAGTGTCCCGAGGAGCTGGAGGATATGGACGGTTTCCAGGACGATGATGGTTGCCCGGACCCCGACAACGACGGCGATGGTGTTCTGGATGCCGACGACCAATGTCCCGATACGCCGGCCGGCATCGAGGTCGACGCCAATGGTTGCCCCATCATCGCGGAACTCAAGGCGGATATGGTTCTGACCGGTGTTACCTTCACCGTGGGCAAAGCCGAACTCACGCATGATTCCCTGACCGTTCTGGACAATGTGGCTGCTTCGCTGCACGCCTGGCCCGAAGCGACCATCGAGATCCAGGGTCACACCGACAGCAGCGGTTCGGCTGACCTGAACCGGGCAGTCTCCATGCTGCGGGCCGATGCCGTGCGGGAATATCTCATCGGCAAGGGTATCGATCCGGCCCGGATGACGGCCGTCGGTTACGGCGAGGATCTGCCGATCGGCGACAACTCGACCAAGGAAGGCCGCGCCCGTAACAGGCGGGTGGAATTGGTCCGCACCGACAAACCGGTGGATTCGGAGTAATACCTGATCCGACTAAATGTTTGATGAAAAAGCCCCGGGTTTGTCCCGGGGCTTTTTTCTTTCGATTGGGTCTGGTCTGATTGTCAGTGACCGTGGAATTACTGTATAATGAAGACCTGACCATGGGACGATATACCGAAGGGATAATATCATGAAAAAAATAATCTCTTCAATTTCAATGACCTTCCTGGTGGTTTTCCTGCTCAATGGGCTGGCCCTGGCCTGCACTGGCATTCCCGATCTGAATTTATCCATCGTCTGGCAGGAAAACGGGATCCCGGCGACCCTCCTGATCGTTCCGGACGGCTCAGGACCGCCTTTTACCGAAGCCAGGACTTCTGACAGCACTTACGTCGATGCCACAATTTACCTGACACTCATTTACAATTGCGATGGTGATACAGGCCCCGTCGCGGATTTTCCCATGGAGGACATGTGGCTTGAGCCCATGGGCGGCGGCGTGGTTTTTTGTTCAGGTGGGAGTAATGCCGATGGCAATACCGACCAATACGGGAATACCCAATGGTCGCAACCCCTGAGTGGCGGCGGTTGGAACGAGGGTGCCTGCCGGGTTGTGGTAAATGGGATGCCCCTCGGACCGCCCGAAGGGCTCCCCCTCAATTTCAACAGTCCGGATCTCGATGGAAGCGGGTACGTGAACCTCATGGAGGTTTCCGGGTTCGCCGAGGATTATTTCAGCGGGTTCACGTTCCGGTCCGATCTGCACCGGGATGGTGCCCTCGACCTGTCCGATCTGGTGGTCCTGGCTGAATCCCTTGGGGTGTCCTGTCCCTGATAATTTCGTTGATCGAGTTTGTGTGTTGTGGCTGGGGGAAAATGTCATGCAAAAAACAATGCGACTGGTTTCACTGACGATTACGACGGTTCTCCTGTTCTGCGGGCTGGCCCAGGCCCAGACGGGCTGTCCCGATTTGAGTATGTCCAGTGTATGGCAGGATTACGAGGGGCCCATGGTTCTCCTTGTTTTCCCGGACGGTTCAGGCCCTCCCATGACCGAGGCCACCCTTGCCGGAGGCGCCATCATCGACGCCACGATTTACCTGACCCTCTACGGTGGCTGTGATAACTATGGCGTTCTTTTGGCGGATTTTCCCGCTGAAGACATGTGGATCGAATCCATCGACGGCAGCCTCGTATTTTGTTCGGGAGGAAATATTGCCGATGGACCCACGGATCAGGAGGGAAAGACACAATGGTCACGACCCCTGAGCGGTGGGGGGTGGGATTTGGGCACCTGCCGGGTTGCGGTAACCGGGGACAGCAGCATTGCGGCCTCAGGGCTTCTCCTGCAATTCAACAGCCCGGACCTGAACGGGGACCTGAAAGTGGACCTGACGGATGTCACCGGATTTGCCGAGGATTTTTTCAGTCATACATACAATTTTCGGTCAGACCTGGCTTTTGATTACGTGGTCAACCTGTCGGATATAACCGTAATGCGCGCGGGCATGGGAAAATCCTGTCCCTGATTTTTTATTCCCACTCGATGGTCCCGGGCGGCTTGCTGGTCAGATCATAGGCCAGTCCGCTGATGCCCGGCAATTCGGTAATCGCCGCCCGCAATTCCTCCAGAAGATCATATGGCAACCGCGCCGCCGTCGCGGTCATGGCCCGTTCGCTGTGGATCGGTCGCAGGATGCAGAGCTCTTTTCCGGTGCCGTCGATTTCCACAGGCACCAGCACGGTCGGGCACTGCCAGATCTCTCCGTAAAGGCCGTGGTTCCGCAGGCCTTCCATCATCAGATGATCGCATTCCCTCAGCAGATCCAACCGGTCCCGGGTCATGGTGGCGGCCAGGGGTTTGAATTCTCCTGGCATGGTTTCGGTCAGGTTCCACAGGGTGCGGTTGATGCCGTCGACGGTTTTGAAGATGGTGCCCGAAGCCTCGGCCAGGACATCCCAGTCGGCTTCCCCGTGAATCAGGACGGGGTGTTCGTAGGAACGCAAATCGGCCTTCACGCCGACGGACTTGATCGGCACCGGCGCGCCGGTCAGCCCGTATTTTGCCAGGGCGTCGGTAACCGCCGGGGCAATCGTGTCCAAGGCGCCTGAGTCTTCAACCTTGCCGTCGGAACAGAGCAGCCGCACGCCCAGACCAGGCCCGGGGAAGGGGTGTCGCCAGATCATGTCGTGGGGGATGCCCAGCATCTCGCCAAGCTCGCGGACCTCGACCTTGTACAGATCAGACAGGGGTTCGACCACCTTGCCGGCGGCGATCATTTCTTCGATGATCGGCACCCGGTTGTGATGGGTCTTGATCGTGTCGGCGCGCTTTGTGCCACCGGTCTCGATGGTGTCGGGATAGATGGTGCCCTGTCCGAGCAGATGGTCCTCGATGTCCAGCCGTTTGGCTTCGCTCTCGAATACGGAGATGAAGGTGTCGCCAATGGCGCGGCGCTTGTCCTCGGGCTCGATCTTGCCTTCGAGGGCATCCAGGAAGGTGTCCGTGGCGTCGATGAAGTGGAAGTTCCGGTCCAGACCCAGGTCTTTGAACATTTCGACCACGCCGGCCGATTCGTTTTTGCGCATCAGGCCGTTGTCCACGTGCAGCAGGTTCATGCGGTCCGGTCCCAGGGCTTCGCTGAACAGGCGCGCCGCCACGGTGGAATCAACACCGCCGCTGGCCAGCAGGAACACGGA
>JAGLCY010000201.1 GCA_023270185.1 Candidatus Krumholzibacteriia bacterium | reverse complement strand
GCTGGCGTCGGATTCAATATACAGAGCGTTGCGGTGCGGGTTGTAGTCCTGCGGGTGGTAACGCATCATCACTTGGAAATTGCTACCGCCGGTCAGGGTGAAAGGTGTGACCGGTGCCTGAAGGATGGAGAAGTTCGGATCGGCCATGTTCTCAAGATAGATGCTGGAAACATCCAGGTCGTAGCCACCCAGGTTGTAAACGGTCACGCGCATCTCGGGTGAGTTGCAACCCACCGTCACCACGCCGAAGTCCACCTCCGAGGGCACGACCTCGATATCGCTCTCGGCGGCCATACCACTGACAGAGATACAGGCATCTCCGTTCTCGGGCGGGGGAAAACAGAAGCCAGGAATATTAAATGTTGGATCCGAAGTTTCCAATCGGAAGGTCGCCTTGTGGAAGTCCGTGCTGGATGGCGCGAAGGTGATCTCGATTTCTTGCCGGTCGCCCGGTCGCCCGGCACGACGCAAATTGATGGGCGCTGGCGGAGCCGCCGTGATCTCGAAATCGCTGGGGAACAACATGCTGTGCTCCAAATCGTAACCAAGCACAGTGCAGTCGGCATTGCCCAGGTTCTGCAAAGTAATGTACAGCGGCCGGGTGGTGTTGAGCTTGGTGGTGCCAAAGTGCAGCCAGGTGGGGTTGACCTCCATGACACAGGCTGCCTCGGACACGCCTTCGCCGTTCAAGGCCACGTCCTTGGCCGGTTCGTCGTTGTCGTTGGAATGAATGGTCAAGGTGCCGGTATCCAGGCCCAAATTGACCGGGGCGTACATGAGTTCGAGCTCGATGACGTCCCCTGGGGCGAAGGTGGTCTGCCCAGGCTGGAGCAACACGCTGAACTCGTTATCAACCGTATTGGCCGTGATCTCCGCCGAATCAAAAATGCAGTCGTCATTGCCCGCGTTGATGAGACGTATCACCAGCTTGTCCTGATCCGGATCCGCCGCGTTCTGCACCACACCACCAAAATTCACCGCCGGCGGACTGACCTGGATCTGGCAGACCCGCTCAAAACCGGCCGCCGAGACAGTCACCGAACCCGTCAGGTGAGTATCGGGGTTGGACACGGGATCGTTGGAGAAGATCTCCACCCGATTCTGAGCCGGGCCGACGACCGTGGGATCAAACTGAACTTCCACCTGAATGGAGTTCCCCGGCTCAATAACCACGGACATCCCAGGCAGGTTAAGCAGGCCAAAATCCTGGCTATAGCTGGCATCCGTGCCCATGGCGATGTTCTCTATTTCCAGGTCCATCAGACCGCAGTTGGCCAACTCGAAACTCTGGGTCACCGAATCTCCCACGGCGACATAGCCATAACTCAACTCGAAGGGGTCCACGCAGACCCGAGGGGCCAAGGAGCGACCCGTCAGCGCAACATGAATTTCATTTTCGTTCACATCGTTGGAGATGATCTGCAATGTGGACGCATGTTCACCGCCCAAGGAGGGGGTGTAAGTCACCGCGATGGTGGCGCTGGCCCCAGGGGCCAGGTTGCCAGGAAGCGTACCGTCCTCCATGGCCCAGGTGAACTGGCTGGCATCGCCTGTTTGTACCTGGATGGTGCTGACCTGAAGATCCTGTTCGCCGATGTTGTTCACCACCACGATGCGACTCAAACTCAAGCCGGCCTCCAGATCGCCGAACTCAACAAGCAGGTTATTAGGCGTCACCGTGTCATTGCATAGCTCGGTCCCGGCCTGGCATGCCGCGCCCTCTTCGCCACCAAGGCAATCGGTGATGCAAACCTGCACTTCCGGGGTCACGCCCTGGCCACTCAGGGCCACATGCACCGCGGAAAAATCACCGGCGTTGGAGCGCACCAC
>JAGLCY010000200.1 GCA_023270185.1 Candidatus Krumholzibacteriia bacterium | reverse complement strand
CCGTACTCGCGGCCGAAATAGCCACAGCCGCGCCCTCTGCCCAGGACACCCTGGTGGAACAGCAGGGGAAACTCCAGGCCGAGTTCGAGCGCCTGAACGGCTATTCCATGCAGTCCCGGCTGGAAACGGCGCTGCGTGGCGTCGGGTTGATGCCCGAAACCTGGAGCCGTCCGGTGAATCAATTGTCCGGGGGAGAGCGGCGGCGGGCCGCACTGGCGACGGTTCTGTTGGGGAGCGCGGACCTGCTGCTGTTGGATGAGCCCACCAACCATCTTGATCTGGAATCCTGCGAATGGCTGGAGGGGTTTCTCGGAGTCTATCCCGGCGCGGTGATCCTCGTATCCCATGACCGATATTTTCTGGATCGGGTCGCGAAGAAAACCCTGCACCTGGATCACGGCCGTCTGGTCAGCTACTCGGGCAACTACTCTTTTTTCGACGAGCAAAGCCAGTTGCGCTATCAACAGGATCTCAATACCTGGGAACGACAACAGGCGCGATTTCGCCAGACGGAGGAATACATCCGGCGCAATCTCGAAGGCCAGAAGACCAAACAGGCCCAGTCGCGCCGCAAGCAACTCGAAAAAGAAGACAAGCTGGAAAAACCCTCCACCGAGCCCGGCCTGTTCCGCTTCCACCTGAATCCGGTTCGCCCCAGCGGCGGGACCGCCATGGAAACCGAGGGGTTGACCAAGGGTTGGGACGGGCGGACCCTGTTGGACGGCCTGAATCTCCATATTTCCCGAGGCGATCGTATCGGTATCATCGGCCCCAACGGGTGTGGAAAATCAACCCTGCTTAAGATGTTGGCCGGCCGAATCGTTCCCGACGCCGGCCGAGTGGTGATCGGGCACAACGTTGACCTTGGTTTTTACGACCAGGAGTTGACCGGGGTCTCGGACCACAATACGGTGATTGCCGAAATGATGTCCGTCGATCCCGTATCGACCCTGGGTGAACACCGGTCTTTCCTGGGAGCATTTGGATTCGGATCGGATCTTTACGACCGTCAGGTAAGCCGTCTGTCCGGGGGCGAACGCGGTCGATTGTCGCTTTTGCGTCTGATCAAAGAGGGCCACAACACACTTCTGTTGGACGAACCGACCAACCACCTGGACATCCGCAGCCGGGAATCCCTGGAGGCGGCGCTGGCCGAGTACACCGGCACCATGGTGGTTGTTTCCCATGATCGGCGCTTTCTTGATAAGATCGTCCAAAAGCTGATCGTGTTCACCGGAAGCGGACAGACGCGCGTTTTCGCGGGCAACTACGCCGACTATTTGTGGAAGCGGAAACAGGAAATGCAGGATGCCGCGGTGGCGAAGGAAAAAGCAGCCAACGCCAACAGCAGGAAACCGGATAAGCCGACAATGACCCCGCCGAATGGCGGAAAGATCAGGCTGAGCAAGAATGAAATCAACAGGCGACGGCAAAAAATCAGCGAGATCGAAGCAATAATTCTCAATCTGGAAACGGCAAAGGAAGAGGCCCTGGTGGAGATGGGATCACCCGTCCTGAACAATGACCGCCGTCGTGAATTGGCCTGCCGCCTGCCCGAAATCGACACGGAACTCGAAAAGGCTTTTGCCGACTGGGAAAAGCTGAGCCTGGAAATCGAAGAGGGCGACAGCAGTTCTTCAAACCAATAAACCCGGAGTGATATGGGAACCAGACGCGACGAAGAATCAGGATTTTCCACCGAGGTGCCCCGCGAACGCGCGGTTCTGGCAGGGATCCACCTTCCACTTGCCTGGGCCGGTGGCCTGGGGGGAGAAGCGGACCTGCCCGAGTTGGGGCGCCTTGTCGACACCGCCGGCGCCGATGTCGTGGGCCAGGTGGAACAACGCCGCGCTCGTCCGGTCCCAAGCACGTTCCTGGGCAAAGGCAAACTCGAAGATCTGAAGGAATTGGTGGAGGAGACAGAGGCCACGTTGGTGATCTTCGACAATGACCTGACGCCAGCCCAGGGGCGCAACCTGGAGAAGGCCCTGGATGTCAACATCCTCGACCGGACCGAGCTCATCCTGGATATCTTCGCCAAACACGCCAGCACGCGGCAGGCCCGACTCCAGGTAGAACTCGCCCAACTCAAATACATGCTGCCGCGGCTTACCCGCCTGTGGTCGCACCTCGAGCGTCAGGCCGGCGGCATCGGCACGCGCGGTCCCGGCGAAACGCAGCTGGAAACGGATCGGCGCCTGGTAAACAAGCGCATAGCCGTGCTGGACAAGGCTCTCGTGGAAATCGAAACCACGCGGCAGACCCAGGTCCGCTCACGCCAGGGCACGTACACCGCCGCCCTGATCGGCTACACCAACGCGGGCAAGTCGACGTTGATGAACGGCGTCACCGATGCCGGGGTCTACGTCAAGGATCAGCTCTTCGCCACATTGGACGCCACCACGCGAAAGGTTGAAATCGATGAACGACGCCGGTTCCTGTTGACCGACACGGTAGGATTCATCCGGCGTCTGCCTCACCACCTGGTCGAGAGTTTCAAGGCCACCCTGCAGGAAGTGCGGGATGCCGACCTGATGGTCCACGTTGTCGATGCCTCGTGCGATGATCCGGAGCATCAGATCGCATCGGTCAACAAGGTGCTGCGGGAGATCGTGCCCGAAGAAAAAGCCACGTTGCTCGTGTTCAACAAGATGGACCTTGTGGATTCTGAACTGTTCATCAACCGTTTCAGCCGCAGTTATCCCGGCTCGGTTTTTGTGGCCGGTCGCACGGAGGACGGTTCGACGGAATTGCGCGAAGCGATTCTTACCAGGCTGACCGGAAACGAATTGATTCGCACTGTGCGTCTTCCCATCACCAACCTGCACTGCCTCAGTTCGTTTCACCGCACGGGTTCGGTGTTGGAACAGGAGTTCGAGGCGGACATGTGTCTGGCCACGCTGCGGCTGACCGAAAAGGAACTCAACCGGCTGTTGTCCCGGGAGGGCGCGGTTCTGGTGGAGGAATCCTGATTTTCGGCGACCGGGCCCGCCTTTTGCACGGTCACTGACGGATCCGCAAAACTCTTATCGATCATTGCAAAGCGCCAGCTCAAAACGGGCTGGTCCTCGCGCTTTGCCCCGGACATTTTGATAACCCCTCTCAAATCGATGATAGCTATGGATTTCAACCCCCACGCCACGGCACAGGGTTTGCTTCTGAATCCCCGAAGGAATGTGTCCGAATGCGCCGGCTAACCTTGAGAAAAGCCTCAAGGCGTTCGTCCGACGTCCCGAATAAGGTATGGATACATTGGCTGGGTTCCGGATTACGAGCGGGCCCTGGGAGATAAAACCAGATTTGCGAGGTGGAACGAGATGCCGTTCTTCAACCGCAGCAGGCGGGGATTTTCCCTGATCGAGATGATGGTGGTCATCGCCATCGTGGGTGTCATTGCCGGGATTTCAGGCCCGCCGATATTCCGCTACATAAACTCGAACCGCCTGCAGACCGATGCCGACCGGCTGGGGGCCGACCTCCAGTACGCCCGCACCCTGTCCATTTCCACCAGCACTATCCTGCGGTTCACGAGTACCCAGGCCGGCTACCAGCTTACCGACCCCATCACCGGGACCATCATTCGGGACAAGGTTTTCGAAAACGGCATGCAGCTCGCCGCGGACCAGACAGCGGATTTCTTTCCCTGGGGCATGGCCGACGCGACCGTGTTCAACATTTCCAACAACACCGGCGCCATGACGGTGAATCTCTTGCCCACGGGCATTGTGGAGGTGAACTGATCATGATGCGCACGATGAACAGGAAATTCAGGAACCTGCTGGCGACCGGGCGGCTGCCCGGTTTCGGCCGTGAAGGTTTCACACTTATCGAGATCATGATGGTGCTGATGATCCTCACGCTGGGCGTGCTGCCCATCGCGGTCATCCAGCACAGGTCTCGCCATGAGGTTAGCGAGGCCGACCGCCACACCCAGGGTATCCAGGTGGCAAAGATGCATCTGGAACGGATCAAGGGTCTTGGATTCGGCAACGCGGTGAACCAGGGGGGCCAGGACGGAAACATCGCCTGGGTCGCCGTGATTACAAACGTTGCCTTTGGTTTGGATCGCATCGAAGTAACCGCGACCTGGGATACCGACCGGGGACCGCAATCGTTGACATTGGCTGATCTGATTTCCACGCGATGACGAGGGAACGGGAATGAAAGCAATGAAAACCATCAAGAAAATCGACCGTCAGGGTTTGACCCTCACCGAGCTGATGATTTCCCTGGCCATTTTCGGGGTCATCATGGGCGTGCTTTTCGGGTTCCTGGCCGGAGCCCGCAACAGCTACAGCGAAACCCGGGAACGGGCGCAGTATCAACAGTCCATGCGGGCAGTGATGTCCCTGATTACCAGGGAAATACGTTCCGCGGGCTGCGACCCCTTGGATGACAATTTTAATTTTGACAAGTTCGGCGTGGCGGATGCCGGTCAACTGCAGGTCCGTATGGACCTGAACGGGGACATGGATTTTGCGGATATCGGTCCTGATGAAAACGTCTCCTATTCCTTTGCGGGTGGAAATCTGACCCGGGATAACGGCAATGGTCCCCAAGTAATTCTGCGCGGGGTCCAGGTCTTTACCTTCACCTATTTCGATGCCGTGGGGGCCGAACTCAATGTCGTACCGCTCAGCGCCGCGAACCGGGAACTGGTTCGTTTCGTGGGCATCAACATCCAGGGACAGACCGACCGCGGAGAACCCGTGACCTACACCACCCGCATCGCGCTGCGCAACGGGTGATCGGATAGAAACGCATGGACCGGGAGCAGAACATGAACCATATCGAGACGAAAAACACCGATCCCGCGCTGAACCGCGAAGGTTTCGCCATGGTGACCACCCTGCTGGTTGTGTTGATCCTCAGCGTGCTGGCGGTTGGTGTGGCCTGGATCGCGGGGTCGGAAAAGAAAACGACCTTCGCCGAATCCGTCCATGTGCAGTCGGTCTATTCCGCCGACGCGGGCGGAGAAGCCGCCATCAACTTTCTGCGGATGTCGGATGTGCCCCCGTCACGCGTGAACTTCGCCAACGACCTGGTCCGGAGCCAGGGCACGACGGGTTTGCAGGGAACCCAGACATTCGACTACTCGGTGTTTGAATCAGGTCGGGCGTACAAACCCGGCTGGGGCTTTGAATACATGGATTTCGACTACCGGATAAGCTCACACGGCACGGCCTCCCGGTTGGGGGAAAGCGGTGTGCAACTGGTGGCCAGTCGACTTTACAAGGTTGGCTACTGAGCCGACCAGGGGGCTAACATGGCGTGTCGATTTTCCGGCGCGCCAACGAAGCAGGAGAAACGATCATGCTGAGTCATAAAAATGGAAAACTCTGGATCGCGGCCGTGACGCTGCTGCTGGGCGTGTCATTGGCCGTCCTGACGGTGCCGAACGAGGCCGCCGCCCTGGAAGGGTGCGAGGTTCCCCTGTTCGTTATGCAGAACAGTGGCGGCGCCAACCTGATGATCCTGGCGGACAACTCGTTCTCCATGAACACGGTGCTTTATCACCACCTGTATGACAAGGACGCCACCTACGGGGGACCATTCATCAACCAAGCCACCTATTTCGTGGCGAAGGACGGACTGTACGAACCGAAGGACTTCAACGCCAGTTATGGCGTTGGTTCCCTGCGAAATCTGGTCGCCTCGGACAACGGTGAAGATGGCCGCTACACGGGCAATTACCTGAACTGGATATTTTTCGTATTCACCGATACCCAGATGATGACCGATCCTCTTCCCACCGTTACCCGGATCCAGGTTCTCAAGTCGGTTCTTACCCAGATCATTACCCGATCCGAAAAACTCAACATGGGTATTACCGTCTTCCAGAAGAACGATACCGGTGGTAACCTTATCGGTCCCATCGGAAAAAGCCACAATGCCCTGAAATCGATCATCAACGGTATCACGGCAAACGCTTTGACCCCGACGGGCGAGTCCCTGGAAACCATCCTGGACTATTTCGGCGACAAGACCAAATCCCCCATCACCAGCGAATGCCAGTACAACTTCATTTTGCTGGTCACCGACGGGTTGCCGACGGTGGACGAGGGAGTGAGTCCCTATCTGTGGGACGCGGACGGCGATGGAAATGATCCCGGTAACTGTGAAAGCATCGGCGCGCCCTACGACAACTCCATGGGTTGCAGTGACCATATGGACGACGTGGCCTACTGGATGGCCCACGAGGACGTCTACGCCGGTATGCCTGAAATGCAGAACGTCTTCACTTATGTGATCGGTTACGAAGTGGACTCTCCCCTCTTGAAGGAAACCGCCGACAACGGCTTGGGTCTGTACTTCCAGGCCAGCAACGCGGTGGAGCTGTTCACCAGTATCGAGTACGCCCTGCAGGATATCCTGCGCCGCATCTCAGCCGGTTCCGCGGTGGCCGTTGTTTCCACCGAGCGTGGCACCGACGACCGCCTGTACCGGGGCAAGTTCATGCCCGTGGATTGGGACGGCTACCTTGAGAGTTACGCCCTGCCTTATCAGCAGGACGATCAGCCCGTGTGGGAGGCCGGTAACCTTCTGCTGGGCAGGGATCCGGATTCCAGAAAAATCTTCACGGGCATTAACAAGAACGCATACCTGTTTACTCCCGGCAACGCCGGAATCCTCTGGGGTGAAATGGGCACCAAGGACGAAGCGGAGGCCGTCGACCTGATAACCTGGGCCCGCGGCGAGGAGATCGAAGGTTTCCGTCACCGTGATGATTGGATCCTGGGTGACATCATCAACTCCACTCCGGTGGTGGTTGGTATTCCCGCGCAGTACGTCCAGGATGAAAGCTACGAAGTTTTCCGGGTGGCTCACGAAAATCGTCAACGGATGGTCTATGTAGGCGCCAACGACGGCATGGTCCACGCGTTCGACGCCGAGTCGGGCTTCGAGGAGTGGGCCTTCGTGCCGGAATTCGCGTTGCCCAAATTCGCGGCCATGGCCGATTCGTTCTACTGTCACAGGTATTCGTGTGACCAGACCATGACGGTGAGGGATATCAAGGTCAACAATATCTGGAGAACCGTGATGGTGTCCGGAGGCGGAAAGGGCAGCTCCAGCATCTTCGCCCTGGATATCACCAATCCCATGTCCCCGAATCTCCTGTGGCAGGCGGATTTACCCAACGGCAAGAAGGACCACTCCGAGGTGCAGGTTGTTTCCATCGCCGGCAGGTCGGTGGCCCTGGTGGGCAGCGGCCTGGACACCGATAACATGGAGGCTTTCCTGTACGTCTACGACATTACCACCGGCAATCGGCTTGGATCGCTGCTGTTGAGCAGTGACTTTGGAGCTGTGCGCAACAAGGCCAATCGGCCCGCCGTGGTGGACGTCAACCTCGACGGCGAAACGGATCTTATCTACGTGGCCGACATGCTTGGCGACGTGTACCGGATCAGCGTGGATGGAAATTCCGATCCCGGGGATTGGGATATCTCCAAATTGTACGACGGGGATCGGGAAATTCAGGCTGACCCCGTGGTCGCCTACGGGCCGCTCGGCGCAGTCTATGTGTATTTCGGTACAGGTGCCTATATCCAGGAACCGGATATGGATAGTATCAACCCAAACGCATTCCTGTGTGTGTACGACAACCATGACGGTTCCACGGCCACCATGGGCAACATGGTCAACCAGACTTCCTCCATCGGTGATGCCGGCGGTTACAGCGGTTGGTACGTCAACCTGTGGAACGATGACGCGGAGCGAGTCACCAAGCGGGCCGTTGTGGTTGCCGAAACGGTGATCTTCACCTCCTTCGCGCCATTGGATGATCCCTGCGTGGCGGGTGGCATCTCGTGGTTGTACCAGATGAGTTACGACGACGGCGGCATTCCCGACGTGGATTTCATGGAGACCGAGGCAGACCGCGCGGCGGATCTGGGTGAAGGCATCGCCTCCTATCCGGTGGTCGATCTTTCCGAAGGAAACGCGGTGGTCCAGTCGAGTGACGCCAGCATCGACGTCATGCCGATCGCGGCAATCATTCAGCCCCTGCAGGTGCGTTCATGGCAGGAGAACTACGATCATGTAGCGCAACCGGCCGAGGCGGCCGCCAACGGTGGACAATAAATCCCGACTGCGGGAACCGAAATAGGAGGATCGAGAAAATGAAACACCTCAAGCTGGCGATGATTTGCCTGAGCCTCGCGCTTACCGCCATGGTCGTGACCGAGGCGGAAGCGGGTCGCATAAAGAAGCCCACCAAGGGGCCACGGACCGAAAAGGCCGAAGATGAGATGCTCCCGCATCGCTTTGAAAACTTTCCCCCCATGAGCTTCATGAGCGGAATCTTGACACAGAACGCCCATTCCGGCTGGAAGATCGGGGAAACCCCCTTGTATCTCCACAGCGATTGCGTGATCACCATGGACGGAGCCGAGGAAGGCATGCTGCAGGCGGGCGCCAAGGCGGTTGTCATGGGGTCCCGGATCGGCGGCGCGGTCAGTGCCTGGGCAATCCATGTTTCCCAGCCCGTATATGGGGCGGCCGGGTTCAACCGGTCTGATGAGCTCAAGGAACCGGGTCCGAATCCCAATGTCGGTATGATTCTCAAACCGAGGGAATAGCAGCTCGCATTTTACCA
This sequence comes from Candidatus Krumholzibacteriia bacterium, assembly GCA_023270185.1. Lineage (GTDB taxonomy): Bacteria > Krumholzibacteriota > Krumholzibacteriia > LZORAL124-64-63 > LZORAL124-64-63 > JAGLCY01. The sequence goes on along the minus strand of JAGLCY010000200.1, from coordinate 225 downwards.
AAGAAACGCCGGGCCCATTGCGGGTCCGGCGTTTCTGCGTTCGAAAGACGGCATAATGAACCTCGGGGCAGGATGACTGTGGCTGAAGAGAGAATCCTTTTCAGCGGATCATTCCGCCCCAGATGCTTCAAGCAATCGTTTCAGCTGCCCGATCTGATTTTTCTGGTCCCCGGTTAACCCTCTCATGGCTTCAGCCCGTTCCAGAGCCGCCACCGCTTCGGCGGG
>JAGLCY010000020.1 GCA_023270185.1 Candidatus Krumholzibacteriia bacterium | reverse complement strand
AAAAGGATAAGCGAATTTCGGGAGAATCCACCGGTTTTTGGGCCAATTTTAGGCCAGCAACAATTTCCACGGCACAACCTATATCTTGACACCACATGAGTGAAGTGACTAAATCCCACTTTCCCCTTGGGATTCGTGCCGTAGGGGTCCCCACGTATTCGGCTCGCTGGTCGGTGAAAGGTATGCAGGATGGATTGGAAGAAAAAAGGACTCTGGCTCGATTTCGAGATGCCCATCGTGGAACTGGAGGAGCGCATCCAGACCCTGCAGGATTCAGCTTCGGTCCGCGGAATGGACGTCAACGAAGAGGTCGAGCGTCTGCGGGCCAAGGCCAGCAAGATGGGGAAGGATATCTTCGCCAAGCTCGAGCCCTGGCAACGGGTGCAGTTGGCCCGTCACCCCCGGCGGCCCACCACCAACGATTACATCCATTTCATTTTCGATGATTTCGTGGAACTGCACGGAGACCGAATGTTTCGGGACGACGAGGCCATCGTCGCGGGCATGGCCAGCCTCGGTGATCGTAAACTCATGGTCATTGGGCACCAGAAGGGCCGGGACACCAAGAGCAACATCCGGCGCAATTTCGGCATGGCCCACCCCGAAGGCTATCGCAAGGCCCTGCGTCTCATGGATATGGCCGTCCGTTTCGATAGGCCCATAGTGACTTTCATCGATACGCCGGGCGCGTATCCGGGCGTGGGGGCCGAAGAACGCGGCCAGGCCGAAGCCATCGCGCGCAATCTGCGCGAAATGTCCGATATGCCCGTGCCCATCATCTGCATCGTCACCGGCGAGGGGGGCAGCGGTGGAGCCCTGGCCCTGGGTGTGGGCGATCGGATCTTCATGTTGGAAAACTCGATCTACTCCGTGATCAGCCCCGAGGGCTGCGCCGCCATCCTCTGGCGCGACGGCGCCAAGAGCAAGGAAGCGGCCAAGAACATGAAACTGACCGCCAAGGATGCCCAGAAGCTGGGTGTTCTTGATCTCATCATCGGTGAACCGATCGGGGGAGCCCATCGGGACCACGAGGCCATGAGCAGGGAGATCAAGCGGGTCATCCAGGAGACCCTGGCCGAACTCGAGGTTATTCCCATTAATGAATTGCTTGATCAGAGGCTCCAGAAATTCCTGGATATTGGCGTTTTCGAGGAATCCGGGAAAAGCTGATCCAGGATGGTTGGCCCTGGTTTGCTGTCCAGGGGTTGACCGACTGACCGAAATGTTGTATTATCCTCATGCCAACCTCTTCGAAAACCCGATATTCTCACCTGGCCGGCCCGCCTCTTCTGGCAATGGGTTCCGGTATTTCTTTGCCTTGCAGCGAAGGCGTGTTTGCATACTTTCCCGGACGCAATTATGATGCGGCCGGAAGTGTCGTATGTTGGTAACTCCCTCAGGAGGCGGTTGATGCTCGATCCGAAATTACTTGAGATTCTGGCTTGTCCCGTTTGCCGCAACACCGTGGTTCCCGACGACGATCATTCCTGGCTCTATTGCCACACCTGCTCCGTTCGCTACCGGGTGGATGGCGATATTCCCATCATGCTTCCCGACGAGGCCGAAAAAGTGGCCCCGACGGACCAGGTCAAGGAATAGCCACATGTGCCTGTTCACACATTTCGCGGCGGGAGCCCTTGCGGGCGGTGTGACGGGAAACGTCTATCTGGGCGCGGTGGCCGGCGTGGCGTCCCATGCTGTGCTGGACGTCATTCCCCATTACGATCATCCAAGCTGGCGGCTTGAGCTGGTGGGTGGTCTGGCAGGTCTGGTGCTTTTGTTGCTGATGCCTTTCACGAGCTGGCCCGCGATCATCGGTGGAATTTTCGGAATGATTCCCGATCTCGAAAATCTTTTCCAGAAGCTGGGCCGATTGCGCCGGGATCAGTTTCTGTTCCCCACCCACACCGGCCTGCTGCCCCACGGTCGCGAATTGGGTCCGAAGACCCTGGTCTGGCAGGCGGCGATCTTTGTCGGATGTTTTGTCCTGTTGGGCCTGGTGTCGCCCGGTGCGGCCAAGGCCGCTGGCGAATTCAACCGGGCCGCCGAGATGGAAACTCCACGTGTCCGCCTGCTCTCATCGAGTGCCGAACGCTCAGTGGTCCGGGTCGAATTCCCGGTTCTGGCGTATCCTGCCGACTGGCACAACCTGGCCGACGAGGATGTGCGTTGGGCCTTGCCTACACATATTGAAGATGAATTTTCCGACAACCCGCGGATCATTCCTCCCCGCTTGAATCTGGCTCTTGCCGTTCCGACCCGACACGCGGTCGTCGCGCGGGTGGTGGACGTCAACTGGTGGCGCGACCCACGCGAAGCCCTGGTGGAGGGAGACCTGGTCCAAACAGGTACTCCGGCTGTTCACCGCTCGGTCCCGATCGTGGGAATGCTTGTTTCCCTTGGAGTCAAGGGAGGCATTCTGGCAGGTTTGACCGTGGAAATCCTGCATCCGGCCAGCGGAGCCGAACGTCGGCACCTGGATCTGGCGAGTGATTTCACCCGGAGCGGCAAATCGGATCGCTGGAGTGAAAACGCGCCCTCGGGTATCCTCAATCCAGACCTATTCCAGGCCTTGGCCAGGGGCGGGCGCCAATCGGCTATCCAGGCAAAAAATTCCGACAAGGCCCTGCCTTTTGATCCATTCTCCATGACCAAACACTGGGTCAAACTCGACGTCACCAGCAGCGGCTTGTACCGTCTGACCGGTCAGGAACTGCTGGTGTTCGGGGTTCCTACCAGTGGTGTGGATCCAGATAAACTGCGTCTGTACCGGGGTGGCGGCCTGGCCCTGGACGCGGACGCGGGCGTGACGGATGATCAGCAGCCCGAGCGCATCGAACTGAATGAAGTCGCCATTGAAGTCGTGGATGGAGCCGACGGGGAATGGAACCTGGATGATGAAATCCGTTTCTACGGTGTTCCCACCAGCGCTTGGCTGGACCGGTTGGAGCCCGGCGCCGATCGGGAAGAATTCTATGACCATCCCTACGCCAACCATGCCACCTACTGGCTGACCTGGGAGTCGACGACCACACCATCGCCTTTGCCCGGTGTACCCAAGCACATTCAGCCCGTGCCGGCGGCTCCGACCGGGGGAGAAATCGTCGAGACGGCCCGGTTGCGTCTTCACCATGAACGTCAGGTTCTCGATGAAGCCGGCGTGTTCGCCGACAATTGGTCATGGGACAACACCATTGTTTCGTCCCGTCCCGAGTCTTTCATTCTCAGGACTCCGGTTCCTGGGTCGTCGGCGCGATTCGTGATCGATATCAGGGGGATGTACCCGAAGACGTTCACCGGCTACCAGTTCGAAGCCGCCGGTTGGCTCAACTCGGACCAGGCTGCTCAGGGAACCGTTTCCTTCAATCTTTCAGCACAACACGATTCGTTGCGTCTGCGGATCTTCGGTGAGTCCCAGTCCATCCAGGCCGGGGTCAACAAGATCACCCTGAAGAACATCAACAACAATTCGGGAATGTCGACCAAACCCCTGGCCCTGGACAGCTACGACATCTTCTACTGGGCGGGTCTGGATCTGACCGATCGTGCGGGTCAGTTGGAGTTCGTCCATTGGGGTGAGCAGGTGGGCGCCCCGGCCACGCCGGTCGATCTGCGGATAACGATTCCATCCGGAGTCGCTCCCCTGATGTGGGAAGTTAGCGATCCAGGTAACGCCACGGCCTATTCCGGAACGGCAGACACTGGGCCTCCCGCGGTCCACACCTTTGGTTTTGTACGGGAACCGGACACGGACCGCCATTTCGTGGTCACGGTGCCGGCAGACCTGCTGACCGTGGATTCGGGACGGCGAACGAATCCCGTTTCCCTGCGTGGCGAGCCGGTGGATGTCGATTACCTCGTCATATCTCCATCCTTGTTCTCGGGTCCGGCGCGGGATTTGGCAGATTACCACTCATCCTACCTGCCCGGAACGGTTTCGCCCCGTGCGATCCATGTTTCAACCAACGACATCTACGACAACTTCTCCGGAGGTCAGAAGGATGTCCGCGCCATCCGCAACTACCTGAAATTCGTCTTTGAGCAGAGCGGCCACCGGCTCAGGTTCGCGTGTTTCATCGGCAATGCCAGTCGGGATTTCCGATATTACAAGAATCCGAACCCCGATGTGGATCTTTACGACTTCCTGCCCACGGAACTGCGCACCGCCTATCCGACCTTTCCGGCTTCCTATTCCCACATGGCCTATGCCTCGGACGATGGTCTGGTGTCCTTCGATTCGGGATCCTGGAGCAATCTGGATCTTCCGGATCTGGCCTGCGGTCGCCTGTCCGCAAGCAATGTCGGTGAGGCGCAGGATCTGGTGGACCGGGCGATTGAATACTCCCGCTCCACCGAGCCCGGACTCTGGCGCAACCGGGTCCTGTTCGTCGCCGACGACTGTGTGACCTTCGGGACCTGGCCTGTTCCCGTCAAAGGCGAGGACCGTCATTCGGTCCAGGCCGAGTCCATCACAGGCAACCTGTTGCCCGTGTCTCTCGATGTATGGAAGATTTACGGGGTGGCTTACGATTTTCCGCCCTCGTCCCGGGTCAAACCGGCCATGAGAGCGGATATCAACAGTGATCTGAGTTTGGGCACCACCATCTTCTACTACGTTGGCCATGGAGCCGAAGACAATCTGGCGGACGAACAGATTTTCCAGTCCCGGGACATCGCCAATCTTTCCAACGGAATGAAGCGGGGAGTCTTTGTCGCCTTCAGCTGCGACGTGGGGGTCTTCGACAGCCCCAGCCGTCTGTCCATGGCCGAGCAGTTTATCCTTGCCGGGAACGGCGGCGGCATCGGTTCCATTTGCGCCAGCCAGGTCAGCTTTTCCGGGCCGAACGATCTGCTTTCCACGGCGTTTTTCACCAATCTCTACCCGGGCCGTTCGGTTTCGGCTTCAGTTACGCCCGCGGAGGCCCTTTTGCTGGGGAAAAACTCCATGAGTTCCTTCTACCAGTCCAATTCCCAGCGATACAATTTCTTCGGCGATCCCGGCATGAGATTACCCAATCCCCAGGATGACCTGACTTTTGCTCCGGCGAGTCTGGACACCCTGAAGGCGGGGGCTCTTCATTCCGTCGTCGTGAATGCCGCCGGCGCCAAGGTGCTGTTCGGCGCTGGTGACGGTTATGACCTTCTGGTCCAGGACACGAGATTTGACCGGGGTTACATCAATTCCTGGGGGGACAGCATTCCTGAACCTCCCGAGGGTCCGGTGGATGTTCCCAGATGGAATACCTTCGTCGCTTCGGGCGCCACGGTATTTGCAGGAACGGGAGTGTCTGATCCCGGTGACCTGAAAGTTGATTTCAAGGTGCCGATCCAGATTCGCTACGGGGATGAAGCCCGCTCTCGCATTGTCATTGATTCCCTTGACGAAATGCATGTCGCGGCCGAGTTCGTGCCTTCGGTGCAATCCTCCACCGGCCCGAGCGACGACGTCCTTGGTCCGGAGATGGGTCTTGCCTTCGAAGACAACCGTTACAAGGTGACCCCCGGCACGATCCTGACCGCTACTCTGGCCGACACCAGCGGTATCGCCATCCTGGGCACCACCCCCGGCAATTCCCTGCTGCTGGAATTCGACGATACAGGTTTCATGACCGACGTCACCGGTTCCTTCGCCTACGACGCGAACAGTTACACCCAGGGCCGGCTTTCCATACCTTTACCCGGTGATCTCAAGCTGGGGCCCCACCTGGTGGCGCTGCACGCCAGCGATGCCCTGGGCAACGTGGGGAGCGACACGCTCAGTTTCGAAGTGGCTCCTGCGGGCGTGACCGGCATCGATAAGATCACCCTTTTCCCTAACCCTACTGCCGGGCCATGCCGATTAATATTCGAACTGAGTGACCCCATGGAAGTGCAATGGGAAATCTACACTCTTTCCGGTCGGCGGATCCGCACGATAGGGGAGCGATTCACCCAGGCAGGGCCTCAGATCTTCCCCTGGGACGGCAGGGACAACCAGGGCGATGAAATAGCCAACGGCACCTATCTTTTTGTTCTGAGAGGCCTTGGTGGTGAAGACCGGGGCCAGGATATTACCAAGACGGGCAAGCTCGTCATCATGCGGTAGAACCGCCGCCCGGGGCTCCCTTGGCCCTGAGGTGTCAACATAACCGGAGGTATTCGGAAATGAGAAGGATCTTAGTGGTGACCGCTCTCGGTGCGGTTCTCATAATGGGCTTTGCCGGTGCGGCGCTGGCTGGTTCCGGCGCTGGAGCCATCAACCTGAGTTTTCCTATTGGGGCACGCTACAACGCTCTTGGGGAAGCCGGCACCGCCCTGTCGCAGGATGCGACCTCGATGTGGTGGAACCCGGGCGGACTCGCCTTCCTGCCCCAACGTGAAAAAGATCATGACCTGCATGTCATGCAGTCGAGCCTGGCCGAGGGCCTGGCCGATGACATCGGTTTGTACTGGGCCGGTTATGCCGCCCCCGCCGGTTCCCAAGGGGCGTGGGGTGTCTATTTCAATTACCTGGACATGGGAAACCAACAGGCTACCGACGAAAACGGACAGCCCATCGGCGAATTCAGTTCCTACATGTTCGCCATCGGGGCCAACTACGGAGTGCGAGTCCATCCGAAGTTGGGGGTCGGGCTCGGCGTCAAGTATTTCCGGGACAAGCTGTCGGACATTATTCAGGATTCCGCGGGCGGGGGCAGTGGAGACAGTTTCGGTGTCGACCTTGGTCTTCTCTGGAAAGTTCCGGCTATCCGTTCGAACATCGGTTTTGCCGTGGCCAATCTGGGTCCTGACATCAAACACGTGGATGCCGACCAGAGTGACCCCATGCCGCGCAAGGCCTCTCTCGGCATCGCTTTCAGCGTTTACCACAGCGAATACATGGGCCTCCTGCTGGTTGGTGATTATCTCGCGCCGCTCTACAAATGGGACGACGACAAGGATGATTACGGGTTCGGCCTGGATCTCGACCAGGAGGAATTCGGGTACGGTGTGGAGTGGAACTACCTGCGCGCCCTGTTCGTGAGATTCGGTTACAAGAGCGCTTCCTATGGTGATATCCGCGACACCACCTTCGGATTCGGGGTGGACATGGACCCCTGGACCGGTCAGGCGATCACCTTCGATTTCGCGTCCGTACCGCAGGCTCGCGGTTTGCCCAAGGTCACCAGATTGTCCTTCGGCTATAGGTTCTAAGCGGAATTGATTGGTTCTGAAAAGAAAACTCTGCACCACCCCTGATTGAGGAGAAAGGCCTTGCAGCCTGGGAAATCCTGGACAGACCGGCACCGCCGGATCTCGTTCTCCCGACAATCGACCGTCGCCTGGATCGTGTTCATCACGATCCTGGGGACTGGTGTGTTGTGTGGGGTCGCCGCGGAAAAACCTGGTGAGGTTACGCCGATATCGGCCAGACGTTGGGATCCGGATGAAATCCGCGCTCTACCTGACGGTCCTGAGCGGATTGATCGGGAACTCCATCGGCAGGGAGAATATTCACGCCGCTGGAACATGATCCACGATCTGGTGGGAAAGCAGCATGTGTCCCGAAAGAGTCGGGACCTCCTGGCTTCACGAGGTCTTGGGTCGGCCCTGTTCAACAAGGATTCCGGCGGGCCCGGTTGGCCGACGTCCGCTCAGGTGCAGGATGACACGTTGAATGTTCTGATCATTCGCATCAGCTTCGAAACCAATCGTGATCCCCATCTGACCACCGTCGATCCGAGTGGGGATTTCGTCCTGGATCCTCTGGCCGATCCCAAGCCCCTGGAGGTGGATCCGCCTCCTCACAACAAGGCTTTTTACGAGTCTCACCTGGAGGGACTTTCCGAGTACTACCGGTTCATGTCCGGGGGCAGGCTGCAAATCCAGGGGAGGGTTCTTCCCGAGGACAGCGACGGCAGCTACAAGTTGACCGATGTTGCAGACTACGGTCCGGGCGCGGACAACTTCTGGACCATGGAAAGTCTCGAACGCCTGGTGCAGGACATAATGGTGGCGGCCGATCAGGGAACCCAGGCTGACGGGAGCGTCAACCTGGCGGACTATGATGACAGTAGCCCATTCAGCAACGTCATCTTTGTCCACTCCGGCAGCGACTGGCAAAGTGACATCAAGGGGGATTCGCCCAACGACATCCCGACTTTTTTCGTGACGCTGGGGGAGCCGATCGATCTGATCGGCACCAATCCCGATGGTGATCCCGGCCAGTTGAGCGAATGCTCGATCATTCCCGAAACAACCAACCAGGACGACTATCCCGGCAGCATAGCCGCGGCTTTCTACCATGAATTCGGTCATGCCCTTGGCCTGGTGGACATCTACAGCACCTACACAGGGCTGCCTTCGGTCGGCATCTGGGATCTGATGGATTCGGGCACCAACCTGCCGGTGACCATGGGAACCATCACCGCCGAGAACGATACTTTCATCATTTCGGCCACCGGGGTTTTGCCTCCTTCGCTATCCGCCTGGAGCAAATGGTTCCTCGGTTGGCTGGAGATGGGGGAACTTGACGGTCGGGAAAATGACTATTTTCTGCCCGGCGTCGGGTTACCCGCTGATTCCTACCCGGACTACCCCCAGGCGTATCGGGCCGGACTTTCCACGCGGGAGTGGTTTCTGCTGGAAAACCGCTGGGTGCCCTGGGATGTGAGCGAAACAAATTACAATGAACTCCGCTTTGAACAGGATGATGACACGGAAGTCGTTCTGTACCTGGCCGGGGAACGTTTGGGAATCTGGGAAAATTCCGGCCTGTACGACTTTTTCATGCCGCCGGGCGGTCTTTTGGTCTGGCATGTCAATAATGACCGGATCGAGGAAGGCCTGGCCGACAACACCATCAACAAGTACGGTGACGGGCTGAGACTCGTGGAAGCGGACGGCATCCAGGACATAGGGATCCTTGAGGCCTATGTGCTGGGATGGTACGGATCCTATCTCGATCCTTTCGGGGGGTCGGATCCCTACGGGAATCCCACGGGATTCGAGGATCTCTACGTGGAGGGATTTCCCTCGAGTCGCAATTTCGATCGTTCCTGGTCGGGGTTGTCCCTCAGCGGGATCGGGCCGGTCACTCCGCGCACATCCAAGGTGATGAAATTCAAGGCCAACCAGGGTTCGGTCGGCAAGGGTTTCCCATTCGAACTGGTCCCGGTGCAGGAGAACGAGGCTTCGGCGGCCGGAGGTAAGCCGGGACCACGGGGCATCGTCACCGAATCCCTGACACCGGTCATCCTGGCTGAGGGTGACCAGCAGGTCCTGGTTTTTGCCGACGCCGCGCCCGACGACTGGGACGGCGGCTTCTATCCGGCATCCTTGTTTTACCAGTGGGCCGACGGGAATGATCGGTGGGGGGGCTCCGAAAGCCGCATCCAGGCTCTGGGCGCTCCGCTGAGTGGATCTCCTTTCCTGCAGACCCGGGCTGACGACGGAGTGGACCTGGTCTGGGGCACGATGGCCGGCCGGGTAGGTCTGACACATTTTCCGGATTACGACATGCCTACGGAAACCTGGACGATCGAGGTAGGTGAGACCCTGAGAGGGGGACCGACACCGCTTGTCTGGCAGACCGACAGCCCGCGTATTCTTTGCAATATTCCTCCCAGCACCTTGATGCTTCTCGAAGGATCGGGCGGCGTTCTGGGGGATGCCCTGGAAATCACAGGTCCTAAATTTACCCCGCCGACCGGCTTGCAGGTGGCCGTACCGCTACCAGGTTCCAGTGGTGCGGACATGGTTCCGGTCTTTTCCGACCAGGGATGGCATCTGGTTCTTCAGGATGCGGACGGCCTGGCTTCGGCACCCGCATTTTTCCCCTATGCCCGTGTCGCGGCGGAGGTCCCCAGCTTGACCGCGGTGGTGGCAACCGGGGACACCTACCAACTGCATGCGTTCGACTCCGAGGGTGAACTGGGAGCCTGGCGGATCCCGGCGGATGGATCGGTGGTGACCGATCTGGGTTCGATTCTCGGCGTGGACGAGCCATTGGTGGCCGTGCCTGCTGTTGCCGATGTCGATGGTGACGGGCGTGACGATCTGGTGTTGGCGACGGACAAACGAATTTTTGCCCTCCGGCCCGACGGGGTGTCCCTGCGGGGATTCCCTGTCCGTCTCTATGACCTGTTTCCCTTGCCGGACTCGACCAGCATCTCCGGTCCCGTTGTGGTTGCGGACGGTACGGGGGACGGTGTCAACGAAATCTATTTCAATACCGACGGGGGGCATCTCATAGGCCTGAGCGCTACGGGCAGGTTGCTGGCTCAAACTCCACTGCGCTGGGCGGGGCGACGCACTGGAGGGTTGGCCATTGGCGGGCCCGATGACGGCAGGGTTCTGTGGCTTGTCTCACCCGGGGGCCACACCGGGCCACCGCATGACCGTCATTTTATCAATGGGCGGGTGATCGCGTCCGGTCTGGCGAATGCCCCGGATGAGGGATCCAGGACAAGTGAATGGCTCGGGCCCGTTGGTGGTGCCTACCGGCGTGGTTCCGAGGGTTCCGCCAAGAGTCTGGGCCCCGCCTCTCCGGTTTCCCGGGAAATGGACAAAGTGGTGCTTTACCCGAATCCTGTCCTGGGAGACGGAGTGACGGTGAGATTTTTCAGCGCGGGCAGCCGTCCCGCGCGCCTGTTTATCTACAATCTTCAGGGTGAAGAGGTTGCCCGGGCGGATATCCCGGTGGACGCCGGCGCGGTGAATGAATACCGGTTGCCTTTGCCCGGGATTGCCAGCGGCCTGTATCTGGCCCGTCTGGAATTCGATACGGGCAGTGGTTTCGAAACGAGGACCTTGACCCTGGCGGTGGAAAAATGACCGTCGGTTATCCGCGGGAGGATCGTATGCCTTTGCAGTCAAAACTGGGAATGCTCGCCCTGGGTTCGGCCCTTGTCTGTCTGCTGGGAGCGGGTTCGGTAATGGCCCAGACTCCGGAAATGGTCCAGACTCCGGAATCGGAACGGATGTCCTGGCTTATGAACCGTGGCGGCCTGGAAGAGCTGGCTCTGACGGGACAGCGTTTCGAACAGGGCGAGATCGGCGGCGGCGGTGGGGCCGACCTGGAGGTCCAGGAATTCCAATCTTCCTCCAAGAGGAAAAAGAGCGGCTGGCCCGTCCTGTTTTCCCTGATATTGCCTGGAGCTGGTGAAGCCTCCATGGGATACACCCGCGGTTATTTCATGATGGCCGCCGACATCTTTGCCTGGACGCAAGTGGTCAAGTATCATGGTGATGGTGGGGATCTGAAGGACGAGTATATCGTCTACGCCGACGACCATTATTCGGATGAGATGCTCCTGGAGGGATACCTGGACGGCGGCTTCGACCCGGAACGGAGCGGAGAGGGCGATCAATATTTCGCCTTCGCGTTGGAGCACAATTTCAACACCGTGGATGATCTGATAAATCTTCCCTTGTACGTTACCAAGGAAGATGATTTTCGGGAATACTACGAGAATCTGGGCAAGTGGGACCAGTTCATCTTTGGTTGGGATGATTATACCAGAGCCAGCATAGCCTATCCTGACATCGGTTATGAGCCCACCGGGGAGCGGGCCGACCTGCAGCACCCGTGGGTTTCCAGGCATCGGGATATCTATCGTGAGATGCGTGACGCCTCCAACGACGCCTACAAGAGCAGGGACAGGTGGCTCTACGTGAACATCGGTTTGAGGGTTTTCAGTGTTCTGCAGAGCGCGTATCTGTCCGGCGTGCTCGGTGGCGATTCGGGCGAAGAACTCAAAGTTGCCGGCCACACGGTTCAGGTCATTGCCCAACCCGCCGGTTTTAACAAGGGAGCCCTGACGGCAATCGTTTCATTCTAGCGAACTGGTGGAAGTCTGTTGAAAATAGTCAATGCTCATACCCCTGGGCAACGCGGGAGGCCGATGTTGAAGGAATTTGTAATGAAGCCGGTGTCTACGCCTGTCTTGGCGGCTTTTGTCCTGATAGTGGCGATTGGGACATCCGGTGCTTTCGCACAAACTCCCCGGACCACGGACGAGTCTTTCCTGCGTAATGAATATCAGGTGTTTGGGGCCCGGACCGGTCTGGCTTTCGAACAGGTCGGCGGGGACGGTCTGGGTGAGGAATTCGGCGGCGGGTCCGCCAAACAGGAAGAAGAGGTCAAGGCCGGGGGGGCTTCCCACACCGGGGACAAGATCAAGGCCGGCCTTTTTTCCGCCATCATTCCCGGTACTGGACAGTTATATAATGGCCAGAATACCAAGGGATTCATCATGATCGGAGTCGAAGGAGCCATCTGGACGGCCTACTTCGTGTTCGACTCCCAGGGTGACGCGAGAATGGAATCGGCCGAGGAGTGGGCGGGAATCTACGCGGGCACCAGTGGTGAGCACGATAATTCCTACTGGCAGAACGTGGGACACCACATGGACAGCGACGGATATAACGAATCCCGTCTGAGGGAAGCTCGGGCTCTCCAGGAGCCGCCGACCGGACTGATCGGCAGTGACGATGCGTGGCAGTGGGTCAACGATGAACGCAAAGACAGTTATTCCCAGATACGAGCCGATGGAAACAGCGCCTACGACCGCCGCGACTTCATGATCCTGTTCGCGGTCGTCAACCGTGCGGTATCGGTGGTTGACGCCGTACTCAACGCCGGCAAGGATGACGGTGTTCTGGAAACCGAAGTTCTAGGCATGAACATGGAACTGGAAATGCTACCTTCGTTCAAGGACCCCGGCGCGCGCTGGGTCGTGTCCAGGAGATTCTGATGGTCCATCCGATTGGGCATTTTCCCAAACGGTTTTTCTTTGTGATGTTGGTCCTGATCGCGGCCTCGACCCTTGCGCTGTTCGTGGGGTGTTCCGGGGGGTCCGGATCCGGTGTTTCACAAGGTGGGGAGTCCGTTCCGGCCTCGTCCACGAAACCGCCTCGCCCCGGCACCACGGTGGTCCAACTGGAATTCCTGCTCTCCTACGAAAATGAACGGAACGCCTTCTATTTCCCCATAGAGGGGTTGGCCGGGTGTGCCTTCGGACCGGAGGGGACTTTGATCTTCTGTGATGAGAAGCGTGGCAAAGTCTACGGTCTGGATCCGGGCACGCTCACCTGGTACGAATTCGACAGTCCGAACTCCCGGCCCTACCGTCCGCTGGACGTGGTCGTCGACGGATTCAAGATCCTGGTGCTTGATTCGGGGGGCAACAGTGTTTTTCGCTATGATCTGAGTGGTGCCTATCTTGACCGGTTGCTGGATATTCGTCAGGTCGATCCTTCCAATATCCCGCAAGTTACGGCTTTTTCCCTGGACCGTGACGGACGCATGCTGATCGCGGACGTTTCCCAGCAGCAGGTCCTGCTGCTGGACGCGTTTCTCCAACTCCAGATGAGGGTCGGTATGCCGGGAACCCTGGATGATCAATTCACCGATCCAAGCGGCATCACCTTCCTGCCCGACGGTGGGTTTGTCGTTACGGACCGTGGCAACCGCAGGCTCTGCCGTTATGGTCGTTTGGGTTTCTTCGAGGGTACCATCGGCGGCGATTTTGATGTGGACAACCCATTCATCTTGCCCCAGGGGGTCGATTCCGACGAGTACGGCAACCTGTTCGTGGCCGACCAGGGCAACGGCAGGATCCACGTTCTGGACAGGCGGTTTCGGCCTCTGACTTCGATCGGGGATGATTTCGGATTGCGGGGCACACCCACGGCGCCAGTCGACGTGGCGGTTGGCCCGGGTGACGTGTTGGCGGTTACCGACCGCGCCCGTTCCGCGATTCTGGTCTACCGGATCATCTACGAGTAATGCGGTTCTGTCCTCGGGGCAGATCCGGCATCCCGATATCGGTCTTCCTGACCTTCCTGATCCCTCTGTGGTTCGGCTTCTCGCTGGCGGCCGAACCAATTCCAACCGCACCTGATTCCAGACTGACGGAAAACGAATTCCGTTTGATGCCCGTCGGTTCCCGTCCCCTGCAACTGGCTCATGGATTCGTTGAGGCAACCTCGGTCCGTATCTTCGTTGAGGGTCGTCTTTGGAAACAGGGTTCCGACTACAAGGTGCGTGCCCGCTCGGGGATAATCATTCCTCTGCGTGAGTGGTTGCCTCCGGCGAGTGATGGCCTGGGGAAGTCTGCTGAGACTGAGCGGGCCCTGGTCATGATTGAATACCGCTTCCTGCCGGTTCCGATGACTCCCCGCCGGGATTTGCGTGCCATAGGTTCGGCCCCCGGAGACCGGGAATCGGGGGAAACCGCTCCGTTGTTCGACGCCTCCGGGGACCCTGCTGTCTGGCGCAGCGGAAATCTTCAGGTGTCGGGAAGCAAGACGGTCCAGGTGTCGTCGGGATCCCGGCGTGAAATGACCGTCGATCAGAACCTTCGGTTGAGAATAATTGGCCAATTGACACAGGACATTTCCGTTCGGGCCTACCTGTCGGACGACAATCTGCCGGTTGTTCCGGAAGGGAACACGGAGGAATTGCGCGACATCGACAAGGTCCTGGTCGAGATGCGGGCGAAAAACTGGGAGGCCACGCTGGGCGATTTTGTGGCCGGACGACGGGGAACCACTTTCGGAAACTATCGGCGAAAGCTGCAGGGCTTTTCCCTCCAGGCCCATCCGGGCGCGGTCCGAGCCGAGATCCTGGCCGGGTCTCCGCGGGGTCTTTACCGCACACTGCAGGTCAGGGGCCAGGAGTCGAATCAGGGTCCGTATTACCTGGGTGGAAACGCCGCGGCGGGAAACCTGTTTATTATCGCCGGTTCCGAAAGGGTGACTCTTGACGGACAACTCCTTGTCAGGGGCGCGGACCGGGATTACGTCATCGATTATGTTTCCGGTACGGTGACCTTCACCTACCGGCGGTTGATCACGGCCGAGTCGACCATCGTAATAGAATATGAAGAAGGTGAAGGTCCCTACGGTCGGACCGTTCTTGGAGGTGGTGCCGGGGCTGATTTCAAACTGCCCGTTGTGGGGGCTCCCGTGAATTTCCATGCGCGGGTTATCCGGGAAAAGGACGATCCCGGCCGTTTGCGTACCGGTGAACTGGGTGAGGAAGACGAAAGAATCCTGGCTGGTGCGGGTGACGATCCCCTTCTGGCCATCGCGGATGGAGTTACTCCCACGGTCCCCGGCCAGGGTCTTTATGACCAGCAGCTCGATGGAACAAAAACCATCTATGTCTTCAATGCGGCCGGGGGGGATTTCGATCTCACCCTGTTCTACGCCGGGCCGGGACTTGGCGATTACGACCTCGATAAACTGTCCGCCACCGGGCAAAAGGTGTTCATCCACAAAGGGGACGGGTTGGGTGGTTACCTCATCGGTCGGCCGTTACCGATGCCGGAATACCACAGCATCGCAACGGTGACCGCGGTTGTGGGTGACACGCTGGGCGTTTTTATGACAGGGGAATGGAATGCGGGCAACCGTGATATCAACCAGCTGTCGGGTCTTGACAACGGGGACAACCAGGGCACCGCGGCGCGCATTGCCGGTGGGCTGCGGGAACGTGGGTTGAGCCTGGGCGGTGTTTCACTGGGCAGGGTCGACCTGACCGGTTTCTGGGAAAACAAGGAAGCTGAATTCAAGCCTTTTCAGGTCAACAAGACGGTATTCGACTACGATCCCTGGGGTTTGGCCGATCGGGCCAGGCGTCCGGGTTTCCTGGAAGAGGACGACAGGGAGACCGGGATGGAGGCTGCCTGGAGCCTGGGTGGTCCGAAAATCGGGCTGCGAATGAAGGGAAATCTCGGCTCTCTTCGGCACGGAGCATCGATTACGGCGGATCAGGTGGCCGGAATCGTGGACTGGAATTTCCTGGGTGGTAAGGGGAATCACATCCTGCAGTCGGCCGAGGCCGCCGATGTGCAGGACCCGATGGACATCAGACGCGATCTGCGGCGGCATGAAGTCAGCTGGCTGGTAGGGCCGGTTGTTCCCAAGGCAAGTTATCGTTTCCGAAGATGGCATGACGGAGAAATCACCGGTGGCCGGGCCGCTGGATTCCGGATGGAGGAAACGGGGATCGGGCTTGCCTCGGCTCCGGGCCGGAACCTCAATTGGCAGGTGGATTTCCAGCGGGGTCTGGCCGATTCCCTCTACGCTGATCAGTGGGAGCTGAAGCGTGACAGTCGCACCACCAGGGCGGGATTGACCACCGGGAAATTCGGGGGCATGCGGCTGGTGGGCGAAGGAACCTACCGGCAAATTGTTCAGCCCGGTTTACCGGAGGAGACCACTCGTCTGGCCCGGCTCAACCTGTCGGGGGATTGGGACAAGGTGTTCAGTGATTGGTCACTGGGTTACCGGGTGGACAACAGCCGGGCGCCGGTCCTGGACCGGCAGATCCTGTTCGTGGGTGAAGGCCAGGGGGATTACAACCAGGACGGGGAATTCGTGGGAAAGGGCCAGGGCGATTACACCGTCGTTCTGGCGGCGACCGACAAACTGATCGCCACTACCGCGGTCCAGGCTGATTTGAACTGGCGGCAGGGTTTCCAGTTTCTGGGTGCCGAACGATGGTATGGCGCCTGGTCGAGTCTGGCCCTGGTTTCGGTGGGGAGCCGCAGCACAACCGATGACTTCGGGGGGTTGCTGGGACTCGATCCCTCGGTTTTGTTCGATCCCGCCACCACCATTCTCGGTGATTTGTCCTACACCCACGAACTGACCTTCCTGCAGAATGTGCGAACTTTCGATCTGCGTGGAAAATTCGATTTTCGTCAAACTCTCGACCGTCAGTTCGCGGACCACCCGGAGGACCGTATCAATCGCAACTGGCAGGTAACCGCGAACCTCAATCTGTCCCGGAGGTCGTCCGTCAACCTGCGCTGGGCCCGAAAGGATGAACGCCGTCTTACCGAGGAAGGGGTGGCAAGCGCCCGCGGCAGTTTCGTGACACTGACCAGGCGCTACGAAACCGGATACAGCTACAATCCCACCACAAACCTGAGACTTGGTCTGCAGGGTGAATTCATCACCAGAAGTGACGAGGTGTCGGGCGTCAGCCAGCAGGAGTACGCGCTTCGTCCCAATGTTCGCAGCCGGTTCCGACGCTCCTGGACGCTGCAGGCCGAACTAAGGGTCTCCGATGTGAAGAGTGAAGAGCCGCCCGGGTCCCTGCGGCCCTGGTTCTTTTCCTTTCCCGGTCGTAATGTCGAATCCTCCCTGCGCCTGGCCTGGGACCCCACTGAGTTCCTTGCCGTTTCGGCGAGCTGGTTCACCCGCAAGAAGACAGATGGGAGGTGGCAGCATGATGTTCGTCTGGAAACAACGGCCCGTTTCTGATTGGAGGAGGTCCGGTGCGGCGTGTCTATCGGGTCGGTTATTCATGGGCATCCTGCTGACGCTTCTTCTGGCGGGGTCGGTCTCGATCGTGGCTGCGGAGCAGGTGGTTGTTTTTTCAGCCGATTGGCGGCCCGCCGGGCAGGAACAGGAATGGCTGGACAAGGATAAGCGTTGGTTTCAGGCATTACCCGCGGCGAGTAGGTTCCTGGTCCCGGATTTTCCGGATTCGGCCTCGTCCCTTGGCATCGCGATGGATCCGGAAGAGGCGCGCAGGGTCAAGAGTCTGGTCGGGGCGGCGGCGGCGGCCAGTGGCGATACGATGCCGGTGGTCAGGTCCGTGACCGCCATGTTGCGCGATCGTTGGATGGATAGGGGATACTTGGCCGCATTGGTGACGTTGAGTGGAGACTCGGTTCAGGTCCGGCCTGGCCCCGCATGGACCATAGGAAGCATGGAAATCGGGGGAGATGACTTCCCGGGACGAAGCCACCTTCTGTCCACGTGGCTTCCCAGGGCGGGTGAGCGGTTCCAGCGGGAGGAATGGAGCCGGGGGATAGATATGGTTCTCGTCGGAACGGGAGAAGCCGGGTATCCCTTCCCACGTTGGGTGACTCGGGATGTCGCGCTGAATTCCGCGGACCATACGATAAATATCAGTGCCATGCTTCTGCCGGCCAACTTGGCTTACGTCGGTCCGGTGACCAGTGATCTGAGCGAAGAAAGAGCGGCCCGCTTCCTCGCGCGTACGGCGGGACTCCGCCCGGGTCAATTGTTTCGGCATTCGGATCTGGACAGGGCACGGCAGAGGCTTCTGGCAAGGGACCTGTACACCACGGTTGGCGAACCGCAGGTCTACCTGACTTCCGCCATGGACACGGTGGGCATTCACTGGCCGGTTGTGGCGCGGCGCAAGGTCAACCGTCTTCAGGTTATTCTGGGCTTGAGCAAGCGTGAGGATGGATCCGGGAGCCGCGTCAGCGGCGAAGTGGATCTTCGCTTGCCCAATATGGCGGGCACCGGTCGCAGCCTGCAGGTAGGCTGGAGGGACGATGGCAACCAGCGGTCCCGTTTCGGCTTCGCGTATCTGGAACCCCTGGCCTTCGGCACACCCCTTGATATGGGACTGAGTCTGGACAACGAGGTCGAGAAGGACTCCTACACACGCTTCCGCCTGGAAAACTACTGGCGTCTGCCGGTCGTTGCTCTCTGGGGCCTGGAACTGGGTGTGGGTTGGGACCGTGCGACCTATCCACTGGGCAACCTGGAACGAACCAGCCGGATCCGTGGGCGGGGAGCGCTTCTGCACCACAGGGGAGACCGGACACGCAGCGGGTGGGAAGGCCTGTTCGCCATCGAAACGGCCAGGCGTTCCGCGACCCTGAGGCCGAATGATGGAAGCGATGCGCCTTCGACCGCCCAATTGGCCGAGTCAGTCACCCAGCGTATCTTCGAGGTCGATTCTGCCGGGGAATGGTGGATCGGCCGGACTTTCAGCCTCGCCGGACGTGCGTCCTGGAGGCAATTGACGGGCGGTGAAAAGATTGTGCCTCTGTCGGAACAGTTCCGCTTTGGGGGAGCGAACTCGCTGCGGGGCTACCAGGAAGGTGAATTCCACGGTTCCCTGACTGCATGGGGCAGCGTGGAGGCGCGAATCGGTCGACCCGGCGGGTCCCGTCTTTACACCTTCTATGACCTGGGGTATTTTGAATTCTGGACCCTTGATCCACTGGCCATCGACCCGGCCGGGCAGTTGCGAATCCGGGACTGGCCCCGGGGTTATGGGCTGGGCCTGTTGGCCACGACTCCTGCCGGGGACATCTCCCTGGCCATTGGATTCCCCGGCACAGTGGACTTCGATCAAGCCAAATTGCACGTCACCCTGCTGGAATCCTTCTGAGCCCGGCGGGTCCTTCCAATCCGGAGCGTCATGGACCGCGAATCCGCCGCCAAAGAGATCGCCCGTCTGCGGGCCGAAATCACCCGTCATAACGAGCTGTATTATAAGAAGGCCGCCCCGGTAATCAGTGACGGTGGATATGACGCGTTGGAAAGGGAGCTTCGGGATCTTGAATCCCGGTATCCCGATCTTGCCGTCGCAGACAGCCCCACCGGCGAGGTGGGCAGCGACCGCGACGCCAATTTCCCCAGCGTTGCCCATAGCCGGCCCATGCTCAGTCTGCAGAACAGCTACGAATTGTCGGAAGTGGAGGCTTTCGACCAGAGGGTGCGCAAGGAACTGGGTCGGACCGGTGAAAGCGGGGATCCCGTCTATTCCCTTGAACCTAAAATGGACGGCGTGGCCCTGGCTGTTCGCTATTTGGACGGCAAACTTTTCGTCGGTCTGACACGGGGCGATGGCCGACAGGGAGATGACGTCACCGGCAATGCCCGTACCATCGGTGACATTCCCCTGGAATTGGGGCCTGATTGGCAGGATGCTTTTCCTGAGGCCGGGGTTCGCATGTTCGAGGCACGGGGGGAGGCCTTCCTTACGCTTTCCCGCTTCCGGGCTTTGAACGGCGAACGGGAGGCCGCCGGTCTGGACGTCCTGGCCAATCCACGGAACGCGACCGCGGGCACCCTGAAGACCCTGGATTCCAATGAAGTCCGTCGTCGGGGTCTGTCGGTATTCTTCTATCAGTTGTTTCCTCTTGATCCGGAAGACCTGCAAACTCGGGAGGGATTACCGTTTTTTGAAGACCATTTCGCCGAGATGAAGGCGTTGGGCGCCCTTGGGCTTCCGGTAAATCCGTTTCTTAAGAAAGCTTCGCAACTCATTGAAATTGAGACAAATCTGGAGGAGCTCGAAGGTGAGCGTGCTGGCTTGGACTATCAGATAGACGGGGCGGTCATCAAGGTTTCCGACCATGCGTCTCAGGTGCGGTTGGGGTCCACAGCCAAGGCGCCCCGCTGGGGTCTGGCGTTCAAATTCGCCGCGGAAGAGGCCGTCACCTACCTTCGGGAAATCACTTTGCAAGTTGGTCGCACGGGCGTCATCACGCCCGTCGCGGAATTGGACCCGGTGGAATTGGCCGGCACGAAGGTCAGCAGGGCGACGCTTCACAACTGGGCAGAGATGGAAAGGAAGGACATCCGCGTCGGGGACCAGGTGGTTGTGGTCAAGGGCGGCGACATCATCCCCAAAGTCCTGCGGGTCCTGACCGAGCAGCGGACTGGTGAGGAAACCCCCTTGCCGGCGCCAGAGGTGTGTCCTGTTTGTGGTGGCGCCACGGGTCAGCAGGAGGGTGAAGTGGCCTTGCGCTGTCTCAATCCGCTGTGCCCGGCCGTGGTCGCGGGAAGGCTGCGTCATTTCGCCTCGAGAAACGCCTGTGACATCGAGGGCCTGGGTGGCCGATCCATCGACCTCTTTCTGGAACTGGGGCTGATTTCCGGCCCGGCCGACCTGTTCGAGCTCCAGCGTTCCGTCTTGGCGGCACTCCCGGGTTGGGGTGAAAAATCGGCTGACCGGCTGTTGGCGGGAATGAACCGGGCCAAGGTGCGTCCCTGGTCCGCCAAGATCTTCGCGCTGGGCATTCCCCAGGTGGGTGTCACCACCGCCCTGACTCTGGCGCGTCACTACCCCAACATCGAACTCCTGATTCAGGCGGAGGTCGAGGACCTGGCGGATCTGCCGGACATCGGGCCGATCGTGGGAGAGACTGTTGTGTCATTCCTGGCCTCGCAAAAGGGCGCGAAATTGGTGGATGACCTGAGACAGACCGGCTTCTTCCTGACCGAGGAATTGCTGCCTCCACCGGAGCGCGATCTCACAGGTGAGACCTGGTTCGCGGGTAAAGTTTTTGTCCTGACCGGAACCCTGCAGAACATGAAACGGGCCGATGCCAAGGCGGCCATCGAAAGGCTGGGCGGCAAGGTGACAGGGAGCATAAGCAAGCGAACCGACGCCCTGGTGGCCGGAGAAAAGTCCGGCAGCAAATTGGCCAAAGCCGAGAAATTGGAGATCGAGATACTCGACGAAGAGAAATTCCGGGAACTGCTGGCCGAAGCCGGGGAAACGGCGACTGAAGATGACGATTGATCGGGACCTGCTGCTGGTGCGGGAATGGCCGCGTCCCGGCCGGACGGCCTGGTTGGCCATCGACCTGTTGACCGGTGACCGCATTCTGGACCTCAAGGGCCCGGACATCGTTCCCGTTGAAACCCCGGGCGCCGTCCTGGTTTCCGATGCCGTAACCGAAGGCCGGGCTCTGGCCGGGGACGCCCTGGTGGTTCCCGAAGGATGGCTGTGGTCCTGGTTGGATCCCCTGGCGGCCGCTCCGGTGGCTGAAGAGTTCACCTCCGAAAGGGTCCAGGTGGAGGCCTCCCTGCGCGCTTCGGCCCGCCGTTTCCGTCTCAGGCTGGGTTGGTACCGGAGTCTGGATCCTCTCCTGCGGGAATCCTGTCGAGCGCTGGTGAGTGGATACACCCTTGACCTGGCGTCTTTCCTGGATTTGCTGGATGACGCGGTGGTGGCTTCTGCCGGTCTGGATTCAGACGCTGAAGCATCGGAGCCGACAGCTCCCGCCTTCAATCCGCTTCCACTGGGGCCCGATCCCGAGGCCGTCTATTCCTGGTTGGGTTCACACGAAGGTTTGGGAAGTCTTTACGGTCAGGATTTTGCTCCCCGGTCCGAACAGGCGCAAATGGGTCGTGAAGTTTCCCAAGCCCTGATCGACCGTCAACCCCTGTTGATCGAAGCTGGTACCGGCGTTGGCAAGACTCTGGCCTATCTGGTTCCACTGGTGGCCCTGGTCGTTCGTCATGGAACACGCGGGGTGGTGTCGACCCATACCAGGGCCCTTCAGTCACAGATCATGGATCAGGATCTTCCCCGGATGGCGCCGTTGCTGGACGGCCGAAAATTCACCCTGCTCATGGGTCGGCGCAATTACCTCTGTCTCCGTCAGCGCCAATCGTTTTTATCCCGTCCGGTGGAAGACCTTGCCGGGGCATTGCAGGCGGCCGCGTTCCGGCTGTGGCTGGCCGCCACGAAAGACGGTATGCGGGATGAGCTGGCCGGGCATCCGCTTCTGGCCAGTGAACTGGGTCCCCTGTTCGACGGGGCCGATCTTTGTCTGCCGGGCCAGTGTTACGAAAAGGATCGGTGTTTTGTCCAGAACGCCCGGCGCAAGGCGCGCGAAGCGGATGTCCTGGTGGTCAATCATTCCCTTCTGTTGGCGGACCGGCAGGCCGGCAACACCCTGTTGGGAGAGATGGATTACCTGGTTGTGGATGAAGCCCACCGTCTGCCCGCGGTGACCCTGGATGCCTATTCGGTGGCTTGTGGAAAATGGCGGTTGCGGGAGTTGGAAGACCTGGTGGGATCGATCCAGGCAGAGGGTTCGCTTCCGGAGAGAGTCGCCCTGGCGGCAGGTCGGTTGTCCATGTTTGGTCCGGAGGGAAAAAAGGCTGCCTCGTCCTGCGAGGATTTCGGGGGTGCCATCAGGCGAGTCGCCAAGGCTTTCGAGGTTTGGTGGCGTGCCCTGGGCGCCCTGGTCGACGAGGCCAGCCCGCCGGGCACTCGGGACCGTGGACGCGTCCGGGTTCGGGACAAGGATGAAGCCTTCGGTTCCATCCGATCCCGGACAATGGCGCTGCTGGAAGATCTGGCCGATGCTTCGGGGGCCTTTGCGCGGCTGGCGGGGCATGCTTCGGTCCTGGATGATTTGTCTTCGGGTCTCGAGGACGACCTGGCCCAGCTGGCTCAGGCCGGCCAGTTGTTGGGCAGCCTGCAGCAGGACGTGCACTTTCTCATGGTGGATGCCGACGAGGACTGGGTGACCTGGATCGAACCCGCCGCAAACCGGGGTTTGAGGCGCATCGGCGCCACCCTGCTCGAATCCGGAGAGGTGTTGCGGGAACACTGGTTTGACGCCGATTGCCGACCGATCATGACCAGCGCCACCCTGGCCGTGGGAGAGGATTTCAGCCACCTGCTCCAGGAGCTTGGACTTACCAGACGTCGGCCACCCACTTTGACCAGCACGACCCCATCTCCTTTCGATTATCACAAGCAGACCCTGGTTTTGTCTCCGTCCCATTTCCCGGATCCCGGCGCTTCCCAATTCGGACAGGCGGTCGGCGAAGTGATGCGGGATCTTGCCTTGGGCGTGCCACGCAAAACCATGGGCCTGTTTACGTCCTACCGGCTGATCCGGCAGGCGGCTGATATCATGCACCAGGCCGGTTTGAGGGAAGATGCCGCGCCCGGCGGCGGCGACCTCCCGGTTCTTCTGACACAGAATCCGCGTTCCGCGACGGGCACCCTTTTGAACAGGTTCCGGCTCCACGCCCGCGCGGTGCTTCTGGGCACATCCACCTTCTGGGAAGGAGTGGATTTCCCGGGCCAGGATCTGGAAATTCTCGTCGTGACCAAGCTGCCTTTTCTGGTGCCGAGCGATCCTTGGGTGGAAGCCAGGTGCGAAAAAGTGGCCGCCGCGGGTGATAATCCCTTTACCTCATTCATGGTGCGGGACGCGGTATTAAGACTTCGGCAGGGATTCGGGCGGCTGATCCGGCGCACAGGGGATCGGGGAGTCGTGATCATCCTGGACAACCGGTTGCACACCAAAAATTACGGAGCTACGTTTCTGAGCGCGTTGCCGGTCATGCCGGTCACTTTCGGGGATACAGCCGATTTGCTGGATCGGGTGGAGGATTTTTTTAAACGTTGATCCCGGATTCCGGGATGCGGGAGTCTAAAGTGAATTCCAGTGGGAAAGCGAAATTCACCATCGGGGAGCAGGATCTCGACCTGACCACGTTCATTGCGGTCTGCCGTGGTCGGTCGGAAGTTCATCTGGGGGACAAAGCCCGAGGTCGCATCGACCGATGCAATGATTTTCGCTGCCGGCTGGCTGTTTCGAACCGGAGAATCTATGGAGTGAACACCGGTTTCGGTCGCCTTGCCGACACGGTCATTCCTCCCTCGGACCAGGTCCAGTTGCAGAAGAACCTGGTTCGCAGCCACGCCGTGGGGTGGGGGGAAACCCTGAGCAGGGAAGAAGTCCGGGGGATGATCCTCCTGCGGGCGATGAGTCTGTCCCATGGGTATTCAGGCGCTCGCGTCGAGGTAGTGGAGCAATTGCTCTGGCTTCTGGAAGCCGGCCTCCATCCCTGGATTCCCTCGCGGGGATCGGTCGGAGCCTCGGGCGACCTTGCGCCTCTTTCCCACCTGGCCCTGGTCCTGATGGGTGAAGGCCACCTGCTGGACCCCGGAGGTGAACGCATCGAGGCCGGGCCAGTGCTCGCTTCCATGGGGCGCGCTCCCCTGGAGTTGGAAGCCAAGGAAGGTCTGGCCCTGATCAACGGAACCCAGATGATGAACAGCATCGGACTGGTTGCGGTGGCGCGGGCCTTCAACCTTATTGGTCGGGCGACCCTGGCGGCCGCTCTTTCCCTGGAAGCCCTGGAAGGGAGCGCCCTTCCTTTCGGTGAAGCTTACCACCGCCTTCGACCGCATCCCGAAATCGAGGATGTCGCGGCCTGTTTCCGGGCCCTTTTGTCCGGCAGTGAAATCCTGACGGCCCACCATGACTGTGCCCGCGTGCAGGATCCATACTCAGTGCGCTGCAGTCCCCAGGTTCTGGGCGCCAGCCTGGGCGTGGTGCGCTCCGCCACCCAGGTTTTTCTGCGCGAGGCCCATGCTGTTACCGATAATCCCGTGCTGCTGCCCGATGAGGAATTGGTTGTCACCGGGGGTCATTTCCACGGTCAACCCCTGGCGCACCAGCTTGATTTCCTCTATCAGGCCGTCAGCGAAATCGCCAACATCGCTGAACGACGCATCAATCTGCTGCTGGGTGGCAACGGAGGGCGCCTGCCTCGATTCCTGGCCGCTGATCCGGGCCTTGAATCGGGTCTGATGATCGTCCAGTATCTGGCCGCGTCCCTGGT
>JAGLCY010000002.1 GCA_023270185.1 Candidatus Krumholzibacteriia bacterium | reverse complement strand
AGGGGTCCTTTGAGCACGATTGTAACGATGACTTTGATGCTGGTCGCGCTTGTTACCTTATTCGGTTGCAGCAACGATGACCCGGCCACACCCGAAGCGACCTTAGGAACCATCGAAATAATTACGCCTACCGAGAATATCTCGGCCGGCTGGCACCTCTATGGGCCCGGCGATTCCTTCCGTCACGGCGATACGGACGTGGTCCTGCACAGCATGCCGGCCGGCCAGTACACGATCATCTGGACCGCGGTCAAGGAATGGACCGCGCCCATGCCCGCGAAGCGCACTTTGCTGGCGAACAAGACCCTGGTCCTGCGCGGGGAATACCTGGACAAGGCTCCCGGCACGAACTTCGCTCTTCTCTCCACCGGCGCCTTTATCATGGGCAGCGAAGACGGATCCAGGCTCATCATCACTCCGGGAGATCCACCCGACACCACCAAGGTCCGCGCGGAAATCGGCCATGAGCCGGATGAAGATCGGCACCACGTTGGTCTGGGCAATAATTTCTATCTGGGAAAGACCGAGATCACAAACCAGGAATTCGTCGAACTCGGCAACTGGGCCATTTCCCAGGGCCATGCCACGACAACCGAGAATTCCATGCTCGACGCCCTGGACGGATCCACGGTCGAATTGATCAACTTCGACTTCCCCGACACGCCGATCGACGTGCAGGAAGGAACCCTGCGCCTGAAGAAACCCGAAGACGCCGCCCGTCCCCTGATCGAGGTGACCTGGTACGGAGCCGCCTCCTTCTGCGACTGGCTTAGCCTGAAGGAAGAATTGGTGCGGTCCTATGATCACGACAACTGGACCATCAACGGAGGCGACGTCTACAATTCCACGGGTTACCGCCTGCCTACCGAGGCGGAATGGGAATACGCCTGCCGCGCCGGAACTCGGACCGCTTTCTCGAGTGGCGCCATCGAAACCGGCAGTTGTGCCGAACCGGTCCTGGACGGCACCGCCTGGTTCTGTGGCAACGCCGGCGGGTCATCGCACGATGTGGGGACTAAAGCCGCCAATTCCTGGGGCCTGTTCGACATGCACGGCAATGTGTGGGAATGGTGCAACGATTACTACGGCAAGTATGAGGTGCCCGAACCGGACCCGGACAATCCCGATGAAATCATCTACGTCATCGATCCTGTCGGACCGGATGAAGGCGAAAACCGGGTCGTTCGGAGCGGTCGCTGGCTGCTCTCCTCCACCCTGTGCCGCTCGGCCGGCCGAATGATGGCCACCCCCGAATACCGGGGCATCAACATAGGCTTCCGACCGGCGATCACCGAAGTGCCCGTGCAATAATACCGGGCCAGTGTCAGTCCTTCAGCCTGTCGGCGAATTCCTTGCGGAACTTGGCCAGCTTGGGATTGATCACCACCTGACAGTAGCCCTGGTTCCTGTTGTTTTTGTAGTAATCCTGGTGGCCGTCCTCCGCGATGAAGAACTTGTCGTAGGGCGCGATTTCCGTCACCACCGGGTTCGGCCAGATCTTTTCCTTCGTCAATGTCGTGATCGCCTTCTCGGCGATGGCTTTCTGGCTGTCATCGTGATAATAAACCGCGGACCGGTACTGGGTACCCACGTCGGCGCCCTGGCGATTCAGGGTCGTGGGATCATGCACCGAGAAAAACACCGCCAGGATTTCAGCGTAGGAAATGACAGCGGGATCAAAGGTGATCTGCACGACTTCGGCGTGGCCCGTTTCTCCGGAGCAGACTTCCTGGTAGCTCGCATCGAACCTGCCCCCGGCGAAACCGGATTCGACCTCGGAAACCCCCTGCAATTCCTCGAAGACGGCCTCCAGGCACCAGAAACATCCCCCGGCCAATGTGGCGATTTCTTCGTTATTCCCTGCGGTCACGGTATCTATCCTTCCGATAATCCCCACCAGTATGATCATGGCGAAGATGGTAAATTTGATTTTCATAATATCGCGACCTCCTTGCGGCGCGGCTGAACCTCGACTAACCTCCAGTTGGTCGGGGTGATCATGATCATTTGGTTACAAATCGTTGTCGGTCTGATGATGGCTTCAATGGGTGGCAATTCCATTGGTTCGGGCGACGAGGACTGGTCTGGTCCTCACCAGGCCATGATGCGCTCCATCCACGTGGACGTGGCCCGCAACAAACAGGTTCTGGGACGTGACCATCTTTCCGAACCCGTCGCCCTGGCCATGGCAACAGTCCCACGCCATGAATTCGTGCCGGAGGAGCTGAGAGGGAACGCCTACGCGAACCACCCACTGCCCATCGGCCACGGCCAGACCATCAGCCAACCCACCATCGTCGCGCTGATGACCGATCTGCTCGCTCTCGGCCCCGAGGATAACGTTCTCGAAGTGGGAACCGGATCGGGCTACCAGGCCGCCGTCCTCAGCGAGGTGGTCACCCGCGGCCGGGTCTTCACGATCGAGATCGTTTCCGAACTGGCGCGGACCGCCCGCAAGAGGCTGGCAAATCTGGGTTACAAGAATGTAGTCGTGCACACCGGAGACGGCTACCTGGGT
Source organism: Candidatus Krumholzibacteriia bacterium (assembly GCA_023270185.1). Classification (GTDB taxonomy): domain Bacteria; phylum Krumholzibacteriota; class Krumholzibacteriia; order LZORAL124-64-63; family LZORAL124-64-63; genus JAGLCY01. Next base: position 170 of record JAGLCY010000002.1, on the reverse strand, counting down.
CTGCCTGAAAACGCTCCCTTCGACGGAATCATGGTCACCGCGGCGGCGAACGAAATCCCGGTGCCCCTGATCGAACAGCTCAAGCCCGGCGGGCGACTGGTGATGCCCGTTGGAGGCCAGGGCGAAACCCAGTGGTTGACCCTGGTCAGCAAGGATCTCGAAGGGGAGAT
>JAGLCY010000199.1 GCA_023270185.1 Candidatus Krumholzibacteriia bacterium | reverse complement strand
CGGCCTGGTGGTTGGCAAGAGCCAGATTGAACCAGCCATTCACGTACAAGGGATAATCCCGGGTCAGATCGGCCAGGATGGCCACCGCCTGTTCCGGCCGACCGTTCTCGGCGTAAAGCGAAGCCAGGTTGGACCGCACCTGGAAACTCCCCGGACTACGCTCGTGGGCTTTTTCCATAAGGTCAAGGGCCCGGGCGGTTCGACCCTGGAAGTTCATCACCAGGCCGCCCCGCAGGTAAGGATAGGCCCAGTCGGGATCCAGGAACGAAGCTCGTTCGTAGGCGGCCAGAGCCTCGTTGTACTGTTCCATCTGTTCGTGGTTTCGGCCGATGCGGTAAGGGATCAAACGGCTTTCGGGATAGCGGGCCCGGGCCAACTCAAGGGCGGTCACAGCCTCATTGTGGGCGCCGAAGTCCTCCAGATAGAGCGAAAGATGGAAGGGCGTGTCGGCCAGTCCCGGCCGGACCTCTTCGGCCTGCCTGCCCTTGGCCAGGGTTTTGGCCAGATCGCCACGCTTGCCGGCCCGCGCTGCTTCGTGCAAGTGCACCTGCCAATAGATTTCGTCCCGATCGAGGGAAGCCCAGCGGGGCAACAACGCCAGGATCACCACGGCGGCAACCGGCAGCCAGATCCAGCGGTTGACTCGGCCCCTGATCACGGCCAGGACAAAAACCGCGGCGTTGATCGCCAGCAGCGGCGCGATGGGCTGTCGGTAGCGCGAGGTGGGAAAAAACGGCAACAGGCTCAGGAAATAGGAACCGATCAAGACGAGCATGATCCAGCGGGCCGGTGTCGGCAGGAACCGGAACCCCAGCAACCCCAGCGCCGACAGCAACACAAACGGCACCGGCAGCACCCACAGGGCGGAAAACTGCGTCTTCCAGTAGTCGTAACTGACTATCTGCGGCAGCTCGTACCCGTTCCAGAACCGGTAGGCCTTGCGCGCGTAGTGCAACGGCATGGCGCCCAGGTTGTCGCGGAACATTCGCCAGGCTCTCCGGGTGAGGACGCGCGAAACCTCCGACCCCTTGAGGTCACGGCCCAGTTCGCGCTCAAGAGTGGTTTCCATGGAGGGATCGAATTCGGCCTGGGCCTCTTCCATCACCGGCGCGAAGATGCCCTTGTAGTCGTGTTGCTGACCGATCAGCAGGTTCACGCCTCCGTTGCTGGTCAACAAAACGAAATCATGGGCGACGATCAGGTTGCGCAGTGTCACGGGCGCCAGCATCAGCACGCCGCCGAGGATCAGTGCCGCAATATTTTTCCAGCGGGGCAACGGACCGGGCGCGGCCTTCCACAGCAGCACCGGTAAAGTAACCAACAGAAGCAGAACGTTGCCCCGGGCCAGGCCAGTCAGGCCGACCACCAGGCCGAGGATCAACCAGTTCCTGATTGATGGATCGCGCACCGCCCGGATGGTTTGTAATCCCATCAACAGGTACAGGGTCGTGACCAGGGTGGCCATCAGCAGGTTGCCGGCGTAGAAAACCGGCGCGCCGTAGAACGCGAACAGGGCCGTGGCCAGCAGAGGGATCCAGTCCTTCTCTTGCGGGATGAGATTCCGGACGAACCGGAACACCAACCATATGTTCAGCAGTGACATTCCCAACTGGATAAGCAGAACAGCCTGGCTGCCGACTTTTGATCCCAGATAGATCAGGGCCAGAAAGTGGGGGTAGAGCGGGCCCATCCAGTAGGTCTCGTTCCATCCCCAGTCGCCGGCGACCAGTCGAGCGGCCCAGTCGTGATAGGTTTCACTGTCGAGCAGGGGAACGGTCGCCAGGTCCGTGTCGCGAAGCTGGAAAAAGAAAACCATTCGCACGGCGGCCGAGAACAAAAGCAGGGACAACAACAGATGGTTGCGGGCGCGCGTCTCCACGGTCGGTCAGTCGCTGTCGGCCAGCGACCGGGGCAGGCGCAGCAGGATGAATTCGTTGTCGTCGGGAGTGTCGGGCGGTCGGCGGCCGACGCTCATGGGATAGTTGTTGTCGTTGGCCACAAGCAGGGTTCGGTCGTCGATGATGACCAGACACTCGGGCGTGACATAAGGGAAGGAGTATTGTGGACCCAACCCGATGGAGCCATTTTCTTCACGGGTGAGACCGCGGGAATCGTCAATGCCCATCAGGTCACAGACCAGGGTCTTGCTCAGGTCCCCGCCTTTGTCGAGATCACCCAGGTCGATGCGATAGACACGCTTGATCCGTGCCGCCGGCCCTTCACCACCATCGCGTTCGAGAACCAGGAATACCCGGTCGTTGAAGGCTTCGAGTGAAGCCAGGGAGATACCTTCATCGTCCGCGCGGTAGAACCAGTAGTTCCCCGTGAAGCCGTGGCGCCCGGGATCGAATTCCAGGATGACGCGCCGCGTGCGTTCGGGGTCGTCGTTCATGGGCTTTTCCACCGCGGCGTAAAGCAGGCTGCCCGCGGTGTTGCGGGCCAGTCCCTCGATGCCCCCGCTGCGCGGCAGATTGGCCAGGTCCAGGCGTGTTTGTTCCTTGCGCAGAAAACGCAGGTCCGCATGATCGGGCGTACGAAGCACTGGTGAACCACGGGAATAACCACGCAGTGGCGGGACCACGGGAATCGGCAGCGGCTTTTCGAGGATGACGCCGTCCGGCCCGACATGCACCAGCGAAGGTCCGAATTCCTCACCCACCCAGAACGAACCGTCATTCATGCGCACGAAAGATTCGGGGTCGAAGTCCGAACCGGTAAGCGGACGCCCGGTGCTGTCGCCCAGGGTGATCGCGAAGGGGATTATGCCCAGGGGATCGGACCAGGTAATGTATTCCAGAACCTCGATCGGCCCGCCATCGGGCTTGGGATCGTCCAGTTCCAGATGCAGATGGAACCAACCCAGGGGATAGTCGGGGCTATTGGCCATGGTGCCGAATCCGTTGTCCTGCAGGGCCACATATTGGCCGCCATCCCGCGGGATCAGCGAACTGAAGCCCTGAACGGGCGTACCGCCAAAGGGAAGTTCGCGGCCATTGATCTCGGAGCCGAGTTCGCGGCCCACCGGCGGGGTCCCCGGTTGGAAAGTGTCGGCGGGAAGAACGGCGCGACCGATCAGGGTGGCGCGGTCGCCGGAGACCTGGTCG
>JAGLCY010000198.1 GCA_023270185.1 Candidatus Krumholzibacteriia bacterium | reverse complement strand
ACTATCCCCTGCTTTATGCCGTTGGTGATGGATCGTAGGTGTGGGCTTCTTCCTTGCCGTTGAGCACCCGCAGGGCCCCCTTGATCAGGGCGCGCATTTCATTTTCCCCCGGGTAGGCGGTCACTCCGCAGCCGATTGCCTTCAGGCCGGCGGTGATGTCCGCGACCACCATCTCGCTGCGCGCCAGGCCGCCGGTCAACAGGACCTGATCCACAGGATTTCCGTCAAAGGCCGGCAATAGCGCGCTGATATTCTTGCAGATCTGGTAGATCATCGCTTCGTAGACTTCGCAGGCTTCCTCGTCGCCTTCTTTGACCCTTCGTTCGACTTCCCGGAAATCCGATGTGCCCAGCAGGTCGATCAGACCTCCCCTGCCCTTGTTCAGCTTGAGCAGTTCCTCCAGCGTGTACTTGCCGCTGAAACACAGCCTGATCAATTGTCCGGTGGGCTCGGATCCCGAGCGTTGGGGACTGAAAGGACCTTCGCCGTCCAGACCGTTGTTCACATCGATGTAACGACCCTTGGCGTGGGCGCCGATCGTGATGCCGCCGCCCATGTGGCAGACGATCAGGTTCAGGTACTCGTAGAAGGTCTCGTTCTCCTCGGCGTAGCGCCGGGCGGTGGAGATCTGGTTCAGGGCGTGGGAAATCACCTGGCGGCGCAGCGCCTTCATGCCGGTGACCTTGACCCGGGCGGGAGTCTCGTCCACCACCACGGGATCGACGATGAACGCTGACTTGCCGGAGTCGCCCACCAGTTCGCGGGCGATCAGGGCGCCCAGGTTCGAGGCGTGATCGCTGCCGGTGGCGCTGAGAAGATCCTCCCGCATGCGGTCGTTCACCGAGTAGGTGCCGTGGGGAATCGGCTGCAGAATACCCCCGCGTCCGGAAACGGCATCCAGGTCGTCCACGGTCATCCCGTGATCATTCAGGGCGGCGAGGATCACATCCTTGCGCATGCCGTACTGCTCGACCACGCGTTTTCCTTCGAAGGGTTCCAATTCCGCGGTCGAATGCTGGATTTCCTTGGAAAACCTCTCCAGCTGTCCCTCATACACGGCGATTTTGGTCGAAGTCGAACCCGGATTGATGGCCAGGATCCGATAGCGAGGGAAAAAAGTGTCCTTGGGAGTCCGTGACCAGTGTTTGAAACGGTGCATACGCAGAACGCAGGCCTTGACGCCCAGAACGGCATCTTCAGCGGTGCTGTCCATGGGCAGGTCCACGCCCTGAAAACGGATCCCGAACATAACGCTGAATTTCTTGGCGTCGGGGTATCGCGTCGCGTAGAGATGAAACAGCAGGTTGCCGGTGTCCAGGTTGGGCACGATCAGAACATTGGTGCCGCCCACGAAGGCTTGTTCCTGGCCCTTGCGGTACAGTTGGGCGCTGCGGCGGGAAATCGCCACACTGATCTTGACCTCTCCCTCGATGTTGATCGTACTGTAACGCTCACCCTTCTTGATACGTTCGGCCAGGACTTCCGGCACCAGGGCGCTGGCCCGGCGCACCAGGTCGGGGCTCGGACCTTCATCCGAACCCTTGTTGGAATAGGAAACCATGGCCCCGTTGATGGTCGGCAGCACCGCTTCGGGAAACAGGTCGCGGGCCACGGCGCAGGTGCCGACGGCTATGTTCGCCAGGACATCGGGGTTCATGGTGGCGTTCGAACCCACATCCCCCACGACCAGGATGTTGTGCGGAAAGATGTCCGCGGGGTGGCTGTCCGGCAGCACGATGACACCCGCTTCGCAGAGCACCTCCTGTTTGGCAAGCAGCCGGGTCATGGGCCGGAAATAATTGCGGGGTTCATGGGTGATGCCGCCGACCACGATATCGGCATGTCCCTGCCTGACGGCCATGATGCCGAAACGGGCCGGCTCCTTCATCAACTGGATGGCTTCGTCGAATTCATCACAGCGCCGAATGCCCCGGGGAAGTTCGACACAGGCCTTGGCGAAATCCTCCTGGAGATCGGTCCGTTCCTCGGGATCGACAAACGCGCTTTCGGAAAGAGCGAATTCGATGCGGGTTGAATCCATGTGACCGAGCTCGCGGTGGATGACATCCTTGACCGCCTGCTCCGACGCAAGGAACACCGGCCGGATGAAGCGGGGCAGGTAGCAGGCCGCCTCTATGATGCGCGGGTCGGTGGGTTCGGTGAAGACCACCGCCGGCTTGTTGTTCATGGTCGCTAGGATCTGTTTGTCCAGAGACCCCTCGATATCATACATTGGAAATCCCCCGGTTTTGGTCGATAATTCTTTAACGGTTAAGTTGGTCAGAAACCACCTTGTTGGCAAGGAAGCCCCATGAGCCCGTCCCACAAAATCCCACCTGGCGAAAACCTGATCCGGTTGATCGCCCAGGGACGGGATATGATCCTGGCCCGACAGGCCGATTTCACCGGCCGATGGCTGCTGATCGACGTTTTTGACCAGCGTCTCATCCTGTTGCAGGATAATGTTATAAACGCCATTTGGCCCGTTTCCACTTCCACTGCGGGACTGGACAACCGGCAGGATTCCGGAGGTACGCCACCAGGACTGCACAACATCCATGAAAAAATCGGGGAAGGGATCGAACCGGGCACGATTTTCGAGAGTAGACAACCCACCGACATTCTTTGGCGACCCGACGGTAAAGAGTCGGGGGACGGCGACCTGATCCTGACGCGCATCCTGACCCTTGACGGCCTGGAAGAGGGTGTCAACCGGGGACCGGGCATCGACAGCCAAGCCAGATACATCTACATCCACGGCACCAATCACGAAGCGGCGATCGGTTCGCCCGAATCAGGGGGTTGCGTGCGGATGACCAACATCGACATCGTAAAACTGTTCGACCTGGTGGAAGAGGAGGATCCGGTTGTCATCATCTGACAAAGAGGATATTCGCACCGACCCGGGCGCCTGGCTGCACTTCGCCGGGGTCGCCGGCAGCGGCATGAGCGGTCTGGCCCAGTTCCACGCCCTGGCCGGAGGACCGACCACCGGCAGCGACCGGGCCTTCGACCACGGCGAACGACAGGACATTCGCTCAAGCCTTGGGGATCTCGGAATCGGGATCCTACCCCAGGATGGCAGCTTTCTGGACGCCGCCGAACCCGGTGGTCATTGCGCCGGACGGACCTGCGCGGCGGTGGTCGTCAGCACCGCGGTCGAGAATCGCGTTCCCGATATCGCCGCGGCCAGGGAACACGGCATCCCGATCCTGCACCGCTCCGAGCTGCTGGCCAGGTATGTCGCCACTCATCGCACCATCGCGGTGTCCGGCACCAGCGGCAAATCCACCGTCACGGCCATGGTGTTCACCATCCTGCGCGCCTGCGGCAAGGACCCCGGCCTGTTGACCGGAGGTCCCGTGGCCGAGCTGGTGAACGATGGTCGCATCGGCAACGCCTGGGCGTCCGGAACAAAAGGGCCGGACATCCCCGAATCATACCTCGTCATCGAAGCTGACGAGAGCGACGGCAGCCTGGTCCGGTACCATCCCTGGTCCGGGGTCATCCTCAATCTCGGACTCGATCACAAGACCCCCGAAGAGGTCATGGTCATGTTCCAGACCTTCAAGGACAACGTCTGCGGCCCCCTGGTGGTCGGGGCGGACGCCAATCTGGCTTCCCTGACCGACGACGCCGAAGTGTTCGGGATAGGTGAAGGCGACCGACCCGGAACCTGGGCGCGGGACGTTTCCCTGCGTCCGGATGGATCAGACTTCATGGTGGAAGGCGTAACCTTCAACCTGCCCGTGCCCGGCCTGTACAACGTGGCCAACGCGGCCGCCGCCATCGCGGCATGCCGGTCGTGCGGGATTTCCTTGGCGCAGATGGTTCCGGCCCTGGCCGGATTCGCGGGAGTTTCACGGCGGTTCGAAAGGGTCGGAGAAGCCGCTGGTGTCGAGGTGATCGACGACTTCGCCCACAATCCGGACAAGATCGCCGCCGCCCTTGCCGCCGCCCATGTCCGACTGTCCGAGGCCGGTGGCCGTATCCTGGCTGTTTTCCAGCCCCACGGTTTCGGTCCTACGCGTTTCCTGCGCGAAGCCCTGGTGCAATCATTTGCCGCCAACCTGGATACCGACGACGTGCTGTGGTTGCCGGAGATCTTTTTTGCGGGGGGAACCGTGACCCGCGACATCTCGTCCGCCGATCTCGTCGATGATATCCACGGCCATGGTCGAGATGCTCGTTTCCTCGCCGCGCGCGACAAACTGCCCGCGGCCGTCGCGGCCGAGGCCCGGCCCGGCGACCTGGTGCTGGTCATGGGCGCGCGAGACCCGTCCCTGACGGATTTCTGCCGAACGATTCTGGTCGAACTGGAAAATTGACCCGGATTATTCCTTCGCGGGTGTTTGCTCACTCGCGCCAATCACCGGTGTGCCCAGAGGCGGAGGCGAGGCTTCGCGGCGATCGACGAAGATGTTGCTGCCGGTGATGGACTTGGCCTTGTGTTTCACTTCGGCGCAGACTTCGGCGACCTCCACGTAACGGGTGAACCAGTAGTCGCGAAGGAACATCCCCCCCATGGAAACCGAAGTGATCGGGAATTTTCCGATGCGGCCCTGCCGGTCGACCGATACGATGTGGCCCCGCTCCCGGTCCTCATCGTTGTAGAACGACGAGGCGCCTTCGTCGAAACTCCTGATGACCTCATCGGCAAATTCCATCATCCTGTCCGCGGGAAGCATCACCACGAAATCATCCCCGCCGATGTGACCGAGGAATCCTTTTCCATCGCAAATTTTTCGCAGGGCGGTGTGCAGGATTTCCGCGTTGAAGATGAGAACGTCATCACCAATGATGAAACCGTAGGCGTCGTTGAAAGCCTTGAAGTTGTCCAGGTCGGTATGAATGATACCAACGTCCAGGTGTTCGTCGATGGCTTCCTGGATCGCCTTCTGGATCGAGTTGTTACCCGGAAGCCGCGTCAACGGATTGGCGTCGATGGCGGTGGCCTGCATCTCTTCGTTCTGACGCACCAGTTGGTAGAGTTTGATCTGGGTGCTCACCCGCGACAGGAATTCGCTGAGATGACAAGGCTTGACGATGTAGTCCACCCCGCCCGATGCGTAACCCTGGTCGATGTTCTCCGGTGAGCGGTTGTCCGTGATAAAAATGACCGGAATATTCCGCCAGTCGGAATTCTGCTTGAGGCGCCGGCAGAGTTCGTACCCGTCCATGCTCTTTATGGCGGTGTCGATGAGGAAAAGGTCGGGCATCATGGACTCGAGGAGCACCAGCGCATCCTCACCATCCTGGGCGCAAAACACTTCGTAACCCTGTTTGCGGAGGGTGCTGGCGTGAATCCTCTGATCCTGGAGGGATTCGTCGACGATCAGGATTTTGGGATTTCCCGCGATCAAGGTTGAACACACTCCGTGGATTGCGGCCACATCACGGACCGCCCCGCTGACAGGGGGTCCGGATACGCTTTTCATGGACTCTGCTATCGGTTATCGTATTCCTACACAGGAAATTAACTAAAAAGTGCAGGAATTATATGCAGGGCAGGATTCTCCATCTGTTGTCGCAGCGACCTTCACGTACTGGAAGTGGCGTAACTCTAGATGCCATAGTCCGATTGGCGGGTCGGGCCGGGTGGAGCCAACAGGCCGTCGTCGGGGTTCCGGAAAGCGAAATGAACCCCGTTCTGGGAAATCTGGAGCCGTCCGACATTCACCCGGTGTTTTTTGCCGGCGGCGGGCGGGATCCGGATCTCGACTTTCCCGTCCCCGGGATGAGCGATGTCATGCCCTACTCCAGTTCGGTCTGGTCCCAACTGTCCGACAAATCCCTGGCGGCATATCGCCGGACCTGGCGGGAGCATCTCCGCCAAGTCATCGAATCCTTCCAGCCGGACCTGATCCATTCAAACCATATCTGGCTGCTGTCTTCACTGGTCAAGGACATCGCCCCCAAACTGCCGGCCGTCGCCACCTGCCACGCAACGGGGCTGCGCCAGATGGAGCTTTGTCCCGGGTTGAAAAACGAAGTCGTTCGCGGCTGCCGCCGGATCGACAGGTTTTGTGTCTTGCGCGAGGATCACCTGAGGCAACTGGCAGGTACTCTGGAAATTCCCTCTGAAAGGATCACAGTTACGGGAGTCGGCTACAGGGACGAGCTTTTTTATCCCGCGGCCAACTCCGCCCCACGGACCGGGGAACTTCTCTACATCGGGAAATACAGCGCAGCCAAGGGACTGCCCTGGTTGTTGGATGCCGTGGAAAAGTTGGCCATTGATCATCCCGACCTGCGTCTTCATGTCGCGGGCAGCGGCGCGGGTCCCGAAGCGGACCGTTTGCTCAGCCGCATGGAAACCATGGCGCCGGTGGTGGTCAGGCACGGTCAGCTGGATCAGGCCGCCCTGGCCGACCTTATGCGGCGGTGCGACATCTGCGTATTGCCTTCATTCTACGAAGGTGTGCCCCTGGTGCTGGTGGAAGCCGCCGCCTGCGGGTGCCGAATCGTGTCCACCGCGCTGCCCGGGGTGATCGAGCAGATCGCACCGCATCTCGGTGACAGATTGGATCTGGTCCCGCTTCCCCGGCTCGCGGGAATCGATCAGCCGGTTTCCGAAGATCTGCCCCGCTTCGTGGATGATCTTGTGGTTGCTTTGGGTGGGGCGTTGGATAAGGGCAGGCAAACTTCGCCTCCTGATCTGGCTCACTTCACCTGGGACGCGGTTTTTGGGCGGGTGGAAAATATTTGGCGGGAGTTGATCTGATCCGGCGGACCCTTTAGCGAGCCCGCCGAACCAGCACCGATCACTCAGCTTTTTTCCTGGCCTTGTAGATAAGGTTGACTCCTACCAGTACCAGAATCAGCGGCCACCAGTTTTCAACCCATTGCATCGAGACACCGAAGTTCAGATCCATGATGAACAGGATTCCGATGATGACCAGCACCGCGCCGCCCAGCAATGATCCCTTTGCGGTCGGCATCGAGAAACCATCGGGAACATCTTCCCCGCCCAGGCCCGCCATGACCCGGTTGTAATGGTGGGCCCGGCGGTTGGCGTCGATCATCTGGAAGATCCAGAAGAAGGAGAGGAAAACCCCGAAAAACGGTTCGGCGCCCCGTATGAAGGACGATGCCAGAGCCGTAATCGTACCGGCAACCACGAACATGTTGATGAAACCCTGCTGGTAATATCCAACATAGATCTGACCCAGGCCGGGCATGCATGACAGCCAGGTGGCCATCGCGGGAGATTTCCGGTTGAAGTTGGGTTTGGGCTGGTTTCCATAACCCGTTTGGTGCATTTCCGGTTGGCCCTGGGGAGGGATCCCGGACCCCTGATTGATCTGGGCGTCCTGATAGGTACCCTGCTGTTGTTCGTTCTGCGCGCCGTTCATGGCACTCTCCTTTCTATTCCGGTCCATCGTCATTGTCATTCCACCATTCGTTCCAAATCCGCCTGCCGGCCTGGAGCGCCGCCAGGAATTCATAACTCGCTTCGCCCAGTTTGCCGTCGCCGGCCTGGCTGATCATCCGCTTCACATGGGTCTGCAGCTCCTGACGCCCCGTGGCGGTGCGGCCACCGCGCTCATCCAGGGAAGATTCGGTTTTTTGCCAGCGCTCGTTCACGCTTGTCCGGGCAGCCGTCACCACTCCGGAAGTCTGACCCCCGACCCATCCCGTGGCCTTGTCCATGGTCGGTTTGATCACCTGAGGAACCGCGGGTCCTGCCTGCACGAATTCCAGGGCTTTGCCGGGCGCATTTTTGAGGGGCGCGCCGGGGACAGCCGTCAACAGGACCAGGATCACCGTGGCTGCGTAGGCCATCTGGGCCGCGAATCCGGGACGCAGGATCTGCCTTTCCCACCAACGGCCCACCCTGTCCATCAGTCCGGCCGCACCACCCGGCACCGCTGTCGCGGGATCTTCGATGCGGACCCTACGGGTAGTGCGATCCAAAACACGAGCGGTAAAGGCGGGGCCGGGATCGATTTCGGCCATCCGCGGCAGGAGCGGTTCCAGCCAGCCCAGGGTCACGGCCAACGTCCGGCAGGGATCGCAGTGTTCCAGATGGGCCTGGACCAACTGCCGATCCATGTCTGCCAGGCTGCCGTCCATCAGGTCGGAAAGCTGCTCGCAGGCGCGGTCGCAGGCTGATCCGCTGGTGCGGTTCAGGACGTCCCGGACGAAACGTTCGTTCCGTTCGCGATCGTCATTCCTGTTTCCGCCACCCTGCCCGGTCATCACACCGCCTCCGCGCCGAGGGGTCCTCCATGCGGACCCCCGTCCATTTCCGTGATCGCCTTGGCCAGTTCAATACGGGCCCGGCTCGAGCGCGACTTGACCGTGCCCAGCGGCAGGTCGAGCATGCCCGAAATATCTTCCAGGGGCAGCCCCTGGATATCCTTCAAAACGATGATCTCGCGATTGATCTCGCTGAGTCTGTGTAACGCCCTGTGCACCAGTTTCCGGCGCGAGGACCTGTACCATTCGTCCTCGGGGTTGGGTCCCCCGGACGCCAGGGCCACCATTTCCTCAGCGGGGATGTCCCGCAGGGGCGGGCGGGCCTTCCGGCGCCGCAGGTGATCGATGCAGGCGTTGCGGGAGATACGGATCAGCCAGGACTGGAATTTCTCGGGGTCGGTACAGGTGTGGAGACTCTTGAACACCCGGACGAAGATATCCTGGGCGAGGTCCATGGCCTCGTCCTGTTCGCCCACATATCCGTAGGCGATTGAGCAGATTCGTCCCTGATGCTGTCTCACGAGCACCTCCCAGGCCAGTTCGTCGCCGTTTTGGCAGCGTTTCAGAAGTTCTGACTGGTCCATGAAATCCCTGTTTCGGGTCGATTCAATTGAGCTCCATCCCCATCCGGGCGGAACTTCCAGCGCTTCCATCACCCCACAGACGCACCCGGGATGTCAATAGTTCGGTTAATTCCGGATATTTTTCTGGAACATCCCATTTTTTCCTTCGTATTTCCCGGGTCCATTCGAAACTAGCGAATTTGTGCAGGAGTTTTGATGTCAGCAAAGCCTCCTTGTCGCCCCAGGGATATCGTCTTACTTGTAATCCCTTGTCTGATTCTCGCCGTCTCCACTGTTCACGGCCAGGACCCCGTGCCGAGCTTCGCGCCCACTGGAACCGGCCCCAACTACCCGGAATCTGCCAACGGAACCCTGACCGAGGTGCCCTCTCTCGAGGCTTTTTATCTCGATAAAATGAAAATCGAGATGGACGGCGTTCTGGACGATCCGGCCTGGGACCTGGCGCAGACCGGCTGGGGTTTCCGGCAGATGGATCCCGAACGCGGCGCTCCGGCCTCGGTGCCTTCGGTGTTCAAGGTGGCCTACGACGATGACGCCATCTACTTCGCCATGGCCTGCTACGAGGACGACATGGCCAACATGTCCAGCTATCTGAGCCGGAGGGACCAGATCGAGACGTCGGACATGGTCAGCATCTACATAGATCCCTATCACGATCGAACCACGGGTTACAACTTCCGGGTCAATCCCGAGGGTGTGCAACAGGACTTCTACGTTTTCGACAACGGGAACCGCGACCGTGACTGGAACGCCGTTTGGACCTCGGAAGTCTCGCGTGATGAAAACGGATGGTACGTGGAAATCCGGATCCCTTTTTCGGCAATCCGCTTCAAACCCGCTGACGACATGACCTGGGGTCTTCAGGCCTACCGCTGGCTTCACGGCCGCGGCGAGGATACCGGCTGGGTCATGTGGGACCGCAACCTCAACGGTTTCGTCAGCCGCTGGGGCTACCTGACCGGCCTGCGCGGCGTGGAGAACCCCCGAAAACTCGAGGTGCTGCCCTACGTCCTGACCAAACACGTCGATCCCGCCGTCGATGGCGACGGGGACAATTGGCAGAATTCACAGAATTTCGGGGCCGATTTCAAATACGGCGTCACCTCGAACCTGACCTTGAACGCCACCTTCCAGCCGGATTTCGGGCAGGTGGAAGCCGATCCGGCCCTGCTGAACCTCTCTCCCTTCGAGACCTTCTATCAGGAAAAGCGGCCCTTCTTCGTCGAGGGCGCGCGGTTTTTCCAGCATCCCGATTTCAACCTCTTCTACTCCCGGCGAATCGGCACCGGTGACCCCAACTCCCGCATCCGCGGGGCGGCCAAGTTGACCGGCAAGATCGGGGGCAATTTTTCACTCGCGGTCCTGGCCGCGGTCACGGACATCGGCGTTCCCGGCAAAACCCACAACCCGTTCATTGGCGGCAACCAGAAGGCTGCTTACGGACTGGTTCGATTGGGCAGGGAATTCCAGGACGGCAACCACCGAATCAACCTGATGGGCACCGCGGTGAACCGGGACAAGAGTTCGTTCGCCCAGGCCGACGGCAGGTATCAGCGGAACGGTTACTCGGGGGGCATGGATTTCGAGATGAACTTCAGCGACCGAATGTACAGGGTCACGGGTTCGGCCGTGGGAACTGTCGTCGATCCCTTCACTGACAAGTTCGATCCCACCCTGAATCCCGAAACCAAATATGGAACAGGCGGCGAACTGGATCTGCGCAAGGCGGGCGGCAAGTGGCGGGCGACGGCACAGGGCAAGTGGGAGAGCGACAAGCTGGACCCCAACGATATGGGTTTCCTGAGGGCCCCGGATGAAAAGCAGGTGTACGGAAATGTCTCCTACCATTACGACGCGGACGGGAACGGCAGCAACTTTCTTCACGCCCGGGTGGAACTCGAGGCCTACAAGAATTGGCTGTACGCCGGGAACTCGGGCCATGATATCGATACGGGGGATGAAGTCTGGAGTTACGACCGCAGCCATCAGCAGAGCAGCGGAACCCATTTAATGGTTTGGGGACAGCACAAGAGTTTCCACCAGGGGTGGATCTTCATCGGCAAGGCCTTCGAAGGAACAAGCAAATACGAGACACGCACTTTCGATGGTGAGCGCGGCCCCTTGATGACCCGGCCCGGCTGGTTCAACATCGCCACCGGCGGCACCACCGACTGGCGCAAGCCGCTGTCCCTGCATGTTGAAGTCCACGGGGACTGGGGCGACAACCTGCGGGGCCTGGCCGGCGAGACCAGCGTGCGCTGGAACCAGAACGAGCATTTTTCCCACTGGATCGGCTTCGGCATTCGCCACAACGAGTCGGACGCCCAATGGATGGGAAATGTCCGCAGCGCCGCCTCGGCTCCCACGGTGGCGGGCATCGGCGGAGTGGATTACGTGTTCGGGGAACTGGACCAGATGATCTGGGATGTGACCCTGCGCTCGAGCATCCTGTTCGACCGTGACAATTCACTGCAGCTGTACGTGCAGCCCTTCCTGACCCGGGGCAACTACACCAACGCAACATGGCTTGCCACGCCCGACTCCTACGATCTGCGTCCCTACGACATCGACCCCAGCATGTACGATTTCGACTACGGGGCCGTGAACCTGAACCTCGTCTACCGATGGGAGTACCGGCCCGGTTCGACACTCTACCTCGTCTGGACCCACAGCAAGACGCGCTACGAGGAACGCAACGGCTCGGCGGGCAGCGGAGATTGGAACAATGATTTCAACCCGGGCTTTCCCTTCGGCGTGGAGCCTGGCAACACCATCATGGCCAAGATCTCGTACTGGTTCAGCATCTGACCGGTATCCGGCCTTGACCCCCGGGCCCAGGGATCGCACCCTCGGTTCCATGTGGAATAGAATGAAAGACTGGCTGACCAGTGGCGGGCGACCGTCGGGGCCGCGTTTTGTCATCCACAAGCGATACCAGGTCGATATCCCCTTCACCGATTACGATTCCCGGCGACCATTCCGAATTCTGGGTTACCTGCGCAAACACCATCTGCTGCGGCGCGGAATGCTGTTGCAGCCGCGGCCTGTTTCACTGGGCCTTCTGCAGCGGATCCACGACTCCGAATACATCAGGTCCCTCGAGAACCCCGGCGCCCTGGAACCGATCCTGGGAATATCCCTGGACCTCAAATCCCAGGACCGCTTCCTGTGCGTCCAGCGCTTCATGTGTGGTGGAACCCTTAAAGCCGCCCACAACGCCTTGAAACGCGGCAATGTGGCAGTCAATCTGGGCGGCGGTCTGCATCACGCCGGCTCCGACAGGGGATCGGGATTCTGCGTGTTCAACGATGTGGCCGTTGCCATTGCCTTTTTGCGTGACCGGGGTCACGAAATTCCCATCCTGGTGGTCGACCTCGATCTGCATGACGGCGACGGCACGCGGGAGATTTTTGCCGACGATCCCACCGTGCACACCTTCTCCATCCACAACCATGATCTGGGCGGAAGCCGGGCGGTTGCTTCCACCAGCATCGCCCTGGGCGCGGATGTGGATGACGACACCTACCTGGCGGCCATCAGGGAAAACCTGCCCCGGGTTTTCACGTCGTTCAAACCCGGCCTGGTGTTTTTTCTGGCAGGCAGTGATCCCAGTGTCGATGACCGTTTGGGCGACTGGCGCATCACCATGGACGCGATGCTGGAGCGTGACAGGTTCGTCATGAACCTGGTTCGTCCGACCACCTCTGCGGAGTCGACACCCACGGTGATTCTCCTGGCTGGTGGATACGGCCCCATGGCCTGGCGTCACGGGGCGGGATTATTTTCCTGGCTGCTGGGGGGAAGCAGCAAACTGGACATCCCCCTGGAGTTGGAGCTGCCGGTCGATCATTACCGCAAACTGGCCCGCCTGATGAAACACCCCGAGTTGTTGTCCGACGGGAAAGAGCAGGCACCGGATCCGGACAACGACTGGGGCCTCAACGACCAGGACCTCGGCGGGGCGGGCATGATGCCGGACACGCGATTCCTCGGAGTCTTCTCCCGTCACGGCATCGAACTGGTCCTGGAGGAATCCGGACTGATGGAGAGATTGCGCCAGCAGGGATTCAGCGCGCTGCGGGTGAGCATGGATTTGAATGACCCCATGGGCCACACCCTCCGTATCCAGGCGGGAGAAATCGATCCCCAGGTCGTGGTGGAAATGAAACTGCGGGTGAACCGAAAGATGGAACCGGGGCGGACCTTCCTCGCGGTCGAGTGGCTCCTGATCCAGGATGTCCGCACAAGCTTCGAACTGTCCCGGCCCCTGCTGCCGGGACAGGAGTTCCCGGGGCTGGGTCTATTGCGGGATACCGCGGCGGTTCTGATCGTGGCCTGCGAACGGATGGATCTCGATGGTCTCGTCTTCACCCCCACCCACTTCCACCTGGCCCGCATGGCCCAGCCCATGGCCTCCTTCGCCGATCCGGTTCACCAGGCTCGGCTGGCCGCACTGTTGCACGCGGTCAGGAACCTGCGGTTGAACGAGGCCGCCCGGGCCGTGGAAAAGGGGAAAGTGATCGACGGAAAAACTGGAAAGCCGGTGGGATGGCTGCCGGCGCCCATGGTCATACCGGTGGCTCCATACCTGAAGGATTTTTTCAGATCAAGGGAATACGAATCGCAAGTCGCGACTGCCCTGCGGGATTTCAACTTCCGTCTGACCCCGGGTTAGTTCACCCGGAGTCAGACCGACCGACAGCGAGGAATCAGACCAGTAAGGATCCCGCTATGACCAGAGTCCCGGTCAGAGCGGCCAGGGCAAACGCCCGGTTGGTCGGAGATTCCAGATAGCCGCGGGTGCTGCCCAGAACCCGGTTCACCGGATGAAGCCTGGACAGGTCGCTGATGACCGGCGAACGCTCACAGTCATAGATGGCAAACCCGGTGCGGACCCGTGGATCCTTGGGCGCCAGATGCTTGGCCTTCATCAGGTAGCGGTAACCGTCCTCAAGGCGGCCACCCCGCAGGTTCACGTAACCCAGGGCGATGTAGCCGGCCGCGTTTTTCTTGCCCAACCGCACGGCCTTACGCGCCAGTTTTTCCGCTGTCAGGAACCTGCCGCCGTCTTCGGCCACGCAAATGGCCAGCCCGGCCAGGGCATCGAAGTCCAACGGATCGATCCTGATGATCTCGCGGAAACGCCGTTCGGCCTCCTCATGGTCACCCGCATATAAATGCTTGTAAGCCATATTTAAGGACGGGATATCGGCAAATCCGGTATTTTCGAATCCCTTGCGGAATTCCATCAAATGGCGGATGTCACTCATGATGTCACCTCTTCGGGCATTTTTCCTTCAACCTTCGGGACGACCTTCATTTTGCCCTGTGGCCGTTCCCCATGATTCCTCATGCTTCCCTGCTCGTCATCACTCCCAAAATATTGCACAGTTTGGGCCTGTTTTTTCCTTGGCCATGGGTATATCCTGTCCGTGCAGCCACGAATTCGGAATGGCTGGGTTCACGGACCAACCCGGGAGTGAATGATGAGTCTGGAAAAGCGAAGCCTGAAGTCCCGCCCCGTCACCAAGGTGACCTTCCGCCTTCCCCGCGCCGCCGCTCCTGACGCCGAGAAGGTTTTCCTGGTAGGCGATTTCAACGACTGGCGAACCGACGCCACCCCCATGACGCGGCTCAAGAACGGTGAGTTCAAGATCTGCCTGGACCTGGAAACCGGCCGGGAATACCGTTTCCGCTACCTGATCGGGGATGACACCTGGGAAAACGACTGGGATGCCGACAAATATGTCCCCACCGGGGTCACGGCGGAGGAAAATTCGGTTGTGGTTGTCTAAGGCTGGTTTTTTCCCCGTGCCGATGCCATAATATCGGGCATGTTACAGCGCAAACCACTTCGAAATGAACTGCACAAGGAGATCCTGGCCAGGATCGGCGACCGGCGACTGCCCCCGGGCCAGCGCATCAATGAATCCCGCCTTTCCAGCTCTATGGGTATCAGCCGCACACCGCTGCGTGAAGCCATGCTCGGACTTGAGGCCCAGGGATTCCTGGGTAGCCACATGGGGCGTGGTTTTCTGGTTCCCCCGCTCGACGTCCAGGAGTTCGTCGATATCCAGTTCATGCTGACGGACCTGAAGCCCCTGGCCCTTTCCCTGTCCTTTCCCCTGCCCCCTGGACGCATCATGGAACTGCACAACCATCTGGGTCGGGCCCGGCTCAGGGCCAAGGAACCCGGGCTCGGGCGGGTTGACGCTGTGATTGACATGATCCACCCCTATTCCCGGCTGATGCTGGGCACCTGTTCCAACAGCCTTCTGGCCGCCGATATCAACCGGCTGGATGTTCTGGCCCGCCGTTACTGGCACGAGGCAGGCGTCATGGGTTTTGATCCCGTGGATTATTTCAAGTCCCACGACGAGCTGTATGAATTGTTGCGGACCGACAAGCGGGAAGAGGCGGTGCACTTCTGGCAGGGACACATAGACAGGTTTTCGGCTGAAGCGGCGCGGCATCTGCCCAATCCGCCGCTGGATGTCTGAGAGCCGCGTTATTCCCTAAATGATTCCAGGCTCCCCGGGGGGCCTTTTTCTGGTCCAAACGAACCATGCACAGTTAGCGGAAATGGGTTCGGACAGTTGGAATATTAATTGCTTCTGCTGCATGTGGATCTTTTATCCCTGAATAATCGAACTGTTCAAGGAGTTATCATGCGGCATCCCAGCATACTTTCAGCCCTTCTGGCTCTGCTCCTGATTTCATTCAGCGGCTGCGGCGATTCAGACGACCCGGCCGAGCCCACCAACGGGAACGATGATGCGGTCTTGACCGCCGGATTCGAGGCCACAACCGCCTTTGACGCCATTCCCGGGTCGGCCATCGACGCCGCGCAGACACTGCGTATCTACTACGGCCACACGTCCCACGGCAGCCAGCTGATGACCGGACTGAACATTCTTTCAACCGGCGAGCCCCTGTACCCGCTTCCGTCGGTTACCGAAGTCAGCGGGGATCTGGGTCACATCGGCAATTTGACCTGGGAACGGACCACCCGATCCTTACTGGAAAGCCATGCCGACGATTACGACGTGGTGATCTGGTCCTGGTGCGGAGGTTGCTCCGACAACACCCCCGAGGGCATCGACATCTACCTGCAGGCCATGACCAACCTTGAACGAGACTATCCCGACATCACCTTCATCTACATGACCGGCCACCTGGACGGCGGCGGCCCGGACGGCACCCTCTACGCCAACAACAACCGGATCCGCGCCTATTGCGATCAGAACGAAAAGTTCCTCTTCGATTTCGCGGACATCGAAAGTTTCGATCCGGACGGCAACTATTATCCCGATGAATCCGACATCTGCAGCTGGTGTTCCGACTGGTGCGACACGCATGATTGCCCGCCCGAGGTCAGCTGTGCCCACTCCCATTGTTTCAACTGTTACCAGAAAGGAAAGGCCTTCTGGTGGCTATTGGCGCGAATCGCCGGTTGGGAAGGCTAGTTTTATCAAGCAAAACAAGATTATTCATTTCACGGGCCTGTGGTATCCTCCAAAAGGAGGTTAGTGGGATGAGTCTTGAAATACGGATTAATTCCGTCCCTATCGAATTGGGCGGGATCGTTGATATTACAGCCCTGAACGAAGCTGATTTTCAAAAAGCCGGCCCCCTGCGCCGGCTATTCAAGCAATTGCCTATGGACCAGACCGTTTTCCAGGCCGACAACTGCAAGCTCGAATGTTTCGACGACGAGTTCAGCATCTACCCCTGCACACACGGTTATCTCAACCAGGACCGTCAGTGGAAAACCAAGGCCACGGTGTATCTGGAGGAGGACCGGGTGTGGAAACTCGAGTTCCATGTGGTCGACGGGCATTACGCCGCCTCCAACTTCCTGGACCGTTTCAAGGAAGCCTGCAGCGCTGTCCTGGGTGAACCGGTGGAAAATTCCCGCTTGCTCACACGTTGGCAAAACGGTTCAGCTTCGGTGACCAGCATCCTGCACTCAGACCTGGTCAACGTCGATTTCCTGATGGAACTCATCGATTCCTGAGAAGCTTCTCCGCGTAGTGGATCCCCGCCTCGACCGTCGTGAATTTCCCCGCCAGCTGAGACTCGTAACATTTGGCGAGAATCCCGCCGAAGTCCGGACCGGGCTGTTGACCCAGGTCAACAAGATGGCGACCCAGGACCAGGGGTTCGGGCGGTTGCTTTTCGATATCGAGCCGGCGGGCGGCTTCCAGCAGCCAATCTCCCGCGGGATATTCCGTCGAGGCCAGGGGCGGCCGACCCAGGACGTCGGCCCGAGCCACGCGAACCAGTCGGTCGATGCGCCCGACCCGCGCCGCCAGCCGCCGGACGGCCGCGTCTGAAGCCTTGGCCTTGAACAGGGTGGTCGGACGCATGTGCTCCGCAACCAGGGGTTTCACCTCGGCCAACAGCTTCCGGTGGTTGGTCATTCGACCCAGGAATTCCCCGGTCACCGCGACGCCGCGTTTCTCGTGTCCAAGGGAGCGGATCACGTCATCTTCACAGGTGGTCGTATCGGGCTTGCCCAGGTCATGGCACAGCACCGCCAGGCCCACCACCAGGTCTTCCCAGGGATGCCCGACTTTTTCCGCGGCGAAGGCATCCAGGCAGTGCAGGGTGTGGACCCAGACATCACCCTCGGGATGCCAATTGGGATCCTGGGGAACACCGGGCAAAGCCGCCAACTCGGGATAGTACTGCAGCCAACCGCATTCCTTGAGGAAAGCCAGACCGCGCGAGGGCACCTTCCCCAGGGTGATCAGCTTGGTCCATTCCCCGAATATCCGTTCGCTGGTCAACCCCTCTGGTTCGATACTCCGGCAAAGATCCACCGTTTCGGGCACGACCTGCAGGTCAAACCGCGCCGCGAGTTGCATCCCGCGCAGCACGCGCAGGGGATCTTCACCGAAGGCGGTCGACGTGTGGCGCAACTTGCCCTTGGCCAGATCGTCAAGGCCGCCGAAGGGATCTTCCACCTCACCGGTCAAAGGATCGAGATAGACGGCGTTGATGGTGAAGTCGCGACGGGCGGCCGCATCTTTCAACGACATGTCGGGATCCGAGTTGACCTCGAAACCCTTGTGACCCAGACCGATCTTGGCCTCGCGACGAGGCAGGCCCACGTCGATGGGCCATCCTCGCAGCTTGATGATGCCGAAGGACTGCCCGACCAGGTCCAGCTCGAATTCCTTTTCCAGGGTGGCGCGCAGATCCCCCGCGGACAGACCGAAGACCTCCAGGTCCAGGTCACCGGTGTTCAGACCCAGAAATCCGTCGCGGACCACGCCGCCCACCAGCCAGGCGCGTCCATGTGCCCGCGCTATTGCCTGGCAAACCCGGGTCAGCACCGCGGCGAGTTCATCGTCGAGTTGATTCAGGTTAGGTCGTTTACCGTCCTGATGAGTGGGCATGACTTAAGCCGGTCTCCTTTACGCGGGTCAGCCGCGGATATACCTTGCACTCGTCAGCATAGCCCCCTGATCCCAAAAAGGAAACTCCGTCTTGAGCGCACCCGACCGCCTGACCCCGCTCGACAACATGCCCCGGGCCATTGCCTGGATGGTCCTGTCCGGACTCAGCTTCGCCCTGATGGCGGCGGCCGTGAAACTGGCCGGCGATGTTCCGGTGACCATGAAGGTGTTCTTCCGCAACCTCGTGACCCTGGGCATCACCAGCATCGTGGCGGTTAAGGTGCGCGAAAACCCCTTCGGACGAACCCCCCACGCCAAGCTGCTCATTTTGAGATCGCTGTGCGGACTGGGCGGCGTGCTCCTGTACTTCATGGCCCTGGACAAGCTGAGCCTGGCCGACGCTTCCCTGCTGAACAAGACCTCACCGTTTTTCGTGCTGGTGTTCGCGGTGGTCCTGTTGAAGGAACAGTTCGACCGCATCCTCGTCCCCGCGGTGATCGTGGCCTTTCTGGGCGCCATGCTGGTGATCAAGCCCAGCTTCGACTACGAACTGGTGCCCGCCGTCGGCGGCCTGCTTTCGGGCATGTTCGCGGGCCTGGCCTACATCCTGATCCGGGCGCTCAAGGGTCGCGAGAGCCCCAACCGGATCATCTTCACTTTTTCGCTGGTCTCAACCCTGGCCACCCTGCCGTTTTTGATCGTCTCACCCGCGCGGCCCACCACTTTTCAATGGCTGGCTCTGCTGGGCACCGGTGTGTTCGCGGCCGGTGGACAGTACGGGCTGACCTTCGCCTATCATCACGCCCGGGCGTCCCGGATTTCCGTGTTCACCTATCTGCATGTTCTCTTCGCCCTGATCCTGGGTTTCGTTATCTGGGACGAACGTCTCGACGCCGCCAGCATCGTCGGCGGGCTGCTCATTGTCGGGGCGGCGGTATTCACCCACTGGTCAAGCAACCGCAGGGCCGCGACCATCACCCAGCGACTGGGAGGCTCCTGATGGAATTGACCATCATGGTCGTGCTGCTCATTCTCGGTCTGGGTCTGGTGGCGGGTTTCACGGCCGGATTCGTGGGTGTCGGCGGCGGCATCATCATGGTACCCATCCTGCTGGAGCTTTTCCGAAGCTGGGGGCTGCCCGACGAAAGCGTGGTCCAGGCAGCCATGGGCACCTCGCTGGCGGTGGCGGTGTTCAGCGTCACCTCTTCGATTGTCCGGCACTCGCGGCAGAAACGGATTCTCTGGGGACTGGTCCCTTACCTTGCTCCCGGCAGCATGGCCGGCGGGTGGCTGGCGGCCCGGCTGGCGGTGATTCTGCCCGGGCTGGTTCTGCAACTGGTTTTGGCGGGTCTGATGGCCGTGTCGGCCGTCCGCATGCTCACCGAAAAAATCATCCACGAACGGGAAGACTACCGGTTCCGTTGGTGGCAAGGGCTTCTGGTCGGCTGTGGCGTGGGGTTGGTGGCGGGAATGAGCGGACTGGCGGGCGGCGTCGTCCTGGTTCCGGCCCTGGCCCTGATCCTGGGCGTGCCCACCGGGTGGTTGGCCGGCACGTCATCGGCGGTGATCGTATTCAGCGCCCTGGCGGCCGCGCTGGGTTACCTGACGGCATCTCCGCCTTCGGCGCTGGGTTGGGGGTTTCACGGCTTCACCTGCCTGCCGGTGGCAGGCCTGATGGCGATCACGGCTATTCCCGGCGCCCAACTCGGGGCCTGGGCCAATCGTCGCGTCGGGTCGGTTCTCTTTCGGAGGATTTTCGCGGTGCTGATGTTGGTGGTGGTTATCCGGTTGGTGACCAGTCGGTAGCTAAAAAAAACCGGGCCACCCCACGGCGGCCCGGCCGAAACAATCAGTCCACTATTCCTGATTCTGAATCAACAGCATACCACTGCGTTTGCCGTTCATCCGCAGGATGTCCGGATAGTCGGGATGCTGATCAGATCCATTCTCTATCATATAAACGACCTCGGACGGCTTGAGCTCTGGTTTGCGGGCCATCAGCTTGGCCGCCAGGTTGCAAACGTTGGGTGAAGCCATCGAGGTGCCCGACATCTTCATGGTCTCACCGCCGGGAACGAAGCTTTCCACCTGGAAACCGTTGGCGTAGACCCTCACGTTCATGCCGCCACTGGTGAAGCCGGTGGGATCGCCCGCCTGATCGAGGGCACCCACGACCATGAGGTTCGGCAGGTTGAAGCTCGAGGGGATCACCACGTCGAATTCCACGTCGTTGTCGGAGTTGCCGGCGGCGGTGACGAACAGGATGTCGGGCGAATCAACCATGGCCCTGTGCAGCCCATCCTTGAGGAGGCCGATCATCTCCTTGGCCATGGCGGCCCTGTCCTCGGCATTGGCTCCCACACCGTTGGCTTCGAGACTGCCTTCGATCTCCTTGTAGCTCCATCCCCAGCTCATGTTCACCACGCGCACGCCATTGTCGCGGAAGTACTGCGCGGTGGCGGCGTAACCATCGGACATGCGAATGGCCGTTTCGACGGTCATGGCCTGCGGAGTGGGATGATAGTCGAAGGCGATGCGAGCCACGAGCAGGCGGGCAAAGGGATTGTCCTTGGCCGCGATGCCCCCCACGTGGGTTCCGTGCATATAGAGTCCGCCGAAACCGAGCGTGGTCAGGAAATCCCCAACCTGGTCGGGGGGAATATTCTTCATCCTGGTACGCACCGCGGTAGCTTCGGGGCTGTCCACGTTGGCGGTCATGTCGGTGAAACCCTGCATGTACTGGAAGACCGAACTCAGCTTACCGTCCTGGTCCCCCAGGGGATGCAGCATGTCCGTGTTCGCCACTCCGTTCATGTCGTAGGCGATTCCATTGATGTCATCGATGAACCCGTTGCCATCGGTGTCCGTGCCGTCCTTGACTTCGTTTTCGTTGATGAACATCTGACCCTTGAACACGTTCACATCGACGCCCGAATCCCAGATACCGACCACTATGGGCTCGAGATCCTCTTCGGAACTCAGGATCAATTCCCGTTGGGGCCAGATGTTGGCTTTTTCGACCTTGTTGGCGTCAAGGTACTTGCCATAGACCGAAACGATGACCGGGTTCAGGGCCAAGCGCTCGTCGAGGGCGTAGCGGATACCGATCACCGCGGCCGCCAGGTCGCTGCTCAGCCCACCCATGGCCTTGGCGGCGGGTTCGATCTGGGACTGGACCACACCCATCAGCAGATTTTCGCTCAGGTATTCGGCGCGGGCCTTGTCGGCCTTGACCTTGTCCTGCACCACCCGGTAGGGCAGGGCGAAGAGGTAGACCTCCAGCTCACGGGCGAAAGCGGCGTGGAATTCCTTCTGAGTGGCCGAGCCGCGCACTTTATCCTTGGCGGCGATGAAGGCTTTGGTGGTCATGCCGCCCATCAGTCTGGCGGCTTCCTTGTCCTCCATGGCCGTGATCCTGTTCAAATGATCCAGCGCGCTCTTGTATTCAGCCTGCGCAAGATCGAGCAGGGCCAGATTCTGGTAGATGCCCTTCAGGGTCGCGACGTCGGTGATCTCGTAGGTGGCCAGATCGGACTCGATGTCGGCGCGGAACTGTTTCCTGAGAGCCTTCATTTGATTGGGTTTTTCCAGCAACTCGGTGACCGTGCCGTCCAACGGGTAGGAATGAACCGGCAGTTCATCCAGGCTGTTGATCTTGATTTTTTCGGCAGGCGCCTCGTCGTCGGCGGCCAGGGCGAACCCCGACAGCAGAAGAGCCAGGATTCCGGTCAGGATGAAGAGCTTGATTAAATCTCGCGCGGGAGCCCTCATGGACATCTCCTTGGTTGGCCGGCACGTGCGGCCGGACTGCTTTTCCTGAAAATCACCGTGCCAATATACAACAGGAGGGGGCCCAATCCCATATTTTACGGAAAACCCCCTTTAAATGTTCACTTGCCGTTTTTCGGGTTTGCGGGCAAGGTACCGGCTGGTAAACGAATGCGGTTTTGGTTCCCGACATCCTGCGGCAGGAGTGATTGAGTGATTTCGTACATCCGCACGCTGATATTCTATATGGGCGTGGGGGTCATCAACGTGGGACTTATTCCAGGATTGGTGATCGCCCTGTTCATGCCCCTGTTGGCGCGCAACCGCATGTTCACCATTTTGAGCAGAGTCACGGTCGTTTGGCTTCGCATCACCTGCGGCCTGACTTACGAGGTCACCGGCCAGGAGAACATCCCGGACCGGAACGGGATCATCCTGTGTAAACACCAGTCGGCCTGGGAGACCTTCACACTGCAACTCATTTTTCCCGAGCAGACCTGGGTGTTGAAAAGGATCCTGATCTGGATTCCGGTGTTCGGTTGGGGGTTGGCCATGTCCGGTGCGATTGCCATCGACCGCAAGGGTGGCACCAAAGCCCTGAAGCAGGTGATCGAACAGGGCAAGGACAGGCTGAACAAGGGACTGTGGGTGGTCATCTTTCCCGAGGGAACCCGCACCCTGCCAGGGGAAACTTCCAAATACATTCCCGGCGGGGCCATGCTCTCGGCCCGGAGCGGCTATCCGGTGGTCCCGGTTGCCCATAACGCGGGTCTGTACTGGCCGCGGGGCGGTTGGCCGATCACACCTGGGGTCGTCCAGTTGGCCATCGGTCCGAAGATCGAGCCTGAGGGATTAAAACCCGCCGAAATCAATGAACGGGCAGCCACCTGGATCGAGGATGCGGTCAGGAAATTGGATTGACCTGGGCACAGCAACCTACTAGCGCACCAGGGTCATGGAATTGGTCAGGGTGACACCACCCGATTCCATCCGCGCGAAATAGACTCCTGAAGCCGCCGCTCTTCCATTCGCATCAGTCCCGTTCCACTTCACCGGATGGAAACCCCCGTCCAGGTAATCATCGACCAGGGTGGTGACCAATCCGCCACGGGCATCGAACACCCGGATCCGAACCCTCTGTTCGGTGGGCAGTCCGAAGATCAAGTTTGTTTCCGGGTTGAAGGGGTTGGGATAATTGTCCCGCAGAACCACCGCGCTGGGGACCGGGCCGGGAGGAATGATCACAGTGTTGTTTGGAGCCCCTGGTGTAGGCTCGGTCTGGGTGACCCAATCATCAAGGCCGTCATGGGACCGTCCCACGGACTGGTCGGCTTGCATATCCCCGTAATCCCGGAGGTCGATTCCCCAGCCTCCGGCGGCCTTTGGCGCGAGCAACTTGATGACATCGCCACGCGAATAGATTCCCAAAGGAGAATGAAGCGCGCCCTCCGCCTGCTGGCCGTCCAGCCACACCAGTTTGTGTTCGCCGGGGCGGATCATGACCGCGGGCATTTCCCAACCCGCCAGGCTGGACAGTCCGCTGGAAATGGCCACGCCCGTCAGGTTGATGGTTTTCTGCCCGTCGTTATATAACTCCAGCCACCCATCGTAATCGCCACTCTCGTCGGTGATGGTGACGGTGTTGACGGGCATGATCTCGTTGATCACCAAACCCTCGTAGTTTCCCGGCCATTCGGGGGCGGGCCAATCGGCAAAGAAACGATTCGCGTGGGCCAGGAAATACGGTTGCCGATCAATGATCCACTGCCGAACGCCCGCGACATATTCTTCGTACCAATCGACCTGGAACCCCTCCCACCTTCCGGCCTGTCCGGGGATCTCCGGCATCTGCTCCTGTTTCAATGTGTCGAGCCGCGCCACCAATGCGTCCGGCGACAGGACCGTGCTGATCAGGTACTCGTAACGGGAGCGGAACAGGGAACGGAAATCCGAATTGCCCAGCAGGGTCCGGAACATGGTCAGCCACTCCTGCTGTTCGGGTGTCCAGGGGCGGACGTCGGAAGGAGCCTGCCTGTCGGTCCACTGCTGCTGGCCGTCGGCGGTGAAGAACCGGAACATGTCCGCATCAATGTCCTCGGGATTCATGATGAGGTCCTCGTCCCACATCACGAAACGCCAGGGATGATCACCGGGTTGATACAGCGCGAGATTCCAGGCGAAACCATTATCGCCGGGAACCAGGAAGAAGTTGATCAGCTGCCAGTCAATATAGCTGGCCAGATCCATGGTCCGACGCACCTCGTCGAACCAGGCCGGGTCCGTGGGATCCGATACCGCTCCGAACGAGGAAAGGAATGTCCACCAACCTTCGGCGCTGCCTTCCTCTTCATCGCCGTCCTTGATGAAGTTCCAGTCGCCCTTTCGCGCCAGGCTCCAGTTGTGTTCGAAGAATTCGTCGTCCAGGCGTTCGCGCAGGTTGTACGCGCCCCAGTACTCCTGGTTCAGGTAAAGAGCGGTGAAGCGGAAACGGCTGGCGGCGTGACCCAGGTCCCCCATCAATCCTTCGGCCAGATTGGTGTTGACCGCCACGTTGTCGAAACGGTTGGCGCGGCAGATCAAGCGGCGGAATGTGGCCGGTCCAGCGGGGAAAAATGGATGTTCGACCTGGTCGGCGGCCCCGTAATCGTCGAAATAGATCCGCAGGCCTTTTTGATGGTAGTTGCGGCTGAATCCACCATGGATGCGCAGACCCACCGGTTCGTCCACCACCATCCCTTTTCCGGGTTCGAAATACTGGAAGCGGGCCTCGCGTTCCCAGTCGCTGCCGCGTTGGTCAAAGTTGGTGTAATTGCCCACCACGTAGATGCCCGTTTCGGGATCCCACAGGCCCGCCGGATCAGTGGTGATACTGACAACCGGAATGTCATGGGCTTCGGGGGTGTAGTCGCGGGGAGCCAGAGGCGCCACGAGGATGAATGTGGTGTCTCCCAGATCATCGTAAAACCCGGGGGTCCGGGGCGCGGTCCAGTTCCACGGAAAAATGGTGAAAAAAGTGTAGGCGTCTTCACGCGCGAAGGCCGGATCGGGATTCACCAGTTCAATGGGCCGGTCCGCCGTAACAGCCACGCGAATGGCGCCTTCATCGGAACCCGGTGGCAGGGGCAGGAAAAAGTCCTCGATCTGACGCCAGTCGCCGGTCACCGTGTATTCGGCGGCCGGAGCCATCGCCGGCAGGATCACTGCCAATAGAACGCAGCAAATATTCTTGATCAGGAAACAGGTCCTCATTCGAGGCATCGTACTTTGTATCAATGATCGGAACTGGAGAAACTCTCCAGCAATATCAGCGTTGTCAGGTTGGTCCCTTGCAGGATTCATTCTGTTTGGCCGTAAAAAATCCCCGGTCCTTTTCATAGTGACACTGCTTGTATTTGCTGCCGCTTCCACACCAACAAGGTGCGTTACGGCTCAAGTTCTTTGCACTCTGCGGAGGAGCTTCACCACCGCCCACCAGTTTTTTTAAAATGGACAAAAACGCCACTTGTTGTTCCTCGGTTTTCCCACGGTTGTCATGATCTGACTCACGATTAACCATAAGTGGTTGGCCCGATGCAGTCCAACGCCATACCCGACCCACAAAAATTCAACGATTCCAGGCCTGCTGGGATATTGGATATCCATGCGAAAAACGCCCCCCGGGGGGCGTTTAGAGACAATATATATGTTGTCAAACACCCTTCGGAGACCACCTAAAATCTTAACTAACTGAAAACAAACACAATTTCAGAGGCACAGCCAAATAAAAAAAGCTTCATGCCCATGTGATTTCCCGGTATCATGAAGCGTTTCAATTGATAACGAGTGTTTGCAGCAACAACGCCTAAGGCAGGGCTTCAGGCCATTCCCCGAGAAAAGGAGATACGATGAGTCACCTGAACAATAACCGCACACGGTCCGGGATCCTTGTCCTGACCTTGTTGCTTCTTACGGTCTTTCTTGCATCCTGCAAAGACGACGACCCTGTCGCGCCCGTGGTTACCAACCACGCGCCGACGGTGCCGGCCATCGACACGGCGTCGGGTGCCCCGGCTGATGGGGCCACGGACATAGCCCTCACTGCGCAATTGCACTGGACCTGCACCGATCCGGACAACGATCCCCTGACCTACGATGTCCACTTCGGCACGGTCGCTCAGCCACCGGTCGTGGAACAGGACCAGACGGCAGCCAGCTACACGCCGTCCGGTCTGGTCAATGGCATCACCTACTACTGGCAGATTGCGGCCAGCGATGACGGCGGAAAAACCACCACCTCACCCATCTGGAGCTTTACGACCCTGACGGTGGCGGGCGAGACGGTCAGTACGCCAGACACGCCCACCGGTTTAGCGATGGTCGAGACAAACGTACCATCGGACTACACAACGGCCGGAGCGGTCAGCAGTGAAGGCCATGTCATCGAATACCGTTTTGATTGGGGCGACGGCGCCATGGCGGGCTGGGGAGCCGGATCGAACATCTCCCACACCTGGACAGCGGCCGGTAGCTACGACGTGAAGGCCCAGGCCCGTTGCGCGGTGGACACCGACGTGGAATCCGTCTGGTCAGCTGCCTTGACCGTGACGGTGCTTGATTCCGAGACGGTCTCCACCCCCAACGCGCCGACCGGGCCGGCCACCGGTGAGATCCAGGAAATACTGCGCTACGACCTGTCGGGCGCCGAGTGCTCCTGGGGTCACACGGTGGAATACCAGATCGATTGGGGCGATGCTCAGATGACATCGTGGTCGGTAAACACTTTCGGCGTTCATTCCTATTCGACTCCCGGAACCTACGAGGTCAAGACCCAGGCCCGTTGCCAGGAACACCCCACGGTGGAATCGGCCTGGTCGGCGGCGACCACGGTGATCATTTCCTCGCCGGCAGAGGTGGTTAGTGCACCCACCATCGGCGGCAACAACCCGAGTATTGGCGGCATCAACGATCTGCTCGAATTCAACATCATGCCCGGGGTCAGCAATCTGGGGCATCCGACCGAGGTTCAAATCGATTGGGGTGATGGCACGTTCTCAGATTGGGGTCCCGAAGTGGGCATGTATTACACCCGGAGTCATGCCTGGGCGGTTGCCGGAACCTATCAGGTCAAGGCGCATGCCCGGTGTATTGAACACCCCGAGTACGAATCGGATTGGTCCCAGCCGAAATCCGTGGAAATCACCGCGGTCGAGACTATCAGTACACCCATCACGTCGCCCTCGGGTGAGGTGACGCTCAATCTCGGTGGCTGGCTCTCTCCCAAAGTCCTGAGTGGTGCCGTGAGCAATATGGGCCACGCCGTGGAGTACCAGTGGGATTGGGGTAACGGCACGATGAGTACCTGGAGCCCCTCCTCCAACTCTGTAATGCCGACGGATGTCGCGGGTGATTTCCAGGTCAGGGTACACGCGCGCTGTATCGAGCACCCGGATGTCGAATCGGAATGGAGTGAGATCCTGCTGGTTCACATCGTCGACCTGGAGACCATCAGTCAGCCCGTTCTCTCCGGTCCGTCCATGGGCGCTGTGGGAGAACTGCTGACCTTCACCGTCAGCGGAGCGGAAAGCAGCCTTGGCCACGCCTTGGAGTATCAACTCTGGTGGAGTGCCATCTCTGGTTATACAAACATCCCACTGGGGTGGACCACTGCGGACAATTTAACGGCCACTTTCGACCAGCCATATTCCGGCGGTGTTACCATACAGGTACAGGCCCGCTGTATAGAGCATCCTGATGTGGAATCGATTAAATCCGCATATAAAACGGTGATCATCACCCCTTGAGGAGCTCGGACCCTCCAAACGAAAGCCCCGTCTCCTTTGGGAGGCGGGGCTTTGGAATTTCAGGGCCCAACGTGACTCCATGATCCGCATGGATAAAAAAATGCCGGTCACCAACTTCCCCACGGATCGGCAACCGGCATTATATGCTTACTTGTAACTGTTGAAACTGCGCTGAAGCCCAAAAATTACAGCGCTTAGGTATATTTTTTTCATAACCACTGACACCATGCCGATCAGCCGGAATTCATTGTCCACACTCCCGGACTTGGCCTATAATTGACCCTTATCTCTGGAGAACTTTGTGATTTTCACCCCGAAAGATCGTTTCACATGACGGACCACCTGTCCGAGGAAAATAAACTGGACCGTGAGGATTTGCGCCAGGCGGTGCACGATCCCGAAGATGCGAGGCGCCGACAGGCCGCTTCCCGTTTGCTGTCCCGTCATCAGGATAGGGTCTATGTGTGGTGCTTTCGGTACGTCAGAGACCACGAACGGGCATTAGAGCTTTCCCAGGAAGTATTGATGAACGCCTTCCGCGGATTGCCCAAGTACGAACCTCGTGGACGGTTTTCCACTTGGCTGTTCACCATCACGCGGAACTGCTGCCTGGGCGAATTGAGACGACCGTCCCTGGTGGAAGCCCTGGATTTCGAGCCGGATACCCTCCAAAGTGACCGGCCCGGCCCGGCCCAGAGTTTGGCTGAAAAGGAACTCTGGCGTCTGATCGACCACACCCTTGATCCGCAGGAGAAGGAGGCTCTTCATATGCGGTGCTTTGAGGGTTTGTCCGTCGACGCCATTACCGAATTCATGAGCATTACAACATCTTCCGGTGCTCGCGGGGTGCTGCAGCGGGCACGTCGAAAACTTCAATCGGCCCTGGACAACCAGGC
>JAGLCY010000197.1 GCA_023270185.1 Candidatus Krumholzibacteriia bacterium | reverse complement strand
TCACCGGAGTTGTTGTGGTGTTTGCAGTTGGGGTTGGGGCAGAAGGGAGGGGCCCATGAATTGGTGGTGTTTTTTGAAATAGCCATGTCCGGCTAACCGCAAAAGGTAGGCCGGACACATTCTCGAAGGCACAACTCAAGGGTTTGAAGGTGGATTTCGTGGAAGCCTTCGTGGGTGGGGGCTTTCAATACGACAATCCCCAGGCCGCAAGGTCCTGTGGCTACGGTATTTCCTTCAATACAGCCCCCTAAATCGGAAAATATGCCTAAAAGGTCCTGTTTTTCGTTGAAATGATTCCGACTGGACCGTAGAATCGCCCACCGAAAGCATACAGATATAGAGTTATCGTCATCTCCGGCGGCCAGGGTCGCTTGGTGCGGTGGATCATCTTTCCTTGGATGAAGGGGGAGAGTCGGTTGACTCCAGATACTCAAGGCAATAATCCGGACACTACGACCGACAAATTCGTTTTCCCGAAATGGGCCAACTGGCTGCGTGAGGCTTCGGCTGTCATCGCGGTGGGTGGTCTGGTCTACGCGACGGTTCTCGTCACCGCCGTGTTCTCTCCGGAAATGTCGGCCATCGGTTACGCTCCCGAGCAGCCGGTCGAATACAGCCACGCGCTGCACGCGGGCGATCTGGGTATTGATTGCCGCTACTGCCATACCAGCGTCGAAACCACAGCCAAGGCCAACATCCCGCCCACGGCCACCTGCATGAACTGCCACAAGACCATCAAGACCGAGAGTGAAAAGCTGGCTCTGGTGCGCAAGAGCGCCGAAACAGGTAAGCCGATCAAGTGGGTGCGGGTGCACGATCTTCCCGATTACGCCTACTTCAACCACGCGGGACACATCCAGTCCGGCGTGGGATGTGTCAGCTGTCACGGCCGGATCGACCGGATGGAAGTCGTCGAACAGGTCGAGCCCCTGACGATGGGCTGGTGCCTGGAGTGTCACCGCAACCCCGATGCCAACCTGCGGCCAAAGGAATTCGTGACGGATATGAACTGGGTCGCAGAAGGGGATC
Source organism: Candidatus Krumholzibacteriia bacterium (assembly GCA_023270185.1). Taxonomy (GTDB): domain Bacteria; phylum Krumholzibacteriota; class Krumholzibacteriia; order LZORAL124-64-63; family LZORAL124-64-63; genus JAGLCY01. The sequence goes on along the minus strand of JAGLCY010000197.1, from coordinate 681 downwards.
CCGCCGTGGTCGGGGCCGAGTTGCGGCAACAGCACAACATTTCCCCGTCCACCAACTGCACGACCTGTCATCGGTAGGAAAGGTTTCGCATGATCCGGAAGTCTGACATGAGTTCTGATCCAGGCCAGGCCCCGAACTACTGGCGCAGCCTGCAGGAACTGGCCGACACCGACGAGTATCGCCTTCAGTTGGAGAACGAGTTTCCCGGCGGTATCGACGCTCCCGCCGGAGGCATGACGCGTCGCCGCTTTTTGCAGGTCATGTCCGCCTCGGTCGCCCTGGCCACCATGGCCGGTTGCCGCTGGCCGCAGGAAAAGATCGTACCTTTCGTCAACCGACCCGAGGGTGTCACTCCAGGCACGCCCATGCAATTCGCCACCACCATGGAACTGGGTCCGGTGGCCAACAGCGTGCTGGCGACCAGTTATGACGGGCGTCCCATCAAGATCGACGGCAATCCCGATTTTCCCTTGAGCCAGGGCGCCACCACGGCATTCGCCCAGGCCAGCGTGCTGGATGTCTACGATCCCGACCGCAGCAAAAAAGTGTTGCACCGCAAGGGATTGCAGATTTCGGAAACCGATTGGGGAAAATTCGACGCCTTTGCCTCCAAGCATTTCGCGGGCGACCTGAAGGGTGTGGCGATCCTGACCGGGGCATCGACTTCGCCCTCACGCAACG
>JAGLCY010000196.1 GCA_023270185.1 Candidatus Krumholzibacteriia bacterium | reverse complement strand
CGGGGCGATCTGGCCAAGTGGCGCGGCCACGCGGCCGGTTCAGCTCACGTCGCGGCTTTGGCCAAGGATCTCATGGACAACCAGGGGCACGGATTGTTGGTGGCCGGCATTCGCCAGGACGCCGACACCCACGCCCTGATCCATATTCTGAACGCCGCCCTGGGCAATACAGGGAAAACCGTCAGCTATCTGCCCATCGGGGCGCCGAAGATCCGGTTCATCAATGAACTGGTGCACGAACTGAACGCGGGCCGGATCAAGACCCTGGTCATCCTGGACGGCAACCCGGTTTACAACGCGCCGGTGGACCTGAAATTCGGCGAAGCCATGCAGAAGGCCCAGCATCGGATCCACCTCGGGCACCGCGACGATGCCACCGCGGGTAATAGCACCTGGCATCTGCCCCTGGCCCATTATCTGGAAAGCTGGGGCGATGCCATGGCCTGGGATTTCTCCTACCTGGCCGTCCAGCCCCTGATTGCTCCCTTGTACGATGGCCGCACCGTTACCGAACTGCTGTCGATCATGGCCGAAGCCGAGCCCCGCGACAGTTACCGGATCGCGCGTGACAGCTTCCACCGGATGACCCGCGGATCGGGCCCCGCGCCTGAAAACGATCCCGCCTTCGACAAACGTTGGCAGACTTTCATCCACGACGGTTTCCTCAAGGGTAGCGGCCAGCAGAAGGGTCAGACTCTTGCCCTGTCCGGAGCTTCCCTGGTGCCTCCGACCGGAGCCGGCCATTTGGGCGCCGACAATCTCGAGATCAGTTTCGTTCACGACCAGTCGGTTTTCGACGGCCGCTACGCCGACAACGCCTGGTTGCAGGAAATGCCCGACTTCATGTCGAAGCTGACCTGGGATAACGCCGCCCTGTTCAGTCCGGCCACGGCGACCGAGCTGGGTTTAAAGCACGGCGACCTGGTCGAACTGGAGTATCAGGGCCGCAAATTGGAAATGGCTGTTTACGTTTTGCCCGGCCAGGCCAAATACGCGGTGACGGTCAACCTTGGCTACGGCCGCGAGGATGCCGGCCGCGTGGGCCAGGGCATGGGTTTCGACACGTATAAGCTCAGGACCTGGGACCATCTGCATGGCGGAACGGGCCTGAAGGTTCGCAAGACCGGCGGATCTTATCTGCTGGCCACGACCCAGGACCATCACGCCATCGACGCCGCCGGCGCAGGCGAGATCCAGAAACGCGTGCCCGGTCTGGTGCGCGAAGGAACCATCACCGATTACCAGAACGATCCCGAGTTCGTGGATCACCTCGGCGTGCACAGCCCTCCTTTGGCGTCGCTGTGGAAAGAATGGGAATACACGGGCTACAAGTGGGGCATGGCCGTTGATCTGAACGCCTGCAACGGTTGCAACGCGTGCGTGATCGGCTGTCAGAGCGAAAACAACATTCCGGTCGTCGGCAAGGACGAGGTCAGCCGCGGTCGCGAGATGTCCTGGGTGCGGCTCGACCGTTACTTCCTTGGTGATGCCGATGATCCCAAGGTCGCCCAGCAACCTGTGGCCTGCGTCCAGTGCGAGATGGCGCCCTGCGAACAGGTATGTCCGGTGGCCGCGACCCTGCACACCGACGAGGGTCTGAACGCCATGGTCTACAACCGCTGCGTGGGCACCCGCTACTGCTCGAACAACTGTCCGTACAAGGTGCGGCGGTTCAACTGGTTCAACAATTTCGAGGACATGACCCAGACCCAGCGTCTGGTCCTGAATCCTGATGTGACCGTGCGCGCGCGGGGCGTCATGGAAAAATGCACCTACTGCGTGCAGCGCATCGAAACAGCGCGGGTCGCCGCGCGTGTCGAGGGCAGGGGCATCCAGGACGGCGACATCACGCCGGCCTGCGCCGCGACCTGTCCCACCAATGCCATCACTTTCGGCGACCTGAACGATCCGGAAAGCCGGGTCAGCAAGTTGCGCGAGGCCAGCCGGTCCTATGACCTGCTGAACTATCTGCACCTCAAGCCGCGGACGTTCTACATGGCCCGCATCCGCAACCCGAATGCGGCGATCGAGCCGGCCACCCGACATGACGACGGCCACGGTGGTGGCCACGATGGTGGCCACCAAGAGCATGAAGCCGATCATGAAGCCCAAGCCGGCGCCCACGGATAGACTGGAGCCTGATTTATGAAATCGTCGGTCACCGACCTTATCGACAACACGGTGGATGACCCCACCCAGCCGCAGGAACTGATCCTCGGCGGGCAGGACTTCACTTCGATCACCGAGACGGTCTCGGACATCGTCCTTGAACGGAAGACCCCGAGGGCCTGGTACATCGCCTTCACGTTCACGGCCGGTTTGACGGGTGTCCTGTTTTTGATGATCGCCTGGCTCTTCATCAAGGGCGTGGGGGTGTGGGGTTTGAACAACCCGGTCGGCTGGGGCTGGGCCATCGTGAACTTCGTGTTCTGGGTGGGCATCGGTCACGCCGGCACGTTGATTTCGGCCATCCTTTTCCTGCTCCGGCAGAAGTGGCGCACCAGCATCAACCGTTTTGCCGAGGCCATGACCATCTTCGCGGTGATCTGCGCGGGCATTTTCCCGGGTATCCACGTCGGTCGTGTGTGGGTCGTGTACTGGCTGTTCCCGATTCCCAACTATCACCACATGTGGCCGAACTTCCGCAGCCCGCTGCTGTGGGACGTGTTTGCCGTCGGTACCTACGCCACGGTTTCATTGCTGTTCTGGTACATGGGCATGGTGCCCGATCTGGCGACTTTGCGTGACAGGGCAAAGGGCAGGATCCAGCAGGTCGTTTATGGCGCGCTCGCGTTGGGCTGGCGCGGAAGCCACCGCCACTGGCACCGCTACGAAAAAGCCTACCTGCTGCTGGCCGGCCTGGCCACGCCACTGGTGCTGTCGGTGCACTCGGTTGTGTCCTTCGACTTCGCCACGGCCCAGCTGCCCGGCTGGCACACCACGATTTTTCCGCCCTACTTCGTGGCCGGCGCCGTGTTCAGCGGCTTCGCCATGGTGGGCACCCTGCTGATTCCCGCGAGGCAGTGGTTCGGCCTGAAGCACATCATCACGGTGCATCACCTCGAGAACATGAACAAGATCATCCTGGCCACCGGCAGCATGGTCGGGTTCGCCTACGCCACCGAATTTTTCATCGCCTGGTACGGCGGCAATCCCAACGAGAGTTTCGCGTTCGTGAACCGTGCTTTTGGACCCTACGCCTGGGCCTACTGGATCATGGTCACCTGCAACGTGGTCACGCCCCAGCTGTTCTGGTTCAAGAAGGTGCGCACCAACATCGGAATCATGTGGGTGATGTACATCTTCGTGAACATCGGTATGTGGTTCGAGCGTTTCGTGATCACCGTCAGCTCGCTGAGCCGCGACTTCCTGCCCTCGAGCTGGGCCTACTACGATCCGACCATGGTCGACATCCTGACTTTCCTGGGTAGCTTCGGCCTGTTCTTTACCCTGGTGCTGCTGTTCATTCGTTTCCTGCCCATGGTGGCCATGGCCGAGGTCAAGACCGTAATGCCGATCGCCGACGCCCACAGCGGCGAGCGCCGTTCGGTCGGCGATTACCACGGCGACATTCCCCGACACGTCCGCGAAGTTCCGGATGGAGGTGGCAAGTGATGGGCGCCAATACCAAACACGGCGACTTGTACGGTCTGTTGATCGAGTTCGAAAGCCCCAGCCTTCTGATGGCCGCCGTGGAAAAGGTGCGTGACGAGGGTTTCAAGAAATGGGATGTCCACACGCCCTTCCCGGTGCACGGCATGGACGACGCCATGGGTATCCGGGGAACCAACCTGCCCTTCCTGGTGCTGGGCGGCGGTCTGACCGGACTGGGCCTGGCTACACTGATGCAGTGGTGGATGAACGCGGTGGACTACAAGTTCGTGATCTCGGGCAAACCGCTGTTCGGATTGCCGGCCGCCGTTCCGGTCATGTTCGAGCTGACGGTTTTGTTCAGTGCCTTTGCCGCCTTTTTCGGCATGTGGATCCTGAACGGTCTGCCCAAACTCTACCATCCGCTGTTCACAAACCGGCGTTTCCGCCGAGCGACCCAGGATCGCTTCTACATCGTGGTCGAAGCCGCCGATCCCAGGTTCAAACTGGAGGAAACGCGGAACTTCCTGGCCTCGTTGGGCGGAAGTGCGGTCGAGGAAGTCAACGAAAGCGCGGAGGACTGACAGATGCCACGCATCATTTTCTATATCCTGTTGGTCGTGGTCGCGCTGACGCTGGTCCCCGCCGGGCTGATCTACAAGTCGATGCACTCGCGCAAGGACAGTGGCCGCATCCAGGTCGTCTACGACATGGATCAGCAGTACAAGAACAAGGCCCAGACCACCAACGCGTTCTTTGCCGACGGGGTGGCCATGCGCAAGCATCCCGAGGGCACCGTGGCCCGGGGTCGGTTGTATATCGATGACGCGTTTGCCAAGGGGTTCGAGGGCGACACGGTTTTTGTGGAGAACATCCCGGTTCCCGTGAACATGGACCTGTTGAACCGTGGTCAGGACCGTTTCGATATCTTCTGCGCGACCTGCCACGGCCTGAGCGGCAACGGTAACGGCCCGGTTCACGTCAGGGCCGCTTCTCTGGGCGAAGGAACCTGGACGCCTCCGACGGACCTGACCAGTCAGACGGTGGTCGACCGTCCGGTGGGCCACATCTACAACACGATCAAGAACGGGATCCGCAACATGCCGGCCTACGGGCCGCAGATCGATCCCGAAGACCGTTGGGCCATCGTGGCCTATGTGCGGGCGCTGCAACTGTCCCGCAACGCGACCATAGACGACGTCCCGGAAGCAGACCGGGCGGCCCTGCAAAAGCAGGGTCAAGAAGGTTCAGAAATAGGTTCGGAATAGGTTCAGAAACCTGATCATGCGCCGGCCGCGAGCCGGCTCAGCATGGGGAGTTTGACTTGGCTCATCACCACGTACCACGCCTGGAAGACACCAAGACCACACTCGATGGTCTCGGTCCGCGCCTGTTTGCCGTCAGCGCGCTGATCGGCGTGATCGGTCTGGCCGCCACCTTCGGCCTTGGCCTGAGCCAGGGCGACGGCCTGAGGCACTTCGGCTTCTCCTACCTGATCAACTTCGCGTTTTTCCTGAGCATCAGCCTGGGCGCCATGTTCTTCATGCCCATCATGTACGTGACCAGAGCCAGTTGGAACGTGGTCATGCGCCGCCTGGCCGAAGTCACCGCAGCGGTCATGCCTTTGCTGGCGGTCCTGGCCATCCCGGTGATCATCTTCGCCGGTCAGATCTACGGCTGGGCCGACCCCGCCGTCGCCGGCAGCCACGCCATGTCCCACAAGGCCGCCTATCTCAGCAAAAACATGTTCATTCTGCGCTGGGTTATCTACTTCTGCATCTGGACCGGTTACTCATGGTTCTTCTGGAAGACCTCGGTCAAACAGGATTCCAGCGGCGACGTCGGCTTGACCCGGCGCCTGGAAAACTACAGCGGTTTCGCCCTGATGATCTGCGCCCTGTCGGTGGCCGCTGCCAGTTTCGATCTGCTGATGAGCATCAACCCGCTCTGGTTCAGCACAATGTTCGGGGTCTACTACTGGGCCGGCGGCTTCGTCACCTTCTGGGCCGTCATGACCCTGTTCACAATGGGGTTGCAGAATACCGGCCGGATGAGGGGCATCGTCACCCCTGAACATTTTCACGATTACGGCAAGGCCATGTTCGCCTTCACGTTCTTCTGGGGCTACATCGCCTTCAGCCAGTACATGCTCTATTGGTACGCGAACATTCCCGAGGAAACGCACTGGTTCCTGATCCGGTCGCAAAACGGCTGGGGGATGACAGGCATGGTCATCATTTTCGCGACCTTCATGCTGCCTTTCGCGGGTCTGATTTCGCGCTACGCCAAGCGCAGCCGCAAGATGCTGGCCTTCTGGGCCTTCTGGATCATCGTCGCCCAGTGGATCAACCTCTACTGGGTGGTCATGCCCCAGTTCAGCGACAGTTTCGTTTTCAGCCCCATGGATGTGACGGCGTTTTTCGGTATCGGCGGCTTGTGGCTGGCCGGTATCACGAAACTCGCCATGGGGAATTCCCTGGTTCCTACCGGGGATCCGCGGCTCGAAGAGTCGCTGCGCTTCGAGAACGCTTAAAAGGAGATTTGCATGGCCTCGGCCGACAACGAAAACAGATCGGGATTCAATGCGCCGGCGGTGGTGCTCAGCGGGATCGCCGCGGTCATTTTTATCTGGGCCCTTGTCCTGTTCCTGCAGGGCGGGTTCCTGGCCGCCCAGGCCAGGGAGTACAATGCCAAGGTCTACAACTCCGTCGGCAACGAGGATGTTCAGGCCGCCCTGGCGGAACAGCGCGCCATCCTGAACGAGAAGACCCGCTGGCTTGACGAGGAAAAGGGCACGGTCTGCATGCCCATCGAGGACGCCGAAGCGCGGTTCGTGAACAAGGTCGAAGAATCGCAGTAGTATCTGCCCGTCTGAAGGCGGCACGAAAGAGGTAACGGTTTGATCGGCAGCCCCATATTAGCCACCTGGTTCCCGGAGGCGGCCTCGACGCACGCCGCGGGCGTGGATGGGCCCTTCTACTGGATCTACATCGCCACGGTGTTGGCCCTGTTCCTGTTCGCGGGTCTGGGGGGGATCTTCCTGTGGATTTTCCGTCGGCAGGATCGCAACCAGTCGGGGGCCGTAACCGGCCCGCTCAATCCGGTCTTCCTGGGGCTGTGGGTCCTGGGTGCCCTCGGGTTGGCGGTTTTTGCCTTCGTGGTCGGTTTCCCGGGCTTCATCGACCAGACCATTGCACCGCATGGGTCCTACGGCATCGAGGTGACGGCCCGCCAATGGGGCTGGGACTTCACCTATCCCAACGGACACGTGGCCGATACCTTGCATGTCCCGGCGGGAAACCCCGTTCATCTGACCCTTCAAACCGAAGATGTGGAACACGGCCTGTCCATCCCCGCGATGCGGGTCAACCAGGCCATCGTGCCGGGGCGCCAGAGCGAGGCCTGGTTCGAGGCCACTTTGCCGGGTTCCTTCGAGTTGCGCGGCAGCATTTTCAACGGCGACGGATTCAAGGACATGAACTCCGCCCTGGTCGTCCACGAACCTGCGGAATTCACGGC
>JAGLCY010000195.1 GCA_023270185.1 Candidatus Krumholzibacteriia bacterium | reverse complement strand
TTGCGGAGTATCCGGGTTGGAGTATCAGGATCACGTTGCTGACAAGAGCACCGGCCATGAACAGGAAAGCCAGGTACCGCAACACCTTGTGGGACCATAGCTGCCAGGCGAACAGGCCGAAGGTGAAGGGGTTCAGCAATGCGGCCTTGTCCTTCAGGGCGTGGAAGGCCCTGAGCGAGACGCGCACCCGCATGCGGAACTCGTCGTCCACTTCGGCAAGCGCGTCTTCATACAGGAGGGCGCGCGGTTCGTAGACCACCCGGTAGCCTTGCTCACGCACGGTCAACGGCTGCACGAAATCCGGCAGCTGATCAGCGTTCATGGGGCGGTAGATTTCGCGGCGCATGGCGTCCACGCCGCCGTCGACACCCACGATCGAACCCAGATCCGTTTCCCAGGCCCGCAGGTTGTTCTCGTACCGCATGTAGGCCGAGCAGCCCTCGCCGGTCAACGAACCGTCGGGCGCCTTGTAGACCATGCGGCCGGTCACGTAACCCACTTTGGGATCGGCCAGGGGGGCCACCAGGTTTTTTATGGTGTCGGGCGCGTAGAGAGAGTTGGCATCGCTGAAAACGATGACCTCGCCGGTGGCCTCGGGCATGGCCAGGTTCAGGGCGCTGGTCTTGCCGGCGCGGGGCACCTGGCGGATCAGGCGGACGCGAGGGTCGTCGATGCTTTGCACGATAGCGTCGGTGCCGTCGTCGGATTCATCGGAAATCACGATGATGTCGAGTTTGTCGGCGGGATAATCCTGCTCGAGCTTATTGCGGACCGTCACCTCAATGTGGGCCGTTTCGTTGTAGGCGGCGATCAGGATGGTGATCGTGGGCAGGTGTTCACCGGGTTCCGCTGACCAGACACGCCGACGTGCCAAACCACCCAGCAGGCGGGCCAACAGGGGATAACCGGCATACACATACACTAGCATCAGGACGGATAAGAGGAAGATGGTGCTCAACAAACCTGGACCTGCCACATGGAGGTGAACATGATGCCGTGGGAATCGCGATGATCAAATCAAGGCAAGAATGTCATAAATCGCCACGAACGGGAAGGTATCAATTCGATCACCGGCAGACTGGCGAGGTGCCGCGGTTTCCATGAGATTCTGATATGGAAACGGGGCGTCCGAGGACGCCCCGTTTCTCTGAAACTCGAAAACCCTAGAAACTGTACCCCGCCATGATTTGGAAGGTTGTGTTATTAATGCTGCCGTCGTCCTCGGGGGTGTTTTCGTCAATGATGTCGCTCAGGCCAAGGCCGTAGCGCCCCTCGATCAGGAATTTCTGGAAGTTGACGCCGAACCCGAAGACCAGGCCGAAGTCGGTGCTTGCCACGTTGTCCAGCTCCACACTTTGGTCGTCCGCGCTCAGTTCCGAATTGATACTGAAACCGATGGAAGGTCCGAAGAGGAAGTAGGGTCGGGCGTTTTCCCCGGCCATGGTGTATTTGAACAGGACGGGAACGTCGATGTAGTCGAGCTTGACGCTTATTTCGGTGCCCTCTTCATTGAACTTAGCGCCCTTCTGGGAGTAGAAGATTTCCGGTTGGATCGAAATGGTGGGGCTCATGGCAATGTCCACGAAGCCACCGCCGGCGAAACCAGTCAGGGAATTCAAATCATCGGTGTCATCCCCTGAAATGTTGGCGAAGTTCACACCGGCTTTGATTCCAAAGACGGTTCCTTCGGCGTTGGCGGCAACGGCGAAAGCCAAAGTCAGGACCAGGATCAGGAAAATTGAAAGTGTTTTCATGCCGACTCCTTTCGAGCATATTTCGAACCATCAAGAATTGATGGCCCAGGTTTTTCTACGGGAAAGCTACTCCTGTTTCTTATGTATGTAAACACAAAATAACATAGATTTTTAAGGGTAATTCCGAGCTATCCCCAGAAAAAATAAGCCACCAGGATAGCTGCGGTAATTCCTGCCAGATCAGCGGTTAGCCCACAGATCACCGCGTGGCGGCTGCGCTTGATGCCAACCGCGCCGAAGTAGACAGCCAACACGTAAAAAGTCGTTTCGGTGCTGCCCTGGATCACGCTGGACAGACGGCCGGCAAACGAATCGGCGCCGTGGGTCTGCATCGCTTCGACCATCATGCCGCGGGCGCCGCTGCCGCTCAGCGGTTTCATGAACGCGGTGGGCAGGCCGTCGATGAAGCGGGCATCCAGGCCCACGCCGCCGGCGGCCGAACGCAGACCGTCCAGCACCAGGTCCAGCGCTCCGCTCGCGCGGAACACGCCGATCGCCACCAGCATCGCCACCAGGTAGGGGATGATGTTCACGGCAACCTTGAAGCCGTCTTTCGCGCCTTCGACGAAGGTTTCGTAAAGATTGATCCCGCGGCGGATGCCCCCGGCCATGAAGGCGATGATGATCCCGAAAATCAGGAAGTTCGCCAGGATCGAGGACTGGGTTTCCATCGCGGCCTGATCCAGGCGGCTGAACCAGGCGACCAGACCGGCGATCAGCACTGTCATGCCGCCCAGGTAGGCGAGCACCACCGGGTCGTGGAGGCGGATCTTTTGAAAGAAGCTTGTGATCAGCAGCCCTGCCAGGGTGCTGCAGTAGGTGGCGATCAAAATCGGCAGGAAGATGTCCGTGGGATCGGCCGCGCCCATCTGCGCGCGGAAGGTGAAGATGGTCACCGGCACGATCGTCACCGCCGAGGTGTTGATCACCAGGAACAGGATCTGATCGTCGCTCGCGGTTTCCTTTTCGGGGTTGAGCTCCTGCAGCTCGGTCATCGCCTTGAGGCCCAGGGGTGTGGCGGCGTTGTCCAGTCCCAGCATGTTGGCGGCCATGTTCATGACGATGCTGCCGCTGGCGGGATGTCCCTTGGGAATGCCGGGGAAGAGCTTGTGCAAAAGTGGGCCGAAGATTTTGGCGAGGAATTCCACGGCGCCGCCCTTTTCGCCGATGCGCATGATGCCCAGCCACAGGCACATCACGCCGGTCAGGCCCAGGGCGATCCTGAAGGCGGTTTCGGCGGTGTCGAAGGTCGAGCCGACGATGTCGCGCCAGACTTCGGTGTGCCCCATGAAGGCGCGCGCGATCGCGGCGGCAAAGCCGCCGATGAAAAAGAAGGTCCAGATCCTGTTGAGCATCCGTTCTCCGGGTTGGTGGTGGCAGGCTGGGGCCGGGACGGCTAAAGTGAACCTGCGGCGGGGACAGCATAGCCCGGCTGGGATTTTCTGTCATTCCCTATCAGCCAGCTGACATACGAGGTCATTTGCGATGCAAACCATCTGGACCGGAACCCTCAAAAAGATGCGCGTCGAAGCCGTTACTCCTGTGGAGTACCACTTCACGGACGGATGGTGGGAAAAGGAGAACCGGGTCGCCGACCACCGGGTGAACGATCATCTGGGCAAGGAGTTGGTGATCCGCTTCACCGGGGACATCAACTGCACCGCCTGCGGACGCAAAACCAAAAAGACCTTCAGTCAGGGTTACTGCTTTCCCTGTTCGATGTCGCGGGCCGAGGCGGACATCTGCATCATCAAGCCCGAGATGTGCCATCACGGCCAGGCCGACAATCCCTGCCGCGATGAAGAATTCGCCCAGAGCCAGTGTTTTCAGCCTCACATCCTGTACTGCTCCCTGACAAGTGGGGTGAAGGTGGGCATCACGCGGGAACCAAATGTTCCTTCGCGGTGGATCGACCAGGGAGCGGTGGCGGCTATTCCCGTTGCCCGGATGGTGGACCGCCGCACCGTCGGGCTGGTGGAAAAACGTCTTAGCGACGAGGGATTTGCCGACAAGACCCACTGGACACGGATGCTCAAGGGCAATCCCGAAGGGTTCGATCTGGCCGCGGCGGTGGACAGGGTGGTGGGCCGCCTGGAGGACTGGAACGTGGAGGGTGTCCTGCCGGAGACCGAAAGACGGGAGCACCGCTTCGAATACCCGGTGCTGGTCTGGCCGCAGAAGGTCAAAAGCTTCAACCTGGACAAGGAACCCGAGGCGGGCGGTGTGCTGCAGGGTATCAAGGGTCAGTACCTGATCTTTGATGGAGGCGTGATCAACCTGCGCAAGTACACCGGCTACAAGGTGGAGATCCTGGCCGGGTAGGTGGTGTCTCCGCCGTCTGACATTTCGGTTCCGCCTGTCCCTGGGCGGAGCCGTTTTTTTGGATCGGCCGTTTTCGAAGATTTTGTAACTCAATGTAGAACAATAAATTAACAATTTCCCGGGATTTGGACCATCCGGTGCAATGGTTCCGCCTGTTCACGAGGCAAGGACGCCCCCCGACAGGAGGAAACAGCATGAAACAGAACACGAATCCGCAGATCGACAAGACCGAACTCGAGGCCAGCCTGGCGCGACTGGGCATCAGGGAACTGGAGGAGCGCATGGAAATCAGTCCGCTGTTGGCGGACACCGGGACCACGGAACAGGACGTGTCCAGCATCTGTTGCACCTGCAAGATTCCGCAAACCGCTTTATCTCGACACTAACTAATTGACAATCAAAACCGTTACGGTACGAAAAAGCCCTCGGAAAATGGGCTGTTTTTTGGTCGTGGGACCGGTATGGGACCACGGGCGGTCATGATTCTGCCCGCCGGGAGACTGTTTTTGCCTCAAGATCGACCGTCAGCCCCCGGGCTTCCAGGCACATTTCAAACAGCGGACAGTCCCCGCGCATCTTGATCGTGCCCCCGCTGGAATCAAGGTGGGCCTTCAGGAGATCCTGGATATGACGCATCAACGCCATGACTTCGCCGCCGGCCGGCCCACCTGGCACAAGTGGGAGCGCCCTGGTGCATCGGTCAGCCATCGGGCATTCGCCATCAAGTTCGAGGTCAATCCCCAGGTCAAGGCACTGACGGACAAGGCGCTGGCCCTCTATCAACGCCTCGCGGGCGCGAGCCTGGATCTCGGCGGTGTCTGTATGTATGGCGTCCGTCATTTTTTGGCCTTCCCTTTTTTCAGGACTTCCGCCCCGATCCTTTCCAGCTCCCGGACTACGGCGGCCAGTTCGCGGGCCAGGCCCTTTGAATTTTTCTGGCTCATTTCCTTGTCATCATTTGGCAGAAACGGCGCGTCCACAAATTCCCGATACTGTTTATAGGCGTCACCCATTTCCGGAAAATTCAAGGACACCATCCGGATGATGTGCTCCGAACACAGGGCCGGATCTCGCATTATTCCCGACACCGCGGCCCCCGTGGTCCCGATGGCCTCCGCGATGTCCTTTTGTAATAGGCGTGGTTCTGACCTGTCCATAAACCGCCGCAACCTCGCCACAAACCTAATCTTTGCCTTACCCGCGTCATCCTCGAAATTCCCCATAGTCAATCCCAGTCCCCGCGGCCCGCCCGGGGCCTGTGGTTTATCGTGTCCATGATTTTCCCTCCCTAGGCACAATTAATATAAATACGACATAAAGGAATCATAAAGGAATAATTTACTTTCAGCAAGCAAGAAAACGCTGTTTTGAAAAGTCAACAAAACCAGTCCCTTTATAAATCAAGAAAAAGTTTGTTGTAAAATGAAATAA
>JAGLCY010000194.1 GCA_023270185.1 Candidatus Krumholzibacteriia bacterium | reverse complement strand
AAAAGAGTTACAGGACCAAAAGTGCCCCCGGGGGCACCTCGAAAGCCGCCCGCCTGTCCAGATCCACGTTCACGAAAATGCGGCCACGGGCCGGATGACCGTCCAAACCGATTCAGGCGAACGCGAGCTCAGCAAAGCCGAATCCGATAGAATGCGCTGCGATGCCGCCGTCTGCGAACACGGCGGTCGGAACACCACCACCATCCCGCCACGCGTGCGCAGGGAAGTGCTGGCAAGAGACAAACACCAGTGTCAGGCCCCGGGTTGCGGCAGAACCCGTTTCCTGGAAGTCCATCACATCAAACCGCGCAACCAAGGTGGCAGTAATGAGTCGGAAAACCTGATGACACTCTGCGCCTCATGCCACCGATTGTGGCATGAACGTGGAAGCGGAAGCGTGATTGAAAAACCGGCGAAGGTTGCATAGACAAGGGACCAAATTCAGCACCGAAAGAACAGAGTCCCGTTTTATCACCCAGGTGGATATCACCCAGGTGGATATCACCCAAGTGAATTCCACCCCGGCGCACTCCCCGGGAGGCCCGCCCTCACGCCATCAACCCAGGCAGCTCCACCCAAACACAATTTCAAAGCCACCCCATTGACTTTCGCTATTTTTTCGTCTACCGTATCCCCCATGATCCATCTGCACACACACAGCCACTACTCCCTGCTCTGCGGCGCTTCTTCACCCGCCGAACTGATCGCGCGCGCGGCCGACCTCGGCTTTCCGGCCCTGGCAATGACCGACCTGAACGCCATGTACGGCACCGTCGAATTCCAGAAAGAGTGCGATAAGGCGGGTTTGCGAGCCATCCACGGGGTCGAGATCACCGATGACCGGCCCATCGACATCGACCCGGTGCGCCTGATCGCGGGCTCGCTCGCACCGGGCCGCCCCCGCGCCGTGCTGTTGGCACGCGACGAAAGCGGGTACGCGGCTATCTGCCGACTGACCACGCTCCGGCAGGTGCGGCCCGATTTTCGTCTGCTGCGCGAGTTGCCGCCGTTCCTCGGCGCCGAGGGCGGCGGCCTGTTTTGTCTGACCGATTCGCTCCCGGTGCTGGAAGCCGTCAGCCGGGCAGCCAGTGAAGACACAAACAAAAGCCCGGACCTGATGGCCTTCACCCGCGGCGCCCTGCGTGTCCTGTTGCCGACCGTCGGCGGCGAACTCGGCCCCATCTACCGGCGGCTGCGCGAACTGGACGGATGGGCGGCCGCGCACAACGTGCCCGTGGTCGCAAGTGGCGATGTTTTTGCCGCCGTGCCCGAGGATCTCGAACGCCAGAAACTGCTGTCGAGCATGCGCACCCTGACCACGATCGAGACGGTGCCCGCCGACAGGTGCGCCCCGCATGGTTCCTGGCTTAGACCCGCGGCCCGGATGCGCGAACTGCTGGACGAGTTCCCCCACGCCTGCCTCGAAAGCGAAGCGGTCGCCGAACAGTGCCGCTTTCAGCACAAGCTGGGTCGGTGGCGGTATCCCGAGTTCCCCCTGCCACCCGGCGAAACGACCGAGTCGTATCTGTGGAAACTCTGCTTCGACGGGCTGCAAAAACGCTACCGGCAGGTCACCGGCCGGGCCATGGCCCGTCTGCAGGAAGAGATCGCCGTGGTCGAGAAGCTGGGGTTCGCCGGGTACTTCCTGATCGTGTGGGACATCGTGCGCTTCGCCGGCGGCCGCGGCATGCCGACGCTGGGCCGCGGCTCGGCGGCCAACTCGCTGGTCAGCTACCTGCTGGGCATCACCCACGTCGATCCCCTGGAGCACGATCTGTATTTCCAGCGCTTTTTGAATCCCGAAAGGCTGACGCCACCCGACATCGACCTGGATTTCGGATGGAAGGACCGCGACCAGGTTCTGGAGTACGTCTACGACCGCTACGGACGCGATCGCACGGCGATGATCTGCAACATCAACCGCTTCAGTTCCCGTTCGGGCTTTCGCGAGGCGGCCAAGGCCCGCGGCTACGGCGACCGCCAACTGAGCAAGGTCAC
>JAGLCY010000193.1 GCA_023270185.1 Candidatus Krumholzibacteriia bacterium | reverse complement strand
TGCAGGCCCGGCAGCTGAACCGGCGGCCGCGGCATCTGGGCATCCACGCAGGCGGGGTGGTCATCGCCGGCCGGCCGCTGACCGACCTGTTCCCATTGCAGTGGGCGCGCAAGGGCATCCTCATCAGCCAGCTGGACATGTATTCGGTGGAGGATCTGGGCCTGGTGAAAATCGATCTGCTGGCCCAGCGCGGCATTGCGGTGGTAGCCGACGCGGCGCGCGCGGTAAGTGAGAACCAGGGCATCAGTGTGGACCTGAGCAAGCTACCGGACAATGATCCGGCCACGCGCCGCCTGATGCGGCAGGGCGATACCATGGGCTGCTTCTACATCGAGTCGCCGGGCATGCGTTCGCTGCTCAAGAAGCTGAAAGCCGATACCTTCACGGTGGTCGTGGCCGCCAGCAGCGTGATTCGGCCCGGGCCATCGGACAGCGGCATGTCGCGCAGTTTCGTGTTGCGGCATCTGGGCAAGGAGAAAGCGGAGCTGCCGCATCCGTCCCTGGAGTTTTTGAACGAAACCTACGGTGTGATGATCTACCAGGAAGACGTGATGCGCACCCTGAGTGCCGTGGCCGGCATGACCCTGGCCGAGGCCGACCTGATGCGCCGTTCCATGAGCTTCAAGGGTGATGCGAAGGACTTCCTGGCCATGGAAGACCGTTTCCTTGCCGGCGCGCGCGACGCCATCGCCTCGGGCGATGCACCCGACGTGGCGCCCGGGGTGATCGAAGAACTGTGGCGACAGGTCAGCAGTTTCGCGGGCTACGCCTTCTGCAAGGCCCACTCGGCCAGTTACGCGGTGCTCTCGTTTCAGGCCGCCTGGTTGAAGGCCCACCATCCGGCCGAGTTCATGGCCGCGGTGATGAGCAACGGCGGCGGCTTCTACAGCGTGTCGGCCTACCTCGAGGAGACGCGCCGCCTGGGTATGGAAATCCTGCTGCCGGACATCAACCACAGCCGGGATGTGTTCATCGGACAGGACAGGAAGGTCAGGATAGGATTGCAGCAGATCCACGGCATGAGCCGCCGTTCAATCGACGCGCTGATGGATGAACGCGAAAGCCGCGGCTACTTCGTCTCCCTGGGCAACCTGCTCGAACGGGTCCCGCAGCTGGCCGAAAATGAAATAGAGAACATGATCCGCTGCGGCGCCTGCGACGGTTTCGAACTGACGCGGCCGGAACTGCTGTGGCGACACGCCTTGATTCGCAAGGAACGACGCGGGCAGAAGAAGCTGCGCAGCGGCGGCGGCAACCGCGACACCGGACGCGTTACTGTGCAGACAGCCACCCTGTTCCCCGTCGGCGGCACCGCGCCCGGCGGCGGGTCGGCCGTCTCGCTGATTCCCGCCATCCCCGACTATTCACAAACCGAAAAACTGCAGCAGGAAATGGAGGTGCTGCACCTGACGGCCACGGGCCACCCCATGGCCATGCTGCGCGACTGGCTCCAGCAAAAGGGCGTGATCCGCGCCCGCGATCTCGGCGGCTGGGCCGGACGCCGGGTCAAGGTGGCCGGTACCCTGATCACCGCCAAGAGCGCGACGGTTCGTAAGACCGGCGAAGCCATGAAGTTCATCACTCTCGAGGACGAAACCGACCTGTGTGAAGTCACCCTGTTCCCCAAGGTCTACGCGCGCTACGGCTCGCGCCTGCTCAGCCGCGGGCCCTACCTGGTGACCGGCATCGTGGAAGACGACCACGGCTCGGTGACCCTGACGGCCGAGAGCCTGGAGATCATCTGACTTTACAGTCGGCTAAATCACTACGCTGGACTTCCGGATTTAAACGACCATATTGCCCGCAAATTACTCCAGCACCAAACCACCCCGGAGGTGAATCATGAACATCACTGCCTTTCTTATCCTGTCTTTCTCGTCCTTGTTTGCCGTCATCGATCCTTTGGGCGTCATCCCGTTCTTCAGCGGCCTGACGTCCGGCATGGACCGGCGCCAGAAGCGCAAGGTCCTGATCAAGGCCCTGGTCACCGCCTTTTTCGTGCTGCTGATGTTCACCGTGGTGGGACACCAGCTTCTCGAAGTGTTCGGGATCACCATAAACGCCTTCCGCGTCGCCGGCGGGGTCATCTTCTTCGGCATTGGTCTGGACATGCTTCAATCCAAGCCCCGGCGCTGGCGCACCGGCATCGGCCGGGCCTACGCCAAGGATATCGAACTGAACCAGGATGAAACTGAAGACGACGACCCTTCGATCACACCCCTGGCCATCCCCATGATCGCCGGCCCCGGATCCATCACCACAGTCATGGTTCTCACGCCCCAGGCCCCGTCACACCTGGGCATTCCCCTGGTCATGGGCGCGGTCCTGGGCATCCTGCTGCTCACCGGTGGGATCCTGATGGGCGCTGACGCGGTGCTGGCCAAACTCGGTCGCACCGGCATGAAGGTCATCGAAAAGTTGATGGGATTGCTGGTCACGGTGATCGCCGTGCAGTTGATGATCGATGGCATCACGCCGGTCATCACCAGCATGATTTCGTGATCAGGCGGTGGCCCTGCGCTCTTTGACCACGGACAGGCCCAGCACTTTCATGTACAGGGCCTCCGTCGCGTCGAGCATATGATCGAGGGTGAAATGGCGCCGGACGCGCTCGCGGCCCCGGAGCCCCATCTCCCGACGCAGACCCGGCGAATCGAGAAGGCAGTCCAGCCTGCGGGCCAGGGCATCCGCATCCCCCGGGTCCACCAGAAAACCCTCCACGCCATCACGCACTATTTCGGGGCTGCCACCACTGTTGGTCACGGTCACCGGCACGCCCTGGGCCATGGCTTCCACGGTCACCAGACCGAAAGGTTCCGCCTGGGAACAGACCACCTGCACGTCGAACGCCGCACAGGCCGAGGCGGCATGGTCGACGTAACCGAAAAAGTGGACATTGGGACCCAGACCCAGCCGCGCGGCCAAAAGTTTGAGGCTCATGACATAGTCGTTGACGCCGGGCCCGTCACCCAGAATAAACAGTTGAAAATCCGGCCAACGCGATCGCAGCAGAGCGGCGGCCTCAAGCAGCGTCTCGACTCCCTTGCCCGGGCAGAGCCGGCCCACGAAGCCCACTACCGGAACGTCAGAAGCAACGTCCACGGACTCGCGCAGGTCGATACAGGCTCTATCGACTCCAGCCCATTCGATCCCGTTGGAAATGGTCACTATCCGGTCTTCGTCCATGACCCCCGACGCCACCAGACTCCGCCTGACTGCCCGGCTGACACCGATCATGGCGCTGAAGCGGCTCATGAAGGGACGTTTGAATACGGGGAGGGATATCCGGTTCACCTGATGGCGTGAGCCGACGTTGAGTACTCCAGTGCCAAGAGTGGCTGTTGCCGCGATGAAATAATCACGCGGCAAATGGGTGTGCAGGATCTGGATGTCCTGGCGAATCAGCCATCGCCTCAGACGAGCCACGCTGACCGGTTCGTACCAATCCACCAAGGGCAGGGGAAGAACCTCCACGCCCCGGTCCTGCAGCTCTCTTCGCAACCGGCTGCCGGGCCTTACCACGCAGGAAACGGAGTGGCCCCGGCTCTGCATCCCCGCCGCCAGGTTCAGCAGGCATACCTCGCCACCGTAGAATCCCGTCATGGAACTGAGGTGAGCGATGCGCATTCGGAAGGAATTTCCCCTGAAAAATCAACTGATTGACAGGCTCATGTATTCGGCCAATCTTGACGACAGGACGATGGTACCCTACCCTCCCTTTCACACCAACCAGTAATACCGACCCCTGTCTGGAGGCCTTCCCTATGGTGCGTCACCTGCGTTCATTCCGCCACCCTGTGCTGCTACTTCTGGTCGCGGTGAGTCTGGTGGGTTTCTGGTCCCTGGCCGCGGTTGCCCAGGACCACGGGGAAGCCCATGGCGCCGTCCATGGTGAAGACCACGGTGTCGCCCACGCCAGTCCCGTGGGGCTGCTGCCATTGTGGACGCTCATCCCCTTTGTCGGCATCCTGCTGTCGATCGCCCTGGGGCCCCTGGTCGCGCCCCACTTCTGGCACGCCCACTTCCCCAAGGTTTCGGCCTTCTGGGCCCTGCTGTTTGCCGTTCCCTTCCTGTTCTGGAATACCAGTGAGGCCATCCAGGAAATACTGCACATCTACATGATGGACTACATCCCCTTCATCATCCTGTTGTGGGGACTGTTCACCATCTCGGGCGGGATCTACCTGGGTGGTTCGCTCCGCGGTTCGCCCAAGGTCAACCTGCTCCT
>JAGLCY010000192.1 GCA_023270185.1 Candidatus Krumholzibacteriia bacterium | reverse complement strand
CCGATCTTCTTGTAGGGCCAAGGATCACCGGAGTTGTTGTGGTGTTTGCAGTTGGGGTTGGGGCAGAAGGGAGGGGCCCATGAATTGGTGGTTTTTTTTGAAGTGGCCATGTCCGGCTAACCGCAAGAGGTAGGCCGGACACATTCTCGAAGGCACAACTAATACCGCTTGGACCACCGCAACTCGGCACCGGAGGCTTCTTCCCCCTGCCCGTAGGTGGAGATCACCTTGAAATAGCGATTGAGGGAATACTCCAGGTTCATGAAATAGGTGCCGCTCTTTTCCAGCGACTGGTTGTACTTGAGCACGATGTCCGGGGTGATGAATTTTCCCACCATCAACGTGCTATCACCCGAGGAATCCGACCCCATCTGAACCATGTCCACCCCGAAGGAATCACTCATCGAATCCTGAAGACCCTTCGTGCCGAAGGCCATGGCCAGACCCGCCAGGTTCTTCTGCAGTTCCTTGGCTGGATCGTTTTCCTCCTGCATGCGTCCGCGCTGGTCGTTGTCCAGGTCGTTCATGGGCTGGCCGAACAATAGAACGGCCATGATATCCTCTTCCGAGAGGTCCGGCTCGGAAGTCAGTTCGATGACCGGATCGGCAGCTTGGCCGGAAACGAGAATTCTCACCAGATAGGCGCCCGCCTGGGTTTCCAGCATGAGATCGAAACTGGGATTGGCCGGAACGGACTCCGTGAATTTGATGTTGCCCCGTTCCACATCGAACACCCGGTTCATGACTTTCAGCGTTCCTTCGGGGATCTTGATTTCCCCCTTTATGGAGGGCCCGGGGACATTGTCCTCATCGAATCCGCGGCCGATCACCATGCTCCCGCCCAACTTGATATCCATGCCGTACCCGATGATCCTGAGATCATCGTCGATCACCACCTCGATATCCAGGTCAGGCAGAACGGTATTTCCGGGCGGATCAAGGGCCGGCCCCAACTGTTCGGGAGCAAGGAATATCATCAGGCTGTCCTGGTCGGCGCGCGCGGTTGAAACGGAGTCGGTCGCCGAGGAATCCATGGCCGCCACAAGGGAATCCTGAAGAGCCCAGAGCATGGATTCTCCCTCGATCGGATGGAGGTTGCGGGGAATCTCGGGGATACGGATGAACCCCTCGGTAATCTCGATTTTGCCACCCAACTTCGGATCGGCAAGGGACCCCGTCACAGTCAGTCCCACGATGGTTTCAAGCCAGGAGCGGTTGGGCATATCGATCCTCAGAAGAGGGGTGCCCAACGAACCCTCGACACTGCCCCGCAAGGGGACGACAGCGGTGGAATCCACCATGCCGGTTCCCTTTCCCGGTGATGTGATCCTGACCTCTGCCGCAATCTCGAACTCTCCATCAAAGGCCATCTCGGCAGGCAGTCTCCGGTTGATCCGT
Source organism: Candidatus Krumholzibacteriia bacterium (assembly GCA_023270185.1). GTDB lineage: Bacteria > Krumholzibacteriota > Krumholzibacteriia > LZORAL124-64-63 > LZORAL124-64-63 > JAGLCY01. Next base: position 4,597 of record JAGLCY010000192.1, on the reverse strand, counting down.
TCCATATCCAATTGTTGAGCAGGCACCGTCAGGGCCAAATCCTGCCGGGGATCCGGCTCCCAGGTTCCCGCGGCCAGATTCAAGTTGCCGGGCCAGACAACCTGGGCCCGCAACAGGACGGTATCAGCGGAGACCAGGGCCATCTCCGCCCTGATGCCGGCCGAATCACCCTGACTCAAAGTGAAATCCAGATCGGCGCCGAAGGGTGGATCCTCGCGATGAGGCAAAAGTCGCACGCCGGCATGCCCGGCGACTTCTGGCTTGCTGTCGGTTCCTCCCAGATCGGCTGAGACATCCAGTTTCAGATCCACCCCGCCGTTCATCGACCACACGGGAGAAGGCAGCAATCGCTGGAGAAAACTTTCAACCAGCAGGAGATCGATGTCCCCGGCCAGGTCCATGGTTTGGTCGTTCCAGAGTCCCTCCGCCACAATCGAACCCAGACCACCTTCGATATCCAGGGCCGTCAGTTCGATGTCCCTGGGTCCCGGCCCCAGAGTCAGTGTCGCCGGTTCCCGCGTTCTCATTTCCTGATCCAGCCCCCGCACCACCAGCGAATCGAGCCGAATGGCACGCAGGGAATCCCCCCGAACCGCTCCACCCACGGCCAGATAATAGTCTTCTTCCCAAACCGCCAAAGCGAAGTCGGCGGACAGACTGTCGGTGCCGGCCATCATTCCCCGAACTTCAGCGCGTACCGAATCCAGGGCCGTGCCCTCCAGATCAATGCCCCCGCCCGCTCTCAGGACCGCTTCGACCTGACGCCGGTCCCCCTGCAACAGGAAATCGAATGTCGGGACTGAATACCCGGCCATCCGGATCCCCCCGCCAAGCCGGGCGTCGACAATAGGGTCGGCCAAGGTCCCGGAGACACCGGCGATTGCCTGGAGGTCGATCGCGGCATCGGAAAGCATATCGCGGGCGTACAGCTCGGAAATTTCCGAACTATCCAGATCGATTTTCAGATCCAGGCCGATACCTTCGGGCGCCAGATGACCGGCCGCTTCCAGACTCACCCCCAGAAGGGCAAAATCGAGGGTATCCAGGCGGGCGGACAACTGTTTTATCCCCTGCTTGAAGTAGGCATCGACATCGACTTCGGCGCCTGCGACGACCAATCCCCGTTCCATCCAGGAATTGGATCCCAGATCCAGACGCACCGAACCCTTGGCGTGAGGCGTGGCATAGCTGCCGGTCAGGCCAAGGGTTCCTGAAAGGGAACCGAATTCATCGTACGGAAAATCCTCCGGCAGCCACGACTGGAATTGGGCGGAACCGGGCAGCAGGAACGAGCAATCCAGACGGCCCGAATATTCGCCGCCGCTCTTGTCTATATGAGCCCTGGATTCCAGTTTCACCGGCCCTGTCGTCCGCCAGATTCCCTTCATGGCCGGATCCGCGGTGGGTGCGATTTCCAGATTCAGACTGTCGAGAGAAGCGGTGATCAGCGAACTGCCTCCGGCTTCGTCGGTCAGAGCCTCCAGGGTCAGACCGAGTCCGAGATGATCGAGAGTCACTTCCCACACCAGACTTCCCACCGTGTCTTCCACGGAGATCAGGAAGCGAGCTCCGATGTGGTGAATCCCGATTCCCGCCTGTTGATCATATCGACCTTCGAAGTTGCCCTGGAAAACCAGGTCACGCATGGCCATATCCGGAGTCATCCGAATTCGGGCCACCTCAAGCTCAAATTGTGACAGCGCGGCCGACGGCAGCCCGGGCAGGCTGCCGGGACGCAGATAGGGAATCTCCGCGGTCTCGGAACCAGACGACACGGAGTCGGTCAAAGCGTCCGCGATCGTGTCCTTTTTGGCGGCGGCGGTCGCGATGGCGATGGCGGGAATATCGACAGAGCGGACATTGACGCGCACGGATTCGACGCGGGCATCTTTTACCTTCAGGGCCTCGAGGTCCAGGATGAGATCCAGCTCGGCCACATCGGCCAGCGTGTCGCCGGGCGCGGTGGCCGAACCCGAAACCCAGAGAACATCTTCAAGGACCAGATGACCCAAGGACGGCCAATCCGCCCTGGCCACGGTGATGTGGCCAGGCATGACGTCATCCGCGATACGAACGCCCCAACCCAGCAGAGCCCCCCGGGTCGGCGCGAACAGGAACGCCGCCGCCACGACAACCAGCAACCCGATGAACCCGAGCAGGGCGCCCAGCAGAACCCGGACCAGGATGCGCCGCCATTTCCTCCATCCGGAAAGACGGACGCTTTCCTGTTTTGAACGGTTTCGATTTCGGAAGAGCCCTACCATGGATAACCGATCCCGAAATGGAAGATACTTTTGGGTAGTCCCTCGATCTGGTTCATCACATTCCAGCCATACCCGGCACGCACCGGCCCCAGGGGGGTGCGCAGATCCAGGTCGAGTCCGAGCGCCAGGGGAAAACCGTTCAGGGTGGCTTGACCGGGTTCGGCCCAGACCTGGCCCGCGTCGGCGAAGACGGCTCCTTCCAGAATCCAAATCAACGGGAAGCGGACTTCGAGTCCCGCCAAACCCACGAATTCCCCGCCCAGGGCGTCGCCCGCGTCATCGAGAGGACCGAGTTTGCGGCGACCATAACCCCGGTGGGTGTTGTAACCACCGGCGTAGAACCGGCGGGTTGCCAGCACTTCGACGGCATCGCCCAGGGGTTTCTCCCAGCCCACCCGAATCCGTCCCGCGAGGACCACTTCATCGAAAAGCGACTTGTAACCCGCCGCGTCACATTGGATAGACACATAGGGAATATCGGAAATCAACTCAGCCGGGGCCACCGTAAAGGAAGTCTTGAAATACCCTCCCCTCGTGGGGAAAAGCGGGTCATCCGTACGGTCCCACTTGACGTCGGTCCAGAATTCCAGCAACCGGCCCTGACTCTCCGGAACGTCCGAGGCGTCGGGATTTTTCCGGTCGACATCGGTATGCGACAGGGTGATCCCGACGTTCCAGATGTCCCGCCTGCGGGGCCGGAATGATTGCACCAGATCCGCCCGCATTTCCTCGGATCTATAGGCGTCCTCGTCCTCGATCAGAAAGCCGAGACCCGCCCGCGTTCGCGCTCGCGGCGAAAGCAGCCCCAGCCAGGTGACACCCGTCCCCACCCCCAGGCGGTGTGTACCAACCACCCCGTTGACGTCGAATCCCACACCATGCTTGAACAGATTCCTGTCCCGCCAGCCGGCGCGCACCAGCCAGGGATTGTCCGTGAAGGTTCCCACCCCGGCTTCCAGGGTTCGCATGCGGCCGTTGCCCAGATGCGTCGTCAGCTTGAGCTGTCCGGGCCCTATGGGCTCGGTCTCCAGTACCACCATGCTGAACAGTTGCGTGCTGCGCAGATCCAGTGAGGCGTCAGTCAGCAGTTGCCGGGAGTAGGTCACACCCGGCTGCACATTCATGACCCGGCGGGCCACTTTTAAAAGGTCATCACTGCAACCGACGATTTCGACTTCGGTAATCTTGTAGAATTCACCAGGAGTCACTTCATAATGAATGGCCACCGTGCCCAGACCCATGGGATCGAGGGTCGAGACCACCGCAACGGTCGCATACCCCGCATCCAGCAACAGGTTTGCCAGGTGGACGCGTGCCTCTTCAATCCTCACGTCCCGGATTATTTCTCCCACCGCCAGATTTTCCGCCTTGGATGTGTCAGGCCTGGCTACGCCATCCGGCCACCCCTCCATGGAAATCCGCCCGATGCGTACCGGATCTCCCGGGGCCACCTTCAGCAAAAGGTCCAACTGCCTGCCTTCCGGACGCGGGGCCGCCACCGGTTCAACAATGGCGGAGGGATATCCGTTCTGGGCCATGAACAGCCGGATCCTGGCCAAATCCTCGGCAAGCATGCGGACTGAAAAGTCCGGCCTTTTCGTACCCCCGATCAGCTTCCATTTCCCCGTCTGGGCCAGACCTTTTTGCAGGTCCTTCTCCAGCTCTTCCGGCATTCCCTCCAGGGCAAAGGATTTTATCTGCCATCCATTATAGGATTCCCAATCCCCGTTGGATTCCGCGCGGGAAGGCCCGGCCGTCCAGACCGACGTCAGGACAAGCAGAACAATGGCCAGCAGGGTTGGACGAAAAGACAACTCCGAAACACCTCGGGGAAGAAACTGGGTAATCGAACAAATTCGCCTTCAGGATAATGCCCTGCCAGCGGCCTGTCCATGATTCCGGTAACCATGCCCTTTCCATGGTCGCCACGAAAGGGGCGCGGGGTTATCATGGTTCGCGGTTACCCAACCTGAAAGGACGTCATGAAGACCTTCAGCCAGGCCGACCCGATTTACCTGGATTACAACGCCACCACTCCCGTCGACCCGCGTGTGGCCGAGGCGATGGTCCCCTATCTGCGCGAACATTTCGGCAACCCGTCGAGCAGTCATATCCTTGGGCAACGGACCCGCGCGGCCGTTGAAAAGGCGCGCGGTCAGGCCGCGGACTTTCTGGGAGCCGACCCCGAGGGCATCATTTTCACCAGCGGCGGGACCGAAGCCAACAACCACGCCATCATCGGCGCCGCGCTGGCGGCCAAAGACCGGGGCAGGCACATAGTGACCACCGCCGTGGAACATCCCGCCGTAAGCGAAGTCTGCCGACACCTCGAA
>JAGLCY010000191.1 GCA_023270185.1 Candidatus Krumholzibacteriia bacterium | reverse complement strand
AACTGAAGATGGCGTACTGAGAAAAATCCCCTTGCTCGGACAATGAACAAGGGGAGAGGAAAAACACAATTTCAGAGGCACAACCTAATGATCACCCGGGTCAATTGCCCCTCATTATCCCAGCAGTGGATCACCAGCCGGTGCATCACGCCCGGTTCCAGCGGCTCATCCCAGAACGCCTCCTGATACTCGGGCCCAAGCCCGGGCTGCTCCTGTTGCCAGCCCGCGTCAAGGGGATCATCGGGATCCAGGATATCCCAGCCCCAGCGATAGGCCTTGATTTCCAGGCCCCGGTCCGCGAAACCCTCCCAATGGAAATGCAGCGGCATGCCCGGCAGGACCATCAGATCAACGATCGTTTCCCCGCGGAAGGCGACCAACCGGTCCATTGCGCTCCCACCGACAACGAGTTGGGGCCCATTCGGCGGGACCTCGTTCATGGCGAAGCCGAAATCGACATCGGTGATGCTACCGCCGCCCCCGCCGAACGAGGCCAACAGCACGTGGGTGGCTGACGGGGTGGTGCTGAACATGCCCGGGGGCGCCTTGTGGACCCGAACTTCGTAGGTCCCCGCCTCCAGGCCGCGAAACACGTAGCGACCCATGGGACCGGTCATGGCCATGTGCAGGTTTTCCTCCGGGCCGCCGTTGTCCAGGGCGATGGGCACACCGGGCAGGCCCGGCTCATCGGGATCCATGATCCCGTTCGGGTTCATGTCCTCCCACACCCGGCCGCTGATCCGGCCTTCGTCCTGGACGCCGCCCACGCTGATCTGGCCGTTGAAGGCCACACTGACCTCGGACTCGACCAGGAACATCACCGTCAGGGGCAGACTTTCTTCCCCGGTCGTCCACCACAGGTCATCGTTGGCGAACTGGAATTCGAAGGTGGGGCTGCCGTCGGGGGCATTGAAAATCAGCGTGCCTTCGGGAATAATGCGGAAGAAGGTGATGGCAACCGGATCCAGGAATGTGACCGGACTGTTGTTGGTGATGGTCAGATCCACCACCAGGGCGCCTACGGCATCATCGTAATGCAGATCGTATCCACGCAGGAAAAACGGGCCCCGCACCAGGCTGTCCGGGGTGCTGACCGCTTCCAGTTTGATCGTGAAATCGGCCCCGTCGGGATCGAGGTCCACCCGGATGGCGTTTTCATCGCCGGCGGGTGGCGTGACGGAATCATCGCTGCAGCCGACGGCAGCCAGCAGAAGAATCAGAAAACCGATCAACAGGTGGAGACGTGACATGACGGGCCCTCCGGCGTTGCTTCCTGGGTATCGGATGGATAGCGACATATGGGAATTATCTTACCATATCTGATCATCCGCCACAAACCGGACGCCCCCAATCCTGATTTTCGGACCAGCGAAGGACCTCAAATGACCACCTCCGTCCGCCTGATCACCCTTACCCTGATGACCCTAATCCTGACGGGATGCCCCATGAACGACTCGAACAGCAGCGACAATCCTCCATCCGGCCCCCGCACTCCCCAGGAAATAATGCGGGACGGAAACCACCTGATAAACGAACCCTCGGTCTACCTGCAGCAGCACGCCCACAATCCTATGGACTGGTATCCCTGGGGCGAAGAAGCCCTCGCCAGGGCCCGCGCCGAGGACAAACCCATCTTCCTTTCGATCGGGTATTCGTCGTGCCACTGGTGTCATGTTATGGAACACGAAGTCTTCGAACATATCGACGTGGCCGAGTTCATGAACGAGCACTTCATCTGCATCAAGGTCGATCGGGAAGAAAGGCCCGACCTGGACAGCGTCTACATGGAGGCGGTGCAGATGATCACCGGGCGCGGCGGCTGGCCCATGTCCGTGTTTCTGACGCCCAATCTCGAGCCCTTTCACGGCGGGACCTATTTCCCCAAGGATCATTTCATGCAGCTGGTGGGTCAGATCGTGACCATCTATAACGAAAAAAGGAATGACCTGGAAAATCAGGCCGGGCAGATCGCCGAAAGGATCGCCAGCGCTTCGATGACAAACGAGACCGCGGGCGGGCCCCTGGACGACGATCACCTGGCCGCCGCCGTCGCCAGCGGCAAGGAATCCTACGACCCGATCAACGCGGGATTCGACCAGGGTCAGAAATTTCCCACACCCGTCAAGTGGCGCTTCCTGCTGCACGAGCACCGCCGCCGGGGTGACGAGGAACTGGCGGAAATGATCATCGCCACCCTGGAGGCCATGCAGAGCGGCGGCATCTACGACCACGTGGGGGGCGGGTTCCACCGTTACACCGTGGATGTGCGCTGGACGGTGCCCCACTTCGAAAAAATGCTCTACGACAACGGTCAACTCGCCGGCCTTTTTCTGGAGGCGGGCGTGGTGTTCGACCGATCCGATTTCACCGCCACCGGTCTGGACGTGTGCGATTTCCTGCTGGCCGATATGCAGGGCGATGAAGGTGGTTTCTTCGGCAGTTACGACGCCGACAGCGGAGGCGAAGAGGGCACCTACTACGTCTGGTCGCGGGACGACATCACCGCCGCGGTGGGAGAAACCGACGGTCCGGCCCTGGCCGACGTGCTGGGCATCACAATCAAAGGCAACTTCGAACAGTCAGGCAGCAGCGTGCTGACCAGGCGCGCGGATCTGGACAGGATCGCCGCCGAACGCGATCGGTCGGTCGAAGAACTCGAAGCCCTGTTCCCCCGTTACCGGAACATCCTGCGCAAGGTCCGCGACGAACGAACACCGCCTGGATTGGACCGCAAGATCATCACTTCATGGAACGGCCTGGCGATCGCATCATTGGCCCAGGGTTATGCCGTCACGGGCGAAGCGAAATATCTGGACGGAGCGCGAAAAACTGCGGATTTCCTTCTGGAAAACCACCGCGACAAGGACGGCTCACTGTCGCGTTCCTCCAGCGAAGGACGCACCCGGGGCGAAGGCATCCTCGACGACTACGCTTTTTTTGCCGACGGTTTAATGGAGATCTATCAGGTATCCGGTGATACGCAATATCTGCGCGCGGCCAAGGAATTGATCGACTTTGCCCGCGCCGAATTCCGGCGCGAAGAGGGCGGCTTCTACATGGCCAGTCGCCAGGCGGATTCTCCCCTCGGACGTCGCGTCGATTACTTCGACAGTGTCATTCCTTCGGGCATGGCCGTCATGTTCACCGACATGATCAAGCTGGGCGCGCTGACCGGTGAAACGGTGTACCTGACCGAAGTGAAGAACGACCTCGAACGCTGGTCCGGACTGCTCGAACGAGCCGGGATGGGGATGGCCTGGTGGTTCGATGCCGCCGCCCGCCTCATCGGACCCTACCACGATGTGGTGATCGCCGGAGACCCGGCCGATCCCGCCACCATTGCTTTGTCGCGAACCATTCTCGAACTCCTGCCCGCCAGTGCCGTGATAAGTCTGATCCCGGCCGACGGCGCGGATAAGGATCTGCTGGCGGTCGCCCCCGCGCTGGATGGCAAAAAATCCGTTAACGGTGCCCCGACAGCGTTCGTCTGTGAGTTCGGTATCTGCCAGGCACCGACTTCCGACCCCGACACGATGCGAACACAAATTCTGCAGGGTTGGCGGAAGTGACAAAGTGACAATTGATTCAATATGTCCTATTTAACAGAAGGGATTTGCAAAGACCGGTCTTCTCCTGTTTGGTCGAACCCAACGTGTTGCCGCTCCCCCGGTTTGCCACTAGCATGACCGGGGGGGATTGCGAATAGTTCTTGATCAAAATCCATAATAAAACCAGCCCAAATCGTAGCCCCCGCCGTGATCGTGGAACGCCAGTTCGTTCCCACCGGAGCGAGCTGTTGGCCGCTTTAAATAGTTGGCTTTCACTCCGTTTTGCGGATCCGTCCGGATCCGGATTCGGTACTCGTCCACCCACGATCACCGGAGGTTTCCCCGATGCGAAAAATGTTACTTTGTTTGATTGCCGGCATGTTGCTGCTGCCGGTTTCTTCGGTTCTGGGAGACTGGGATCCGGGCATGCCCGCCAAGTGGATCCAGTTGCCCGACCTGGACATCACGGGCATCGACATCAACGCTTCTCCATTTCCCGATGACTACATCCTGGCCGACGACTTCCAATGCAACGAAAGGGGAGTGCTGACCGAGATCCACCTTTTCGGATCCTGGCTGGATGACTCCACGCCCATGGGCGATCCGGGGCAGGTCATGTTCACCCTGAGCATCCATACGGACATTCCTGCCGAACAGAGCCCCACGGGCTTCAGCATGCCCGGCGAAGTTCTGTGGATGATGGAATTCCAGGCCCACGATTTTATGGTCCGGCCCTACATGGAAATGCTCATGGAAGGCTGGATGAATCCACCCGCCGACTACATCTTCCCGGGCGATTTTACCTGCTGGCAGTACAACTTCCACATTCCCGAAGACATGGCCTTCATCCAGGAAGGCACCCCCGAAGAACCGGTGATCTACTGGCTCGATGTGAAGGCCATTCCCGCCGACGGGGAGAGCCTGTTCGGCTGGAAGACGTCACTCGACCACTGGAACGATGACGCGGTCTGGGGCACGGGCATGGAACCCTACCAAGGGCCCTGGGAAGAGTTGATCTACCCGCCCGACCATGAATTAGCGGGCCAGTCCATCGATCTGGCCTTCGTGCTGAACTGTGCCCCGCTCGCCGAGGAACTAGACTTCGGCGACGCGCCCGATCCCACCTACCCCACCCTGTTGGCCAACAACGGCCCGCGACACCAGGTGGGCCACCTGTTCCTGGGCGCCCTGATCGATGCCGAGCCCGATGGCCAACCCCATCCCCAGGCCATGGGTGACGACATGAACAACCAGCAGGACGAGGACGGGGTGCTGCTGATGTCGCCCCTGATCTCGGGCCAGACCGCCCAGCTTGATATTACCGCTTCCCAACCCGGCCTGCTGGACGCCTGGATCGATTTCGATGGCGACGGCAACTTCACCGGCCTGAACGAACAGATCTTCGCCTCCCAGACCTTGAACGGAGGGGTAAACCACCTGATCATCAACGTTCCCGTGGGTACTCCTTTTGGTCTCATAACGGTTGGCCGCTTCCGTCTGAGCTCCGCCGGCGGACTGTCGTATGACGGCGTCCTGCCGAGTGGACTTATTCCCGACGGCGAGGTCGAAGACCACGAATTCTTCATCGAGGAAGAGTACAGCTACAAGTGGTTCCAGGCTCCGGATCTGGATGTGACGGGCATCGATGTGAATGCCTCCAATTTGCCGGAGGACTTCATCCTGGCCGACGATTTCCTTTGCACCGAGCGCGGACGGCTCATCGAGATCCGTATCTTCGGATCCTGGCTGAATGACTGGCTCCCGGGGTTCCCTCCCAATGAGGTCGAATTCACCCTGAGCATCCACAATGACATTCCGGCCAATCAGAATCCCGACGGCTACAGCATACCCGGCGAACCTCTGTGGACCATGAAATTCCTGCCGGGTACCTTCGATGTGCAGGCCTTCGCCGAAGGCATCGCGGAAGGCTGGCTCGACCCGCCCGCCAACTACATACCCCCACCGGCGGATACCATCTGCTGGCAATACACCTTCTCCATCGATCCCGCCCTTGCCTTCCTGCAGGAAGGGACCACCACGAATCCGGTGGTGTATTGGCTGGATCTGGAGGCCACGCCGCTGAACGAGGGTCCGCTCTTCGGCTGGAAGACCACGCTGGATCACTGGAACGACGACGCGGTCTGGGGTATTGGTATCGAACCCTATGCCGGTCCCTGGCAGGAACTGATTTATCCTCCGGGCCATCCCATGGTGGATGAATCCATCGATCTGGCCTTCGGACTGATCAGCGAACCCGAACTGGACAAGTTCGATTGGGGTGACGCCGGTGATCCGCCGTACTCGACGTTCGCTGCTTCCAACGGTCCGCGTCACCGGTTGGGCCCGTTGTTCCTTGGCGCTCAGATCGACGCCGAACCCGACGGCCAGCCGACGGGTAACGCGATGGGTGATGACCTGGCCGGCGTGGACGACGAGGACGGCGTGACCTTCACATCGCCCATCAAGCCCGCCAAACCCGCCACGGTGGATGTGGTGGCTTCCCAGCCGGGGCTGCTGGATGCCTGGATCGATTTCGACGGCAACGGGTTCTTCCACGATCCCGGCGAGATGATTTTCAACTCGCTGCCATTGAACACCGGTCTGAACAGTCTCACGTTCAACGTGCCCGTTGTGATCGCGGAGAACAGCAACACCACCGCCCGCTTCCGGGTCAGCACCAATGGCGGCCTGGCATACAGCGGCGTGTATCCGGACGGCACGATTCCCGATGGCGAGGTTGAGGATTACGAGGTCTTCCTTGAGGACCGTTACACCTTCAAGTGGATCCAGCATCCGGATCTCACCACGCAGGGAATCGACGTCTGCGCCACGAGATCCATCGGCAACGAGGACGGGTTCATCCTGGCCGACGACTTCCTCTGCACCACGACCGGTCCGGTGACCGACATCCACATCTGGGGTTCGTGGGTCAACGACCGTCTGCCCTTCGACGATCCCCGCCAGGTCAGGTTCAACCTGAGCATCCACGCGGACATTCCCGCGGACCAGAGTTCCACCGGATACAGCATACCGGGCGAACTGCTGTGGATAGCGGATTTCCATCCGGATGAATTCGAGGTGGAACTGTTCGCCGAGCAGATCGAGGAAGGCTTCATGTATCCCCCCGGCGACTACAGCTTCCCTGCCGATTGGACCTGTTGGCTCTACAAATTCCACGTGGATCCCCACATGGCTTTCGAGCAGGAAGGAACTGAAATCGAACCGGTGGTCTATTGGCTGGACGTCCAGGCCGAACCCCTGGAACCCGGGCCTGAATTCGGCTGGAAAACCAGCGTCGA
>JAGLCY010000190.1 GCA_023270185.1 Candidatus Krumholzibacteriia bacterium | reverse complement strand
ACTACGTGATGCCTGAAGGCGGTGGCGACGTTCGCATCGAGGTGTTCGACACCCGTGGCCGTCTCATACGGTCGCTGGTGGACGGCTTCGTGTCGGGCGGACCCCAAACCGTTGAATGGAACGGTCGCGACAACCGCGGCCTCGACATGCCTTCGGGCGTCTACTTCTACCGCCTGGATGGTCCCGACGGTGAAGAAGCGCTGAAGATGCTGCTGTTGAGGTAGGTTCATTGACGCGGCGTTGAAAAGGCCGCGGAAACGACAAGGCTCCCGGTTTCGGCCGGGAGCCTTTTCAAAAGACCCCCCGGGGGGTCCTCAAAAATAAGATATTTTGATGGATGAGCCTCAATCACCTGGCAATGTATTTCACGCCGGCCAGACCTTTGAAATCCGCATCTTGTGTCCAGAACTCGGCCTTGGCTGCCTGGGCCGTAGCAAGGATGACACTGTCAGCGAGGGGCAGTTTATATTCCAAACTGAGTCTGGCCGCCTCCAACGACAGACCCGCATCCAGATCCACTACTCGTCCCTGTTGCATGGCCGCGGCTGCCAGAAGCGCTTCGGTTTCGGATCTTTGCGCCAACAGTTTCTTGAATACCTCGAAAATGGTAAGGGATGGCACGACCAGATGGTCCGTGTCTTCGATGGCCGAACCAAAAAAATCGGCGTTGGGCCCATCGGCGAAATACTCCAGCCAGCCCGATGAATCCACGACGTTCAAAACCGGTCATCCTCCCGGTTGATCTGCGTATCGATGCCCCTCACGAACCCGCGCAGGTCCGTGATCGGTACAAGGGGTATCATTTCGATGCGGCCGTCGTGGGCCATGACCTGGACCTTTTGACCGGGCCTGAGGCCCATTTTTTCCCTGATTTCGCGGGGAATCACTACCTGGAATTTGGGGGATATTGTAACTGTGTTCATGGTTTCTCCATCGATAAAGACTTGTAATACGTTTATCATATCGATATATCTTTCGTTTGTCAACTCTGGATGACATTTATCCGGGAGGTGCAACCCCGGAACCCGGTTTCAGGCTGTAAATACTAGGTTTTACTTTGTACTAGCAATAACGAGCCCTTGAGGAGCGCTCAAATATCAGCTGCAGCCTATCACCAATATCATTGCGGAAATGACCCCCCCGGGGGTCCCGGAAGGTCAGTTTTCTTGACGATTGAAGTTATGCGAATGGCCCCCGTGCCTCTACCCTACATCTCTTCCACCTCAGTCAGCTCCACGTCGCACCTCACTCCCGAATCCACCGCCCACTTCCCAAATATCTCCGCCACCCGGACCGAAAATTCCTTCTCGAATGCAACCGCGCGAGCTTCATCATCGAAAACCTTCCAGCACAGATCGCCGATCCCCTCGGTGCCGCAGTAGGCATGCAACTCGAGATAAAGGCTCGATCCCATGTCCGGATCCGTAAAACTGTCGAGCAGGATCTCGATGGCCAGACCATCGACCGGCACCGAACCCGATCCCTTCTCGCGGACGGCGTTTTCCCAGAAATCGGTCACGGCCTGGTTGAGAGCCAGGCGAAATTCCCCGTCGGCGGTGATCGGCCACACCGCGTCCAGTTTGTCTTGGTCGTCGTGCAGAAAATCGATGGCGATCACGGCCTTGATTTCGGCCGGACAATTGTCCCGCAGGTCTTCAAAATCTTCGTACATATCTACCCTGTCCGTGAGGTTGAAAGGTGTCCGGGAATCTTATCGGTCCGTGGACGAGGGCGCAAGCCGTCACCTGATCAGCAAAAAAACTGTAGATATCCGGCCTCGGGATTTGTCCCCCGGGACCACTTGTTTTAGATTTTCCCCGGAAGACCTGTCACCATCTCGACCAGGGGGATCCCGCCATGGCCCAGACCGTTATTGAAAAAATCGTTCAGGCTCACGCCGTCGGCCTAGACGCCGGCCAGGAAGTCCACGCCGCCGATTACGTCACCCTCGTGCCTGACCATGTGATGACCCACGACAACACCTCCGCGGTCATGGGCAAGTTCAAGGGCCTGGGCGTGCCAAAGATAAAGAACCCCCGGCAACCGGTGTTCACCCTCGACCACAACATCCAGGATCTAGGTGAAGACAACCAGGCCAAGTACCGGGCCATCGCCGAATTCGCGGACGCCAACGGCGTGACCGCATATCCGGCCGGACGCGGCATCGGGCATCAGATCATGATCGAGGAAGGTTACGTCAAACCCGGCGGCTTCTGCGTGGCCAGTGACAGCCACAGCAACACCTATGGCGGCATCGGGGCGCTGGGCACCCCCGTTGTACGCACCGACGCGGCGGCGTTGTGGGCCATCGGTACGGTGTGGTGGCAGATCCCCCGCACGATCAAGGTGAACCTGAACGGCAAGTTGCAGCCCGGTGTGACCGGCAAGGATGTCATCATCACCCTGTGTGGCATGTATAACCAGGGCGAGGTACTCAACGCGGTGATCGAATTCGGCGGCACCGGCGTGGCGAACCTGTCGATGGAAGAGCGCCTGACCATCGCCAACATGACAACCGAGTGGGGCGCGCTGGCTGGTTGGTTCCCCGTGGATGAAACGACAGTTGCTTTCATGGAAGAGCGCCGCGCCTGGCTGGCCGAACAAGGGATCACCGACCGCATCACCGCCGAAGATATCGACAGCTGGAAAAACACCCCGCCCGCCTCCGATCCCGACGCGGTTTTTGCTGCTCAAATCGAACTGGATCTCGGCCAGGTCACCCCCCACGTCAGCGGGCCCCACTCCCTGCAGGTGATGACCTCGCTGGCGGAGATGGACGCAAAAAAGATGGCCATCCAAAAGGCCTATCTGGTGTCCTGCACCAACGCCCGGCTCGGTGACATCGAGCAGGCGGCAGCCGTCGCCGATGGCGGCACCGTCGCCGATGGCGTGGAGTTCTACATCGCCGCGGCCAGCAAGCCCATCGAGGATGAGGCCAAGGCCAACGGCGCCTGGCAGAAACTCCTGGAAGCCGGCGCCATACCACTTCCCCCCGGCTGTGGGCCCTGCATCGGGCTGGGAATCGGATTGTTGGAAGAAGGCGAAGTGGGCATCTCGGCCACCAACCGCAATTTCCGCGGACGCATGGGCAGCCGCGACGCCGAGGCCTATCTGGCCAGCCCCGCGGTGGTCACCGCCAGCGCCCTGGCCGGGTACATCACCGGCCCGAAAGACATGAACCTTTCCGCCGGCGTGCCCGAACGCTCGTTCACGGAGTTCACGGCCGCCGAAACGGAGGCAAAGGATGTGGAAATCCTCGACGGCTTCCCCGCCGGCCTGACCGGCCGCGTGGTTTTCCTGCCTACGGACAACCTCAACACCGACGGCATCTACAGCAAGGACTGGACGTACCGCGAAGACGTCACTCGCGAGAAAATGGCCGAAGTGGTGATGGAAAACTACGACCCCGCGTTCGCCGGGCAAGTCAGAGAAGGCGACGTCCTAGTCAGCGGTTACAACTTCGGCACCGGCAGCAGCCGCGAACAGGCGGCCACCGCGCTGCAGGCCGCGGGCATCAAGCTGGTCATCGCCGGCAGCTACTCGCAGACCTACCTGCGCAACGCCATCAACAACGGTTTCATCTGCGTGGAGTGCCCCGAGTTGTCCGACGCCATGAAGGCCCACTTCAAGGCACGGTCCGGCGATAAAACCATCATCGGCGAAGATCAACTGGAGATGGATTTCGCGCGCTCGGTGATCACCTGGCGCAATGAAAAGTACCGGTTCACCCCGTTGGGCAAACCGGTACAGGAAGTGGTCATCGCCGGCGGCGTGGAAAACCAGGTGCGCGCCAGCCTTAACCCGGATTATTCATGAATCGCCGTAGCGAGGCTGTGTATGATGAGATTTGACAGTTCCCTCGCAGTGTTTTGGGACCGAGACGTACCTGTAGGTACGTTGAAGGAGCAAAACCGAGAAGGTGCTGTCAAATCTCATCATACGCAGCCGCAGTAGGCGATTCATGAATAATCCGGGTTAAACCGTTAGCGGGGCTACTGGCCTTCCATCAGGGCCAGCTGGATCTTGAGACCCTGGTTGCCCGGGTCCAGTTCCTGCGCTCGCTCGAGAGCGATCCGGGCTTCGGCAATGTCACCACCGTCCAGGCAGATGAAACCGGCCAGGATCCACAGACCCGAATGGTTCCAGGGATCGGTGGCGCCACCTTCGAGCGCGTGGACCAGGGCGAGGGCCAGATCGTCCCCATCCTCGACGCGGTCCGCCTCCAGCACCAACGCCAGGTCATCTCCGGACAACTTGCTGATGTTTTCCCCGGTCAACTCCTGCCCCTTCAGATCACCCATGGCGAGATCACGACCTTCGTCGGCCTGATCGTTCCGGATGAGGAAACGGGCCAGGTTCTGACGGTTCACGGCGCTGGGATGGTCCGCAAACGTCTTTCTCAAACCGGCCAACCGGGCCTCACGATCCTCGGCCGTCATCCAGCGCCCGGACGAGGTCTCGCTCTGGCTGTAGAAGTTGGCGATGTCGGTGGGTGCCAGCTTGTCACCCGACTTGGCCAACCCCTGGAGAACCGCGGTGGATCCCGCGGTGTCCCCCTGTTCATCCATGAGCTTCAAGGCATCTTCCACTTCCAGCAGGGCGGAACCGAGATCACCCATCATGTAATAGACCTGCCCCATGAGAATCTGTACCTGGGCCGGATAAACACCGGTGTTTTTGCACAGCTCCAGCTCATCGAGGGCTCGGGCGGCCAGTTCCTGTTTTGCCAGATCATCCTCGGCGGAAGCCACCATCTCGACCAGGACGGCGCTGTAAGCCAGTCGGCTGCCGGTGGTGTAGAATTGGTCGAAGCCCAGGAAAAAGGGCACAGCACCGGGCCGTCCGGTGAGTTTACCCACGTCCATCGCGTAGGGTTTGTAGATGAAGTACACCACATACGGAGTGTTGATCCTGGCCATGCTCCAGGCCTTTTCGGCGTGGGAGCGGCGGCCTGTAATTTCATAAATGCGGCCGGCATCATTCCAGAAGCGTTGGGCCTCCGGATAATAATTTTTTATGGAGAAATTACCAAAGGCCGCGGCGGCCATGTCCGGATTGCCCTCCTGCAGCCAGGTCAGGGCCAGAATCCAGCTCTGGAGGTAGTTGGAAGTGGAACGTTTCCAGCTGGAGATATCACGTAACTCGGGAGAAAAAGTCGAGGAATATACATTAAGTGGAAACACCCGGACCTCTGTTTTGCGAAGGGCGGTGGCAACCTCCACCGCCACTTGTGTATTACCGATCTGGGCGGCGATGAGTCCCTGCAGCAGGCGAGGCCTGATGCCCTGAGCGCCGAAATCCACTGCAGCCTTCAAGCTGGCCGAGGCTTTTTCGAAATTGCCCCTGTCACGCTGTATCCAGGCCCGGTCCAGGGCAACTTCCGCGCGAAGTTCCGTCAACTGGTCGGCTGGAATCTCAGCCAGGGCGGCCTGGGCGCCGTTCAGGGATGTGGCCGCGCGGTTCTGATCGCCGACGATGTCGGCAAAATAGGCCAGGACGTGCCAAGCGTAGGGATTGGATGGGTCCAGCGCGACAGCAGTCCTGAGTTTGCCCAGACAGTCTCCAATGACGGTCATGTCGCTGATCAGAAAGCTGGCTCCCCCGCTGTTGGGGTCCTTTACCTGCTGGACCTGGTTTGTCATTCGCAGGTTGAAATCCGCCACGTACTTCAGCTCTTTGGCCGCCTGCTTGCGCCGTTTCTTTTGTTCATCAGCATCTTTTTCCAGAAAAGTTGCCAGTCCGATGCCATCCATCTTCCCGTTGTACTCGAGGGTTTTGGCGTATTGCTTGGGCTGGTCCAGCTTGAACTGGGATTGATCCAGGAAGGGCGCGTCCTGGTCGAGCCGGTAAAACTTGGAATCATATTCCCGCCACTTGCTGACCATGCCGATTTCCG
>JAGLCY010000019.1 GCA_023270185.1 Candidatus Krumholzibacteriia bacterium | reverse complement strand
GACAGCCAGGGCCGTGAGGCCCTGGCCGGATCGTCGACCGTGGCGGTCATGCTGCCGGGGACCGTTTTCACTCTCGGCCTGAATCGTTACGCGCCTGGCCGGGGAATGATCGATCAGGGCTGCGCCCTGGCTCTGGCCTCCGACTTCAACCCCGGCAGCTGTCCAATTCTCTCCATGCCCCTGATCATGTCCATCGCCTGCACACAGATGCGTCTGACTCCCGCCGAAAGCCTGGTCGGAGCGACTCTCAACGCGGCCTGGGCTCTCGGTAAGGCCTCCGAGGTGGGTTCGTTGGCACCGGGAAAAATGGCCGATTTCATTATTCTGGACGATTCCGACTATCGCTTGGTGCCTTATCGGGCCGGTCACAACCCGGCGGTCTCGGTTTTCCTTGCTGGGCGGAAGATTAATCCTTAACCCGCCTTCGCAATGGGCGATGATTAATCAAAGGAAGTTGGTGATTTATCACCGGCTCCAGGTAAAGTCATCACATGCCGACTGCTGACAGCGGGGGTCTGCCTCTTGTCCAAGCTGAGCCAATTAAAGCAGAAAGCCTATCAGGCCGGGAAAGACCGGGACTGGGACAGGGCTATTGCCGTATACGAAAAAATCCTGGAAGTGGAAAAAAGCAATCCCACGATCATCAACGAACTGGGTGATCTGTGCCTAAAATCGGGTGATACACGGAAGGCCATCAAGAATTTCCTTTCCGCCGCCACAAAATACCGCAAGACCGGACTGCTGAACAATTCCGTCGCCATCTGCAAGAAGATTCTCAGGCACGATGATGCGAATATGCATGCCCACTGGTACCTGGCCGAAATCCGCTCGTCGCAGGACCTGGTCGTCGAAGGCGAAAATCACGCTCTTGCCTTCCTGGCAGGTGGGGAGCAGGCCGGGGGGGAGATCCAGGAGATATTCAGCAAACGCTGCGGTAAACTACTGGAACTGTATCCAGCCAGCTTGCCCATCATGGAACGGTTGACCCATATCTTCCGCTCGATGGAGAAACCACTCGATTCCAGCCGCGCCGGCTGTTTGAAGGCTTGTGTGATTTATGATTCCGGCGACAAGGATGGCGCCCGGAAAATAGTGGATGAAATCCTTGTCATCTCGCCGGAGCTCACAAACTATCCCGAATTCGGCAAGTGGAACAAGCGGGTCAATCCCGATGCCGTCGATTCAACCCCGATGACCGATTACAATTCGGTCGCCCTGGATGAATCCAATGAGACAGCGGATCCGCAAGGTTCCGGCACGGATGAGCCAGTAGCCGTTGATCCTCCCGTTTCCGTGGACCCGCCGAAGGGGGATGCATCCTTCTCGGACATTTCGATCGATGTTCCCGAGATAAAGACCGCGGATGCGGATCCGGAACCCGTCGAGACCGTCCAGCCCTTTGCAACCGCCGAGGTGGACGATAAGGATGCCGAGGGTTGTCTGGTCATTGATGAAGATGGCGACTCGGACATGGAAGACCTCATTGCCCAGGCTTCGAAGGAAATGGCCGTCGACGATCCGGTAGCCCAAGAATCGACAGTCGAAGAGCAGGCAGTCGAAGAGTCGATCCCGGTTGCAGAAGAAGAACCTGCCGAGTCGGTCGACCTCCTGGCCCAGATCCTCTCCGAGGATTCAGATGCGGTGTTGGGGGATGACTCCTCCCAATTGGACACCATCGCGTCGGAGATCGGGAGCGTGGTCGGAGGCACCGAAGCGGATGATGATGCCGACCGTCTTTACGAGATGGGTCTGGTCTACCTGGAGATGGGTTTGTTTGACAAGGCCTGCGAGAGCTTCGAGACCGCCGCGGCGGACGACGACTTCACGATCCGGGCCCATGAAATGTGGGGTGTCACCCTGCAGAGAGCGGACCGTCCCAACGAGGCCATAACCGTTTTGACCTCAGGACTCCAGTTCGCGGAACAGGACTCACGGGAGAATCTCGGTTTGCGCTATCACATCGCCCGGGCCCATGAACTGGCCGATAGGCCCGATACCGCGGGTGGAATCTATGAAGAGATCCTGGCCGTGGCGCCCAACTTCCTGGACATCACAACCCGTTTGAGTCAACTGGTGAGGGTCTGATTCGACGGGTTAAAAAAATCAGAACGTTTTTCGGGAATTCTTGATCGTCCGCGTCTGTTAAATTAAGATGCGTCCATGAGAAAACCGGGAGACGGCACGATCAAGACATCCCCGGTCCGGCAGCCTGTGCTGCTGGGCCTTTTTACGGGTACGGCAGTGGGCATGGGTTACCTTCTGGCCGGCGTTCCCAATGTCGAACTCATGACCCTGGTCATTGCCCTGGCCGGAGCCGCCCTGGGGCTGCGCGCCGGAGTCCTGACGGGGATCCTCGCGGCCGCGATATATTCCATGGGCTCTCCATACGGACTTCCCCACCCTCTTCTGCTATTGGCTCAGGTCAGTGGGTTGGGTTTGGCCGGGATGCTGGGGTGGTGGAGTTCCAGGCCGATCCTAATCGCCTTGGGGCGCCATCGAAAGGTGCGGGCCATGATCTGGGCGGGTGGAACCGGTTTTGTCACCACCTGCCTGTACGACCTGCTGACAAACCTGAGCATTATCCGGGCATTCGATCTTGCTCCATTGGTCGTGTTTTCAACCGCGATTCCTCTTTTCCTGATCCACACCGGGGTAAATACTGTCGTCTTCGCCGTTTTGCTGCCGGTCCTTTTGCCCCGGTTGGCGCATCTGGGGCGGGAGCCGTTGACTGGGAGTTCCCCGGGGCCCTCTGTCCTTCCGGCAGTTCTGGTGGTGGCGATGTTGGTGGCAGGCCAAGCTTCGGCACAGCAAACCGAATCCGACACTCTGTCGGTCGCGCCCGCGGACAGCGTCCAGGTCGAAAGATCGCCGGCGCCGGTTGACGAGGTGTCCCGCCGGGCACGCGAAACCAAGGGGTGGCGACGGTCACTGTGGACACCTTTCGCGCCAACAGCCTTGACCGAGCTCGATTGGTATACTCCCTGGGTGCCTGTGAATGATGGAGGTCTTGGTGCGTCCGCGGTCGTCCTGGGAGAGGCGGGCACCAATTCATCACCCATGTTCATAAGGGACGGGATTCCCGTGGGAACCGGTCACGTCCTGGCCGATGACCCGGTCCTGGTACCTACGGAAGGTCTTGTGCTTCGCGACCGGGGCATGGGTGCGGACGGCTGGGGAGGGACAGGTGGCCTCATCAGCCTCGAAACCGAAGATCCGGACCCCGGTAAGGCCGTGTCCGCTTACCGTGGCGTCAAAGGCAACCACGAGACCTATTTTCGGGCCATCCATGTGCTCACGCCCGAGGCAGCCTGGAGGGCGGCTTTCGAATTCGAGGAGTCCCTGGACCACGAGGGATACAATTTCACCGAGGACCCGGAGGAGATCTTTCAGGAATCCAATCCCGACGGGTTCACGGGCCATGGCAGTGTCCGGCAGAGCCGCACCCGTCTTTTCAGGCGTCTGGACAATGAAAATCATCTGGTTGTGGAGTATTCCAACGGCCGCAAGACCAAGGACAGTCTTCCCGTTCTCGGGGCCGAACACCAGGAGGTCTGGGATGACGGTATTGCCGCGACAATGACTGCCCGCACCGGTGCCTGGCGCTGGAAGACTTCAGTGTTCTGGAAGAACCGGGATATCGAATGGGGTGACCGTGACACCCTCGGCGTGGGCTGGGAACGCCGGAAAGTTGAAACAGGCCGGGAGGGCCTGAGTCTTGATCTTACCCGCGCCCCACGGTCCGGGCAGGAGGACTTCCCACCCCTGACCGGTCTTACGGCCCTGTTCACACGTTGGTCGGTCTACGATACGGGGACATCGGACGCCTGGGCCGCCCCTTCTGCCGGCAATGGAATCGGGAAGGGAAACACCGCTCTGGTTTCGGCCAGGACGGGAATCCGGGCCGGTTCGTCCCGCCTGGTGCTGGGGGTGGGTGGTCAGTGGGACAAACACGCCGGCTTCGGTCCCGAACTGGATTTGGCCTGGGGTTCCGACGAGCAGGAACCCTGGTGGCGGATCGACTTGTATTACGGTGGGCGAGCGCCGCGCAGTGACGAGCTGTTGACACCTCTGCTGCATGTCGTGGACACCGAGCGACTGGCCCTGCTGCCCAATCCGGACCTTGATCGCGAGAAGACATTGCGGGCCGGGCTGTTATTAAGGAGACGCCTGTTGGGCATTGATTTTGCGGTCGACGGCAGCGTGCGGCGTCTGACCGAGGGGATCACCTGGGAGGCTCTGGTCCCGAATGGAAACCAGGGTGTCTGGACCAACGGTCTGGAATTGGATGCCGCCAGATTGACCGGAAGCCTTGGCAGGGAGGGTCGGTTCCTCGGCTGGGGTCGGGTGAAACTGGAGGGCACGTGGCAGAGCTTCGACGAAAAAGTGGGCCGGGCGAGTTTATTGCCTCCCGAAAAGTATCTTCGCCTTCACGTGATGTGGGAGAACCACTTCTTCCAGGAAGACGGCATCCTTCAACTGGCCCTGTTCAGCACTCATCAGGGAGAGATGGCCGATCCCTGGGACGTGACCAGGAACTACCTGTTGCCCACGCGAACGGTGCACGATCTGCTGGTGGGCTTCCGGCTGGTGGGGGCCAATCTGTCCCTGGCCTTTCGCAACCTGACGGGCGAAAAGACCCGGATGACGGCCGGCGCCCTGAGCCACGAACAGGAGCTGGACCTCAGACTCCACTGGACTTTCCGTTACTAAGACGCCTTTCCCGCCGCCAAGCCCTGGGAATACTGTTGGTCTTTGCCCTGTTGATGACCGGACGACTGGTCCGTCACCGCATGCTGATCACCCCCGGTGGCCAGTGGCGGGAGCATATGTGGCTGGACGAGCTCGTGCTGTCACCGGGTGGTGCGGAGGCCTCCGAGAAAGCCCCCAAGCCCGTATTGACCACTCCGTTGCCAATCAATATCTGCAGTGTGGACAGCCTGACACTCCTGCCTGGAGTGGGGCCGGTACTGGCCGGTCGGATCCAGGAGGTAAGGGCAGAAGGCCTCATTTTCCGGAATGCCGAGGATTTGCGCACGGTCAAGGGCATTGGACCTGCGCTTTCTGCCCGGCTGGCTCCCCTGGTGAATTTCGCGGTTGAAGAGGCGCCGGACTCCCTTTCGGAAGATTCCCTGCAAAACTAGGTAAAGTCCGCTGTTTCCCATCCGAAAAAGAGGGGGCACGAATGAACCGCCCGGACCCTCCGTTAGGGGGAAGGGGCGGAAATTACGGCCGAAACCCGGCTCTTGAAGCCGGTTTTGATCTGGATACGGGATTTACCAGAGCGGAGTCATCGCAACATGAATTCAGGTCCCATCACTGCCGCCAAGGACAAGATCGCCAGCCATTTGCTTGAGGCGGGCCTCGTCGATGAGGCCACCTTGGCGAAGGGCAGGGAACTCCAGAAGAAGGAAGGCGGATCCCTTGGCCAGGCCCTGGTCAAGATCGGCGTCATCGATGAAACCACCTACTCCGAGTTTGTAGGTAAGACCTACAACCTGCCGGTATTGAGTCTGGATAAGACCGACATCGAGATGGAATGCATCGACATGATCCCGGGCGACGTGGCCCGTAAATTCCAGGTGCTTCCAATCTGCCGGGCGGGCCGAGTTCTGACTCTGGCCATGGCCAACCCGAGCAACATTTTCGCCATCGACGACATCAAATTCATCACCGGTCTGGACGTGCAGCCCGCCGTCGCCGGTGAAAGGGCGATCAAGAAATATATCGACAAGTTCTACGCCACCACCGATTCACTGGCCGCGATCATGGAGGGGATCGAGGACGACATCGAATTGGTGGAGGAAATGGACGATGAGGACATTACGGGGCAGGAAGGCCAGAACGCTCCGGTCGTCAAACTCGTCAATACCCTGCTGGCCGAAGCTGTCAAGCTCGGCGCCAGTGACATCCACATCGAGCCCTACGAGAGGAATATGCGGGTCCGCTACCGCATCGACGGGGTGCTGTCCGAAGTGATGGAACCGCCCATCAAACTCAAGAACGCCATCACCAGCCGTCTGAAGATCATGGCGGAACTGGATATCGCCGAACGTCGCATTCCCCAGGACGGCCGTATCAAGTTGAAGATAGGAAGCAAGAAGGTGGATCTCCGTGTCTCGATCCTACCCTGCATTTTCGGGGAAAAGGTCGTGATGCGGATCCTGGACAAGAGCAACTTGAACTTGGACCTGGCTGATTTCGGTATGGAAAAAAAGGCCCGGGACGATATCTACGAGGCCATCGCCGCGCCTTTCGGCATGGTGCTGGTGACGGGTCCCACGGGGTCGGGTAAGACGACGAC
>JAGLCY010000189.1 GCA_023270185.1 Candidatus Krumholzibacteriia bacterium | reverse complement strand
CCCAAGGTCTGCGAGCCCGGATGGGCCACCGAGGTGGATATCAGCCTGCCGGAACAGGAATTCCCCGGCAACCTGTTCGGCCGGGACGACCTGGTCCAAAGCTACGAATGCAGCCCCATCCTGGTGAAGGGCGGGGAACAATGGTACACCCTCACCCTGCCGCCTCCCACTGGCAACCAGTTCGGCGGCAAGAATTTCAGCCAATTCAAGGTCGAATTCACGGATGTGGCCTTCCCCCTGGACATCGCCCTCTGGCTTTTCGACGGTTGCGGCACGAATCCCGTATGCCTGGACTACGTCAACGACTCGACCGCCATCCAGGGTGAAACCCTGACCTATCGCAACGAGACCGATGAGGAAATCACCGTCTATCTCGGGGTGGACTGCTTCCGCGCTCCCTCCGAATCGGGCACCGGATATTTCACCATCAAGTTCACCAGCGATCTCGTTGTCCCGACGGAAAAAACCTCGTTCGGATCCCTGCGCGCCCTGTATCGGTAACAGCGGGGTTGACCCGGACGGTATCTGTATTTTAAATTCCTGTCTCCCAAGCTCCCGCGAAAACGCCGGAATCAAGGGATTTGCCGACACCCGGAAGGATCCGTGAATGGCCGCACCCCAGAAAAAGCGCATCGAAAAAAACGCCCAGACCATGGCCGCCAAGCAGCGCGAGATCTCCATCAGCGAGTTCTTCACCAAGAACCGCCATCTGCTGGGGTTCGACTCGCCCGCCAAGGCCCTGCTGACGACCATCAAGGAAGCGGTGGACAACAGCCTGGACGCCTGTGAAGAAGCCGGCATCACCCCGGTGATCGAAGTGGAGATCCGTCCCGACAAACCCGTGAACCTGGGTATGGAAATGAGCAGCCAGGATGAGGATGCGACCGCCCAGTCCAACGGGAAAAGCGGCAAGAACGGCAAGACCGCCAACGGGGCCAAACCCGGCTCGCAAAAAGAGGAACGTTACAAGCTTATCATCGAGGACAACGGGCCCGGCATCGTGAAGGCCCAGATCCCCAAGATTTTCGGCAAGCTCCTCTACGGATCGAAATTCCATTCGCTGAAACAGAGTCGCGGACAGCAGGGCATCGGCATCTCGGCCGCCGGTATGTACGGTCAGCTGACCACAGGTCAGCCCGTGACCATCTACAGCCGCACCGGCAAAAAATATCCGGCCCACCGTTTCCAGGTCATGCTCGACATGAAGAAAAACGAGCCCAACATCCTGACGGGTGACGAGACGATCTGGGAGAAGGAACACGGCACAAGGATCGAGATTCACCTGACCGGCAGTTATAAACGCGGCCAACACTCGGTCGACAACTACCTCGAGCAAACGGCCATCGCCAACCCCCATCTCCATCTGACCTATCGCAATCCCAAGGGCGAAACCATTATCTATCCCAACTCCACCAAGGAGTTGCCCCACGAAGCGGTGGAAATCAAACCCCATCCGTACGGCGTGGAATTGGGCATCCTGGCCCGCATGCTCAAGGAAACATCGTCGCGCAACATCAACTCGTTCCTGAAGGACGAGTTCTGCCGCGTCGGAACCAAGACTGCCGAACAGATCCTCACCGGGGCCGGGCTGCCACCGCGCAAGAACCCCAAACGCCTGGTCCGGGAAGACATCCAGAAACTGCTCGACAGCATCGCCGAAACGAAGATCGCCTCGCCCCCGACGAACTGCCTGTCGCCCATCGGTGAGGATCTGGTGATGGCGGGTTTGAAAAGCGGTGTCGAGGCCGAGTTCTACACCTCGGTCACCAGGCCCGCCTCGGTGTATCGCGGCAACCCGTTCCAGATCGAGGTCGGTCTGGCCTACGGCGGTAAATTGCCCGGCGACGAACTGGCCAAGGTGATGCGCTTCGCCAACCGCGTGCCGCTTTTGTA
>JAGLCY010000188.1 GCA_023270185.1 Candidatus Krumholzibacteriia bacterium | reverse complement strand
TGGGAACCACGACTGTCGAGGTGAGCGAGTTGCTGAGCAGGTTGTTGAAACTGCGCGGCATCAACCACAATGTTCTTAACGCCAAACAACACAAGGCGGAAGCGGAAATCGTGTCTGAAGCCGGTCATGTGGGAGCGGTCACCATCGCCACCAACATGGCCGGACGTGGGACCGACATCAAGCTGGCGCCGGAAATCCTGAGGCTTCCCGAAAAGTGGCCGGGGATGGAGCTTGATCCCCTGATGTTCGAAGATCAGGCCACGGGATTGCAGATCATCGGGACGGAACGCCACGAAAGCCGGCGCATCGACCGGCAGTTGCGCGGTCGCGCAGGGCGTCAGGGTGATCCCGGTCAGGCGATCTTCTTCCTGTCCCTTGAAGATGATCTCATGCGGCTGTTCAGCCCCGAACGTATCATCAAGGTCATGGACCGGCTGGGCGTGGAGGAGGGCGAAGTCATCACCCACTCCATGGTCACCAAGGCCATCGAGAAGGCCCAGGTGCGGGTCGAGACCCAAAACTACGAAATCCGTAAGCATTTGCTCCAGTACGACGACGTCGTCAACAAGCAGCGGGAGGTTATCTACTCACTCCGTCGGGACGCCGTTATCGGAGTTGATCTGCGTGACCAGATCCGAATCTTCGTGGAAAACGCGGTGACCGGACTCCTGGCCGAATGCGCCGACCGGGACAACGCGCCCGATTATTGGGAGATGGACAAGCTTGCCGGGCTCTATCAGGGCCTCGTGCTGGCGCCACTTCCTTTGGAGCCCGATGAACACCTGGAAGACGGTTATGAGGCCATCGAAGAGAAGATGGTGGCATTCGGTTTGGAGAAATACGAATCCAAGGAAGCGAACCTGGGGGTCGACCTGACCCGTCAGTTGGAGAAATTCGTTCTGCTTCAGGTGTTGGACGAACACTGGCGCGACCACCTCAACGAACTGATCATGTTACGCAGCGGCATCGGGCTGCGTTCCTATGGACAGCGCGATCCTTTGGTGGAGTACAAGGCCGAGTCCTTTCACCTGTTCCAGACCATGATGGATAATCTGGAAAGATCCACTGTCAGCCTTTTCTTCCGGGCCGAGCTCGCCCCGCCTCCCGTGCGGAAAGAGCCCGAAGTGGACAAGATGCAGACCAGCCACCAGGAAGTCTCCGCCTACGAACAGGGTGCAACCTCCAAAGGGGGCCGCGCCGCCCCACAACCCAGGGCTGATTCGCCGACCGGAGCCCGTCCTGTGCAAAGAGAAGAACCCAAGGTGGGCAGGAATGATCCCTGTCCCTGCGGCAGCGGCAAAAAATATAAAAAGTGCTGCGGAGCCATTTAACGCTCCCTTGAATCGGCGGCCGGACTTGCCGTTCAGGGCCAGCCATGCTAGTTTTTTGCCGCCTTGGCGATCGCCCGCCAAAGGACAGGCCAGGAAAGTGACAAGACATGGATCCTGAAAAGGACAGACTGAAACATCTTTTGATCATCCTGCTGGAGGCCCTTTCAGGTTCCCCTGAGACTCTGCCGCCCATTAGGGCACGCATCCAGGAAAAGGTGGAGGCTGCCGGACTGGACGAGGGCGACATGCACGGTCTCCTGGACTGGATCGAATCCCACTGGCTGAACGATGACCTGCCGACCTGGAACCGGGATCCGGTCCCCGACGCGCCTTCTGAGAAGGCCTTCCGGTATTTCGGGGAAACTGATTCCGATTACCTGACACCCAAGGGAATGGGTTTTTTAATAAAGTTGTTCAACAACGGACAGATCAACCGGGCCCAGTTGGAAGCCCTGTTGCAGTATTCCTCGTATATCGCGCTGACGCCCATGGGTCCCTACGACCTGGAAACCGTCCTGGAGCAGGTCCTGTTTCGTCCGGGCAGACCGGGAATGACCGGTGGAGCGTCGGAGGGATTCGAGGGTATTCATTAGGTTGCCCAACAACTGGGAAACGTTTTCTTAACCGGCCGTTGAAACCAGCAGCCGGGTTTTGCTTGGAAGGAACAATACTTGAAACTGATCATCGTAGAATCACCGGCCAAAGCCCGGACCATCACCCGGTTCCTGGATGACGAATATACCGTGACCTCCAGTTATGGACACATCAGGGACCTCCCGGGATCCGCCAAGGAAATCCCCGCCAAATACAAGAAAGAGCCCTGGCGTCGGTACGGGGTCAATCTCGACGACGGCTACAAACCCATCTACGTGATCTCCGCCGACAGCAAGAAACAGGTGGCGGAACTCAAGAAGCTGTTGAAGAAGGCTGACGAAGTGCTGCTGGCGACGGATGAGGACCGTGAGGGGGAAGCGATCAGCTGGCACCTCCTGGAAGTCCTTGATCCCAAGGTTCCCGTGCGAAGGATTTCCTTCCACGAGATCACCAAATCCGCCATCAACAGCGCCCTTGAAAGCCCTCGCGAAATCGACATGAAACTGGTCCGCGCCCAGGAAGGTCGGCGCATCCTGGACCGCCTGTATGGATATTCCCTGTCCCCGGTTCTCTGGAAGAAGGTCAGGACCAAACTGTCCGCCGGTCGCGTGCAGAGCGTCGCGGTTCGACTGGTTGTGGAAAAGGAAGAGGAGCGGCAGGCTTTCCACGTGGCCAAGTACTGTGACATCGAAGCGGCCATGACCAGCGCCGATCTCGCTTTCGTCACGCGCCTGACCGAGATCGACGGGATCAAAATTGCCGGAGGAAAGGATTTCGATCCTGATACAGGAGAACTCAAGAGCCCAACCAAACGAATCCATCTCAGCGACGAACTGGCCAGGGAATTGGCGGATACCGCTGGGAAAACCCGTCCCTGGCGCGTGGCGCGGGTGACCCGGAAAGAGACCACCCAGAGGCCCTCGCCTCCTTTCACCACTTCGACGCTTCAACAAGCCGCCAGCGGCAGGTTGAAGATGTCGCCCCAACGGGTCATGCGCATCGCCCAACGCCTTTATGAAGGGGTGGGGTCCATTCGTGACGGTCTTATTACCTACATGAGGACGGACTCCCTGACCCTCAGCGAAAAATCCCTGGCCGAGATCGAATCACATGTTCAAAAGAATTTCGGACCCGATTACACCAAGGGACCGCGCCGCTACAAGACGAAAGCCAAGGGAGCCCAGGAAGCCCATGAGGCAATCCGCCCCACCCATGTGGATCGAACCCCTGAATCGGTTGCCGACCGCCTGGACAGCGAAGAACTCGCCGTCTACCGCCTGATCTGGAATCGAACTGTTTCATCCCAGATGACCGATGCCAAACTGGACAAAACTGCGGTCGACATCGCGGTGACAGCTGGAGACCGGGAACTGACTTTCCGCTCCAACGGTTCGGTGGTTCGGTTTCCCGGCTTTTTCAAGGTCTATGGGGATAAGGGAAAGGACACGATCCTGCCCGAAATGTCCGAAGGCAGGACCATCGGCGATGAAGGACAGGACAATGTTCCTCCGGTGGAAATCACCAAGGTGGAATCGCTGGGTCATGAGACACAACCACCCGCGCGTTTCACCGAGGCCTCGCTCATCAAGAAGCTGGAGGAAGAAGGGATCGGGCGCCCTTCCACTTACGCTTCCGTAATCGGTACCATTCAGAGTCGTGAATACGTCGTTAAAAAGTCCGGCGCGCTGCTGCCGTCCTACATCGGGATGGCCGTCACCCACCTGCTTCGGGAACACTTCAACAAATACGTGGACCTCCAGTTCACTGCCTTGATGGAGGAGGAACTCGACCAGATTGCCACCGGTGAGATCGACTGGGTCAATTTTCTCGAATGCTT
The DNA here is from genome assembly GCA_023270185.1 of Candidatus Krumholzibacteriia bacterium. Lineage (GTDB taxonomy): Bacteria > Krumholzibacteriota > Krumholzibacteriia > LZORAL124-64-63 > LZORAL124-64-63 > JAGLCY01. The sequence continues at coordinate 844 of JAGLCY010000188.1, read as the reverse complement.
CTTCCGCGGTTGCAAAGGAGAAACCGGCCTGGAGCAGGATATCGAGGCGGAATTGGAAAAGATCGAATTTCCGCGCATCCTGGTTGGCAACGATCCGAAAACCGGTTATCCCATCGTCTTGAGGATTGGTCGCAATTACGTATCGGTCCAGGTGGAGGGCCTTGACGATCGCCGCGCCACCCTCCCTGTGGATCTGCTCATAGATGAGCTGACTCCCGAGAAGGCTTTGGACCTGATAGTCCAGCGGGACAAATCACGCGAACCGATCGGTGTTCATCCCGATACCGGGCAGAATATCTACACCTTGACCGGTCCGTTCGGTCCCTACCTCCAGCTCGGGGAACAGGAGGGGGACAAGAAACCGAAACGGATAAGCCTTGGAAAAAAGACCGACCCGTCTTCGATTGATCTCACCTACGCACTGAGGCTGCTCTCCCTGCCCCGGGAGATCGGGACCGATCCGGAAACCGGCAAACCGGTGCGCGCCGGTCTGGGACGATTCGGACCCTATGTGGAGAAGGACCGGGTTTTCGCCAGTGTCCAGACTGTGGACACCCTGTTTACCATCACGTTGGACGAAGCCCTGGATCGGATCAAGAACAAGAACAAACGAACGGTACTCAGGGATCTGGGGAAACATCCGGAAACGGGCGAACCCCTGGCCATCTGCAAAGGCAGGTACGGACCTTATGTGACCGACGGTAAACTCAATGGGAATATCGGACGTGACCGGGACCCGGAGGATGTTACCGTGGAAGAGGCCGTGTCGCTTCTCAAGGATGCCGCCAAACGCAAAAAGACCGGCAAGAAAAAGACTGCCAAGAAAAAAACCGTGAAGAAAAAG